>CAYZJM010000040.1:0-8132 GCA_964479015.1 Candidatus Woesearchaeota archaeon
TCGCATAGTGGTATTGCACGGGACTGGAAAGCATATTTATCTAAATTTGCCTAATGATCCCGGCCCTTTTTGGGCTCCCAGGTTCGAATCCTGGCGTGGGCGTTTAACATTCTTTTTGAATCAATAAAAACTCTCAATTCCAAACATTTTTAAAATTTAAGCCCCTAATTATAATGTTTCTTTTCTTAGAGTGACATAAGATTTATATATCGGATTTTCTCTGAGTGGATATATTAAAATGAACGCTAAAGAAAGAGAGGAATCTAAAGATAATCTTGAACTTGCTGAGCAACACGTAAGATTAGCAGAGAGTCTTGTTGTGGAGGAAGCTCGAAGGGTTAAAGGTGATGAAGATAAAAAGAAAAGAGAACTTCTTACAGATACTGCTTTTTCTCTTGAGAAAGCAGAAGCAGGATTAGGGGATTTCGGAGATTCTACAAATCCAAAAAAAGAGAAGGGGAAAGAAAGCTGAAGAGAAAAAGGAAATAGTTGAAGAGGAAGCAATAGCAAATTAAAAATCTTAATTAAATCTTTTAATTAAACCCTCAGTTTTTTGAATTTTCTATAAGATGAGAAAGGAAGAGCTTATCAGAAGTTTAGAAAGCCGGAAGTTTCCAAAAAATATTGTAGATTCTTTTAAAGAAGTTAATAGAGAAAGTTTTATTTCTAAAGAACAAAGATCACTTGCATATCATGATAAACCTCTTCCAATAGGGGAAGGACAGACAATTTCCCAACCTTATACTATAGCATTTATGTTGACTATTCTTGAATTAAAGGATAATCAAAAGATACTAGAAGTAGGTTCTGGTAGTGGTTATGTTCTTGCATTAATGAACGAAATTTCAAAAAATTCGGAGATTTTTGGAATGGAAATTAAAGAACAATTAGCTGAGAAATCTAGAAAAGTTTTGAAAGATAAAGAAAATATAAAAATAATAAACAGAAGTGGAGATAAAGGATTAAAAGAAGAATCTCCTTTTGATAGAATTATTGTAAGTGCATCTTCAGAGGACATCCCTCAAAAGTTAGTAAATCAATTGAAAGTTGGAGGGATTATGGTTGTTCCGGTAAAGAATTCTATTTTAAAAATTAAAAGAACAAGACTTGAAAACAAGATTGAAGAGTTTCCGAGTTTTGTTTTTGTTCCTCTGGTAAGTAAAGATTCTGATTGAAAATGTTTAAAAGAGGAGGAGTATTAAATTTATTATAGCATTTTGTTATCTAAATAGGAGATTTATGGAAATGAAGAATATAGAAAAAGAAAATTTTAAGGAAAATAAAAAAGATGAGAAAAATCATAAAGAAGAAAAAAAGGATTATGATTTTATAATCTTAGGGGCAGGAGGAACAGGATTATCTGCAGGGATGTATGCTTCTAGATTAGGATTAAAGACACTTGTTCTTGGACATAGCCATGGTTCTGAATTCCCGTTTGGAGGAGTAATAACTACAACAGATACAGTAGAAAACTATCCAGGATTTAAAAAAATAAGAGGAATAGAATTAGCAAAAAAAATTGAAGAGCATGCAAGATCATATGAAAATATTGATATTAAACAAGAAAGAGCACTAGAAGTTGAAAAAACTAAAGAAGGTTTTTTGGTTAAAACAAAGAAAGAGGAATATAAGTCTTCTACAATTTTATTTGCAACAGGGACTAAATGGAGAAAGCTTCCAAGGACAATTAAGGGTGCAGAAGAGTTTGAAGGAAAAGGAATAAGTTATTGTGCTCTTTGTGATGGCCCATTATACAAAAATAAGAGTGTTGCAATTGTGGGAGGGGCAAATTCAGCAATAAAAGATGCACTAGTCCTCTCAGAATATGCAAAAAAAGTTTACATTATCTATAGAGGAGAGAAAATTCATCCAGAGCCAGTAAATTTAGAGAGAGTAAATGAAAGAGAGAATATTGAGGTAATAAATAAAACAAATATTTTAGAAATTAGAGGGGATGAGGTAATAGACAGGATAGTTCTAGACAGTTCTTATCAAGGGAAAAAAGAGTTAGAGGTTCAAGGAGTTTTTGTCGCGATAGGGCATATTGTTTTATCTGATTTAGCAGAGGCAATTGGAGTGGAAGTTAATGAATCAAAAGAGATAAAAATAGACCATAAAACTTCTGAAACAAACATTAAAGGAGTTTTTGCAGCAGGAGATGTGACAGATAAGCCGTTTAAACAGCTTATAACTGGAGTGGCAGAAGGATGTACTGCAGCATACTCTGCATATGAGTATATAACAAGGAATAGAATTGCACTTTATGAGTAAATTTGTTCTTTGATTCGAAAACCCTAAAAACCTACTTTCTCTTTAAAATAAATGACACTAAATTTTGAAAAAGATAAGCTAATCTCTGAGTTAAACAAAAGGAAGCCAAAAAAAGTTTTAATCCAATTAGCTGAAGGAATAAAACAGAATGCACTAGAAATCTTTGATATTATTAACAAATTAAATATTGAAAAAAAATTAGGAATTGAAGTTGTTTTTTCTGGAGAAAGCGCTTGGGGGGGATGTTCTGTTTCTATTGATGAAGCAAAGAAAGTTGATGCTGATTTGATTATTCATTTTGGTCACGCCCCTTTTATCAATGTTGATTTCCCTGTTGTTTATATAGAAGTTAAAGATGAGTTAGATTTGAGTTCTATTCTCAAAAAATCTCTTAAGTCATTGAAAGGATACAAAAAAATAGGTCTATCTTACTCAATACAACATAAAGATGATATAGAAAACGTTAAAAAATTTTATGAGGAAAATGGAAAAGAAGTTACTCTTTCTAAAAAACTTGGTGCTGTTGCGTGTGAAGGACATGTAGTAGGATGTCAGTATGCAGGGTTAAAAGCAATTGAAAATGATGTAGAGTGTTTTGTTATATTGGGAAATCAATTCCACTCAATGGGAGCTGTTTTATCTGTTGAAAAGCCTGTTTTTTTACTCGATGTTTATAATAATGCTGTTAGAGATATGGAAGGAGTGAGAGATAAAATTCTTAGACAGAGGGCAATTTCAATAGAAAAAATAAAAGAATCTGAGAGTGTGGGGATTATTATTGGATTAAAACCAGGGCAAAAATTCGGTTCTCCAGATTATTTAGTTAAAAAATTTAAAGAAGAAGGAAAAAAAGTAATTCTAATTAGCATGGATGAAATTACCCCTGACAAATTAATGAATTTTTATAATATCAAAGCATTTGTTGAACTTGCATGCCCTAGGATTGCAGTAGATGATTTTTCAAAGTATGGAAGGGCGATTGTAACATATAAAGAAGCTCTTGTTGCTTTAGGGATAAAATCTTGGGAAGATGCTTTGAAAGAAGGAATCATCTGATAAGAATTATCTAAAATTTTAAATGTCTCTCTAGATTTAAAAGAAATTAAAATAATCAGCTCCCTCAAGGATCCCCTCTATATACTCTTTTTTAGAAATATGAACATTGTCAAGAATTTTTTTTGTTTCTGCTTCTCTTATTAGTGTTTCTTTTACATCATCTCTTGCATTCCCTACAAGCACTGCTTTGCACCCCATTGTTAATGCATCTAAATCATTCCCAGAATCTCCTGAAAACAAAACTCTGTCAAGACTTAAATTAAGCCTACTTGTTAAATAAAGAATTGCTCCTTGTTTTCCCGATCTTAATGGGAGTATATCTATCAAACCTACGTTTTTCATTCTATCTACAGAGTAAATTATTTTTGAGTGTAATCTTTTTTCATCTAGAATCGCTTTTATTTTTTTTATAACTTCATTTTTATCATATTTGATATCAAGATAATAACTTTGTTTGAATTTAGATTGTGCATCGGGTTCTTGTTCTTCAAGTTCTTTTATGTTTTTAAGAATTCTTTTTATGTATGGTTGAGGTTTTTTGTTCCAGCTTTGTGAGATATATTGAGAGTACTTTCTGTCTTTTACCCATTTTTTACCTTCTCTTTTATGTAAACTTGTTCCCACATGGCTTAAAATAAAATTAGGGGTTGGAAGATTGCAAGACTTTTTCTTTTCTATTATTGATTTAAAGTGCCTTCCACTAACATACACTGTTTTTATATCTCTTTTTGAAATTTTATCTGAAAGAATTTTTAAGGATTTTTCATCCATCTCTTCCTTTTGAGGGACTAATGTATTATCTATATCAGATGCAAATAATTTCATTTTATACTTCCTTTTATTTTATACTAGATTTGAATTTTATATAAAAACCTTTTTTCCGTTAATTGATTGGTACCCTATTATAAAAGCAGAAGCACTCCATGTTAAACCTTTTCTTCCTTCAGGAGTTCTTTTTCTACCATGATGGTACTCGTAAAAACCCCATTCATCATTATTTCCTTCTTTTTGTTTCCTTCTTTTTCTTTTCTTTTTTTCTTTTTCTTTTTTATCTTTTTTGTTTAAAGAATTTGCATAATTCAAATTTTTAAGATATCTTGACGCTAACCGATTTTTCCCTCCTTCCACTAATGCAGAAATATAAAAACCAGTAACAACAGGCCATAATCCTCCATTATGGACATCATAAGGTTTATTTTTAAATTGAAACGAGAAACTCCCTCTAAGTTCTTTTCATTTTCTTTTATATACTGGAAAAATTACAGGATAAAAAGCAGGGACTAGATAACCTGATCCAATAATCCCTGAAACATAGTTAAATATTTTTTCTCTCTGATGATTTTCTGAGAATCCTAACAGAATACTCAATGAATTAGCAAAAGAATCAAATCTTTTATAGATTGCGTGATGGTGGAAATTTTCAATCCAAAATTTTTGTTTTCCTTTATAAGCTTTTTTTAAACCTTCAAACATTTCAGGATGGTAAATATATTCCTCATTAATTTTTTCAGTGTCAAGCCAAAAATTAACTTTTATTTTGTTCTTCAAAAGATCTGCTTTCTCTTTAAAGTAGTTATTATCTCTTTTCGCGGATTTTAATAAATAATCATATTCCAATAATGCTTTGTGATATAATAACTCATCATATAGTATATATCCGTGCCTTGGAGATTCGTCTGCCCAATCTCCTGAATCTGGAACGAAAAGGAAACCTTTCTGGTTAAATTCCCATGCTTCAAGTATTTCTATCGCTTTTTCTATTTTTTTAAGGTGATAATTTAGAAATTTTTTATCCTTTGTGTGTCTGTAGTATTGTCCGCATCCGATTATATACCAAAGTGTTGCGTCTACCTTTCCTGTTGTTCTTCCATAACTTACAGATTTTGTAATTGGGTCAACATTACTTGGTAGTTGTCCTTTTTTTCCTTGATATTTTGCAAGAGTATTTAGTGTTTTTCTAAAAATTTCAATAAGTTCTTTATCCCCACTTATAAGTGCTGCAAGTCCATTAATAACCCCATCTCTAGACCATACTCTTCTATAATTAAATGCATTTATAGGAGAAGCTAAGAATCCATACTCAGAAGAACTTTTTTTTAAGAATTCGATAGATTTTTTGTATCCTTGCTCTAATGTTATCTCCTTTGAATTACTCATTTTATAAATAATCTATTTTGTAAACAATCCACATTAATTAATTCTTATTTGTTATTATTTCATAAAAAAGGTTCTATTTAAATTTTTTTGTGATTATGTAACCGTAGATACAATTAAAGAATAGTTCCAAATGTTCCAAATTAAAAAATTGAAAAATCAAAAGATTTATCAAAGATATAAATTTTAAAAAATAGATGTTAAAAAAGATGAAAGGGGGTAAAGATGAGTAAAAAAGAGAAAGAAAATAAAAAAGAAAATTCTGAAAAAGAAAATTCTGAAAAAGAAGCTTCCGGGAAAAAGAAGAAAAAAGGGTTTTTGGAGAAGATTAGTTCAAAAATGAAAAAAGATAACTTTTGGAAGTATTCTGTATTTGTCCTTTTGGCAATTTTATTACTCTGGGGGATATTTTTCTTTAAATCAGGATGTACTGGAAAGGTTATTTTAGAGGAAGAAGAAGCTCAAGAAGAATTATCTGAATTTTTAGGGGGGATGATTCAAGAAGGAGAGATTGATTTTATTAGTTCTAATGATTTAGGGGATGTATACGAATTTACTGTAAGTTATGAAGGAAACACATTTCCACAGTATATTACTAAAAATGGAGGGTATTACATTCCAGAATTAGTATCTATCTCTGAGGTTCAATCGTCTCAAGAACAACCTTCTCAAGAAGAATCAGGAGTAGAAGAAGCACAAATAGAAGAAGAATCAACGACAGATTATTCTGAGGAAGAGATAGCATCTTTAAAAGAGTTTAATGATTGCCTTTCAGAAAACGGATTGGTCTTTTATGGATCAAATACATGCCCTCATTGTAGAAATTTAATAGAAACATTGGGTGGTTATGAAGCAGCAGAATCTGTTTATGTTGAGTGTACTGAAAATAGGGAGATATGTTCTCAAGAAGCAAAAACAGGTTATGTTCCAGAAATTCAGATTGATGGTGCAATCTATGAAGGTAAGAGAACAATAGAATCGTTTTCAGAAGCTACTGGGTGCCCTGCTCCAGAATTGTAAACCATATAAAAAACATTATTTATTTTTTTATTAATATTTATAAAACCTAGAACTTTTGTTGTAAGGGTTTGCTTAATTAAGTTATTGTTAAGAACAAATTTTGTAAAAAAGGGGGTTATGTTAAGATGAAATTTTCACAAATAGAAAAAAAGGATTTAGCATATGCCGGTTTATTACTCTCATTAGCTTTTGCTATTTTATTATCTGCTGGAGGAAGGGGAATTTTTACTCAAGATTTTTTAATATTTTTTATAATAGCTTTTTTTACTGCAGGGGTCGGTTTTCTTTTTCATGAGTTAATGCATAAATATATTGCTCAAAGGTATGGGCTTTTTGCAGAATTTAGAGCAGATTATAAAATGTTATTTTTTGCAATACTAGTTTCTTTTTTTGGATTTATTATTGCAGCTCCAGGAGCAGTTTATATCCATGGTGCAATCTCTAAAGAAAAGAACGGAAAGATTTCACTGGCAGGTCCTGTAACAAATATATCTCTCGCAATCATCTTTTTAATCTTAATTTTATTGCTTAACCCTGAAGGAATATTGGGTGCATTTTTTGGGTTTGGATTAACAATAAATTCTCTTTTAGCAGCATTTAATATGATTCCTGCAGCTCCTTTTGATGGATCAAAAATAATAAAATGGCACAAAGGAGCTTATTGGGTTTCTCTTGTTTTAGGTTTAGGATTATTTATACTAAGTTGGATTGTATAAAAAATATTAAATATGTATTTTAAAAAACAAACATTTTTATTTGTAAGTTATCTCATTAATTTATGAAAAAAAGAGGTTCAAAAAAAATATTCGTTGAAAAAATGAATGGAGATAAAGAGCCTTACGATTCTAATAAATTAATCAAATCTCTAAAAAAAGTAGGGGCAAATAAAGAGGTAATTGAACCTATTTTAAAAAAAGTAGAGGAAATTCTTTATGATGGGATTAAAACAGAGAAGTTGTTTGATTTTGTCCACGAGGAATTAGATAAAACAAGACCTGGCTCAGGATTAAGATATGATTTAAAAAAAGCTATGACTAAAATGAGAATTCAAGGAGGTTTTGTCTTTGAAAAATTTGTAGGCATGGTTCTAAAAGCACAAGGATATGAGATTGAAATGAACCCAATAATTCAAGGAAAAAATGTACCTCATGAGATTGATGTTTTTGCTCGTAAAAAAGAAGAGAAACTGATGGTTGAAGTAAAACACCATATGAGAGCTTGGGAAGGAGAATCAATTCAAACAGCACTTTATGTTTATGCACGCTTTTTGGAATTAGAGGATAAGTTTACTCAACCAATGATTGTAACAAATACAAAATTTTCTCCTCAAGTAATTAAGTATTCTAAAGGGGTGGGAATAAGATTAATGGGATGGAAGTATCCTTACAAAAACAGTTTGGAAGACAGTATCACAAAATATGAATTATACCCTATTACAATCCTTAAAATTTCAAAAGAGCAGATTAAGAGATATTTAAAAAGGAATATTTTTACACTTCAGCAATTGAAGGAGCATAAAGGAATTTCTAAGAAAACAAAATCTCAGATTGATTCTGTTTTAGGGAATATTAAAAAATAAAAATGAGGTATTGTGCATTTTCTGTAAAAAAGTCCGCCTTTGAGAGTTAAAT
>CAYZJM010000041.1:0-7860 GCA_964479015.1 Candidatus Woesearchaeota archaeon
ATAGATATAGAATATGGGGGTAAAAAAATGTCTTTCAAAATGGTCGATACACCTGGGATAGCAACAAAAATAGATTATGAAGATTTCTTAAAATACAAGATGAGTAAAAAAGATTCTAAAACAAGAGCAAAGGAGGCAACACAGGGGGTTATAGAAAGTATAAAATGGTTAGATGATATGGATGTTGTTGTAATTGTTTTAGATGCCACTGAAAGCCCTTACAACCAAGTGAATATTACAATTATAGGAAACCTTGTTGCTAGAAAAATCCCTGTATTAATTGTGGCAAATAAAGTGGATTTAAAAAAAGCAGACATTAAAAAGATAGAAGCAGCATTCCCAGAGTATGATGTTGTAGGAATCAGTGCTAAATACGGAAAAAATTTGGAGGACTTTTATGAGTCTATTTTCAAACTTTCAAAAAAAGTTTAAAAAGAGATAAAGACTAAAAAAGAATATAAAAAGATGAAAAAAAAGAGGATAAATAAGAAAAGTCTTGGGAAACTTAAGGGATTCTCAATACAGTTTATGCCTTATTCTGATATTAGAGAGTTAGAGAGTGATGAAAGAATCAAAAAAATACTTAAGATTGTTTTAGGAAATAACATTTTAATTCTTCAAGGAAAATTAAAGAGTGACGAAGAAACAAGACTTATAGGAGATACAATGGCAATGATTGGACATATTAAAGACTTTAAAGGGATTGAGCTTGCAACTATCTCAGAAAATGGAAAAGAGAATATCCTAGGTAAACTCAAAAGCGGTTTAGTAAACCTCTTATCAGGAGGAGATTTAGGTGCCTTCACAATCATCGGTCCTGCAACAATCGTTAAGGAGATAAAGAAAAATCCAAAGAAGATTGAACTTCTTCTTAATCAGTAATATTTTATTTTAATTGTAAATGTTTTTTCGACTGCCTAAATAACGAAAAGGTTTAATTTTACACTCCTGGAGTTTGTTCCAAATTCTCTCTTTATCTTTCTTTTCAAGTTTGTTCAGAAAATTAATCGATTTCTTATCAAATCTTAATCCCTACATCTTTTTACAAACCAAGAATCTTCTTGGCTTCTGCTTCTGTATAAAATTCTCCACTTTTAATCCTTTCTCTTGCTTCTTTTATTTCGAGGATTGTTTTTTGACTTAGTTCGGGTTTTTTTTCGCACATCTTTGCTAAATAAATAAGTTTTCTCACAAGTTCGTCATAACTCTCGCTTTTATACTGTTTGAATGAATCAAGTTGTTCTTTTGTTGAATCGTTTAATCTTATTGTTGTTTCCATATACAATTGTATACAAATGTAGATTATTTAAATATTTTAATCATCAAGGTTCAAAGAAGTTCTTATATTGCTTTTTTTAAAAGGAGATTATTTAACAAGGTCTCTTTGATTTTCTTCTTTGTCCATCAATAAACAAGGCCTTTTTTGCTTGCCCTTTTGAAGTTTTTAGCATTCACAAAAAAGATTACAGAAATGTCTTTTTCTAATAAAAGATCAATGATTAATAAACAAAAACATTAAATACCTCCCTTATTTATATGAGATATGAGTCATCAGTGTGTTCATTGTGGGAGAATATGCCCTGCAGGGAGTAGAGAAATTTTAGATGGATGTAAACAGTGTGGGGGTCATTTCTTTTTTTATATAAGAGATGATCAGTTAGAAAATCTAAAGAAAAATCCTGCTAATGAAATCCCCCAAGAAGAAAAAAAGCAAGTTGAGAAAGACATAAGAGATATGGCAGGGATTACAAGAGAAGATGTTCCTGTCGTTTTGGATATTGAATCTGTTAAGGTAACTGGTGCAGGGAAATTCGAAATTGATCTTGTAAAACTCTTTAGTAGAGATAGACCTCTCGTTTACAAACTTGAAGAAGGAAAATATGTAATTGATTTAGCATCAAAGTTAAAGGAAAGTTCTAAAGAAAAAAAATAAACCTTCTTAATCAAACCTCACAGAATAATTTATAAGTATTCTTTTGTTTAACCATTTATAATGACAAGAATATTGAAAAATAATTCTGTTCTTGAAGAGGTGTTAAAAAAGATTGAACCATCAAGAGAAGAATTTGATAAATTAAATGAAATAATGAATGATTTCTCTAATAAAATTAAAAAAAGAATTAATTCCTCGAAGATTAATGCAGAATTTTTTGTGGGAGGAAGTTTCGCAAAAAAGACAATTGTAAAGAAAGATAAATATGATATAGATGTATTCATTAGATTTGATAAAAGTTATAGGGGGAAAGATATCTCTAAATTAACTAAAAGATTATTAAAAGATTTTAAAGATGTTAAAAAAATTCACGGCTCAAGAGACTATTTTAACATTCGTATGGATAAGAATATTTTTGTTGAGGTAATACCCGTACTAAAAGTAAAAAACCCAAAAAATGCGGAAAATATAACAGACCTTTCATATTACCATGTTAAATATATAAACAAAAAAATCAAATCAGATAGGATGTTAAAAGATATCATTCTTGCAAAATCTTTTTGTTATGCAAATAAATGCTATGGTGCAGAATCTTATATAGGAGGATTTTCAGGGTATTCTTTAGAGTTATTAATTGTTTATTATGGGAGCTTTTTAAAATTCCTAAAAGCGATTTCTAAATCTGAAATTCTAGAATCAAACAACAAAAAGATAATAATTGATATTGAAAAACACCATAAAAGAAAAAGAATTTTATTAGACTTAAATGCTTCTAAGCTAAAATCTCCTATTATCTTAATTGACCCTACATTTAAACAAAGAAATGTTTTAGCTGCATTATCTAATGAAAAATTTAAAATTTTTAAAAAGGCTTCTGAGGAATTTCTAAAAGAACCAACAATGCAAAAGTTTATCCCGAAAGAATTAAATTCTGGAAAAGCAAAAAAAGAAGCTAAAGAAAAAGGGCTTGATTTTGTTTTATTAGAATCTAAAACCAACAAACAAGAAGGAGATATTGCTGGAAGTAAACTCCTTAAGTTTTATAAACATCTTTATAACGAAATAGGAAGATTCTTTAAAATAAAAAATTCTAACTTTGAATACAATGGAAAAAAGGGTGCAAAATACTATTTTGTCGCTAAAAATAAAGGAGAACAAATTGTTCAAGGGCCTTTAATAAAAGATAAAGAGAACACTAAAAAATTCAAGAAAAAACATAAAAAAACGTTTAATAAAAAAGGAAGAGTTTATGCTAGTGAAAAATTTGAAGATGGTCTTAAGGATTTCATTAAATTATGGGAAAAAAAGAATTCTAAAAGATTGAAAGAAATGGATATAACCTCTTTCAATTTAAAAGATTCTCTCGGTAATTAAAATTTATTAAATCTTTTAAGATGATTTTTTAATCTTCTTAACTTTTTGTTTTGTCTTCCTTTGTGTTACTCTTTGCTTTTCTTTTTTCTTATCGAGTTTATTCGATTCTCTTTGAATATTTCTTTGGATATCTCTTTGAGTATTCTCGCTTTTTAAACTCATATCAAAAAGATTTGTAAATGCTTCTGTAAAAAAATTAGAATTTATCCAAACAGCTATATCTCCCTCACTATCTCCAGGATTAATCCCTTTAGATAAATAAAATAATATTTCTCTCCTATCAACAATAAAGAATTTTGTATGTAAATTGACTCTTTTTATCTGTAACTCAAGAGAATTTTCTATATGTTTTATTAAATCTTCTTCTCCAGAAAGTGCTACAAGGACATTTATCCCTGAATTTTTTAAAATCTCAAAGGTTTGTCTAAAGGTTCTTAATTTTGCTTTCATATCTTCTGCATCAGTACAAACAATAACCTCTTTACGTGCTTTTTGGATTATCCCTCTAACATATCCAGAAATATTTGATTTTCCCTTTAATTCGAGAGAAAGGTTCTCTCTTTTAACAGAATCTAAGTTTCCTTTATATATCCTTTCAAGTTCTAAAAACTCGCCTGTTTCTTTTATATTTGTTAATCTTTGAATCTTTTCTTCTGCTTCTTTTTTTACACTTCCTTTTATTTTTTCTAAAATAATCTTTGGTTTAACTCCCATATACTTCACGGGTTTTCCTATCTTTGCTATTGCAAATCCTTTCTTTTCCAAGCTCTCTAATACATCATATGTTCTGCTTCTTGGAACTCTCGAAAGATTAGCAATCTCCCCTGCAGAAGCAATTCCTTTTGAAAGAAGAGCTAACCAAACTTTTGTTTCATAAATGTTTAAATCAAAATAATCCTTAACCTTACTTATCATCTCTTGCTTGACTAACATTTTAGATGCTCCTTCTTTTCTTCTAGGAAACTATTCCATTTCAATGATTTTTTTATCTTTTTTATGTATCTCATTGCAAAGAACACAAAATTATATCTTTTATAAATCTTTTGAAATGTTACTTTTCACCAGTGGGAACATTTCATCATTATCAAAAAACTTAAAGAGCGTAAACTAAATAGCTTAACCCTAATCCTACAAGAACTCCAATTGTTATAAAGGGCATTGCAGGGTAAAACTTTTTCTTTTCTGAGAATAAAAATAACCCTGTTAATCCTGCTGTAGCGCCAAATATCACCAAAAATGATGCTAAAGGGAGAGTAAATGGGCCAACTGTGAGATATCCTAATGTCTTTAAAGCAACTCCTGAAAGAATTATTGGGAAGATTACATCTCCTCCTCCTAAAATCGCTAGATTTACTCTTATTTTCTTCCCTTTATCCTTTGGATCTTTAGCTTTCTTCATTTTCTTAACTTTCTTTCTCATTTTATCAGATAGATAAGGAATCACAAAACCCCCCATAATCTTAAGATTATCCATTTGATATTTGGCCATTTTTTGCATAATCCCTGAATGCCAAACTGCCCACATATCATAAACAGAAATCAAGATAAGAAGGAGTATTGCAGTGTAAATATTCAAAATAGGGACAAAAACAGCTGCAATTCCTGGGTAAATTAGAAGCTCTGTAAGGTTATGGACAATTAAATTCCCTTGATATATCTTAAAATAAGCTAAAGAAAGGGCTATTATTAGGGATATCCAGAAAATATTTTTAAATTGAGGCATAAAAGAGGGCAAAGAAATCATAAACGCAATTATTACAACCAAAAAAAACCATCCTTTTAAAATAAATTTAGCTTTGAACTTTTGCAACAAAAAGAGTATAGAAATCGCCATTACAAATGCTAAAATAAATGAAGGGAATAAATTAGTCAAAAAATCAGATTCTTCTTCCACTTCGGGTGTTTCAAGACCAAGAGGCAAATCTGGAGAAGTCACATTCATCTCTTCACCATCTACAATCTTTATTCCTGAATAATAATTTACAACATATAACCCGATAAATTGGGTTAAAAGGAACATTACTATTAAAATTGCTATTACTTTTGGTTTGTGTTTCATTTTATATTTTTTAAATCAATATTATTTATACTAATCAATCTCCCCTTTTATTTTTCATCTATTTTTTATTTGTCTTCTTTTGTCCTTTATCAATCTCTTTGTTTTTTGGTTTTTAACTTTTTCTTCCTTTCTTTTAATCTCTATTCAGTAAAGATAAAGAAGAAAAAGCATTTATTAAGGTATCTAAATATATTCTTATACATCTCCATTATTTCTTTCTACATCATATATCCTAACATCCCCATTATCATATACTCTTTTGAAATTGTTTTTGTAAAATTCTCCATTATTCATAGGTTGTTGAGGGAAATTTAACATGAGTATATACTCTTCACGCATACGTTCTGTTGTCACAAAATAACTCACATTCAGCGCAGAAAATGCATTTTTCATTGTCTCTAAATTTTTTTCATAAAATATTGGGTTTACAAAAGGGGAATTATCTGGGAAGCCTGTAACATTATAATATCCTTCTGTGATAAGAATGCTAATAAATTTTTCATCACTTAAAACAGTTTCATTATTAAGATTCTCTGAAACCCATTCAGCTCCCTTGATTTCTCCTTCAGAATTATCAAAAAATTTAACTCTTTCTATGTTCTGAAAATAACCTGTTAATAAAAAGAATATTATTGAAAATACTGCAAAATAATAAAAGAATTTTTTTGGAATTCTAGTTATCAAGATTATAAAGAAAAAGAGATATGAAAAACTTCTTTGTTCATAATGCAACAATGCAAATGCCATACCAATAATATAAGCTGGAAGCATCGCTACTAAAATGCCCTTATCAATCTCAGAAATTTTTCCTGTTTTTTTAGTGCTTCTATTTAGACTAATAACAAATGTTAATCCCATTAAAAGAATAAACAAATTCTGCCAGTTTAATGAACTTATTCTAAAAAATTTATATTGATTTACATAAGGGCGGATAGGACTAGGAGTTACTTGAGAGACATCAAAACTCTCTGAATTTTTAAATAATAATAATGAAATTTTATAAGAATTCTGAGCTGCAGAAACAGCAGTAGTTTCAGCATGATCTATGAGAGACTCTCCGGAAAAAAAGAAAAATATTATTAAAATTGTTGATAATATTATTAAATACTGCTTAAATTTATGATTATTAAATAAACTCTTTAATTTTAGTGAAAATCTCTGCCCTTTGTTTCCAAGAATTTTTCTAATAAATATAGAAGAGATAAACCCTAAAGAGGCCAGTATCAAAACTAATGAAGCAGTATAATAACTCAAAGCAAGAGTGATTCCTAATACCAATGTTAGATAAAAAAAGCTTTTTCTTTTCTCTTTATATAAAATAAAAAGAGATATCAACCCAACATAAGCTAAACTTCCCCCTAAAAATGTAAAAGTGTTGTGCCAAATTTCTACAGGACCAAGGGATCCAACGATAAAAGCTCCAAATAAGGCTAATTTATGATTTTGTCTGTATAAGTATATTGCCTTATATGTAAAAAATCCTAGTAAAAAAACTGCAAGAAAAGTCTCAAAAAAACCCGTTATTCCAATTAAAAAATAAAATTCACTCGCTAACCTACCTGCAACAACAGAAGAATGATCTAACAACATCCCTGTATAAAATCCTACATTAGGTATAGAAATATTAGAGATTCCTTCTTGAAATATTTCATTTATAACAAACCCCCTTGAATAAGTGTATGCATCCCCCCACTCGAATACCTGGGATTTAAAGAACCATCTCCAAGCCATTCCAATAAAAGAAAAGATTAAGATAAATGGAAAAACATTTTTATCACAAGAAATCTGAATTTTTTGTTTCTTGATGAATATCAAAATTCCAATTAAGATGAGTGCAAATAGTGTTGAAAAAAGGATTAAATTTAATTCAAAGAGCCTTAATTTAACTAATATAAAAGCCAAGATTGTATGGAAAGCAACGGAAAAAATTACTGTATAGGAAATTGATTCTGAAAAGGAGGTCTTTTTGAATATCAACCAGGTTAGTAAAAACCCATTGATAAAGAAAAACAAAGTTCCAAGTAATGTTATAATAAATTGTTGCATTGTTAAACATAAATAAGGGGTTTTTAATATTTTTATGTTGTTTAAAATATTTCAAATCCAGCTCATTTAATATTTTTTGTGTCAATAATTGAATAAAGGATGCCTGCTCTCCATGCACCACCTGTCAAAAATTCAAATAAACCCCATCTAATAGGGTATTTAAGAATATAATCTAGAGCCCCCTCTAAACTCCATCCTCCTTAATCAATAATTAAAAAAGAGCCTATTGCAAGTATAACCCTTAGATTCCAATATTTTAATCTTTTTAAAAAAGAGAGGGTTTTCTTTTTATTATAATACCAATTAAAAACAATCTCTCTAGAACTAATAAAAAAATTAATAGTTAAGAAAACTTAAACACTTCTAATTTAAACAAAACAGATAACGTTCCAGTAGTTATAAAATAATAGAAGTATTACTGAATAAGAAAAAAATTTAAATAAATGAA
>CAYZJM010000042.1:0-7722 GCA_964479015.1 Candidatus Woesearchaeota archaeon
CAAAAAATAGACTCTGGTAATATTGCGCATAACATCAATTAGACAAAATTAATTAAGAAATTAAATAAATTTAAGCTCAAAATTTCTACTTTTTTTCTTTTTCATTCCTTTGTTCTGCAACAAAAAACGCCCTATTCGATTCTGTTTCTTTCAAAGATCCGTTCTTTTCATAAAATGCGCTAGTAGTGGGAAGTGCAAATTTTCCTAAAACCCCTACCTTAGAATAAATAATATAACTAAGAATTCTTTTCTCTCCTTTTTCCAACCTATTAAAGCTCCATTCTACTCTTTTATTTTTCTCATCGATTTTTGTTGGCTTTTCTTGTCCAAATCTTTCAAATAACTTTACTAAATGAGGGATTTTATCTACAATTGTTACATTTTCAATATCTTCTCTTGCACTTAATGTTATTGAAACTTTTAATGCAAACTCTCCTCCCTTAATATTCACAAAAGAAACTCTTTTCCTTAACACCAATTCCTTAATTGAATATTTTCTAATAATAAAAATTACTGCAACTAAAAATAAAGCAATAAACGAGGGGAGTAGCCAATTTGTCTTTGTAGAAATTTTTAATGTTTCTCCAGGAGGAATGTTATTTTCCCATGTATACTCTACAGAAAAGCCGTCTCTTTCTACAAAATCAGGAGAAGGTGAAAAAATCGTGAATAATCTTGAAAGAACATTTTTTTCTATTTTTGTTGATGAACTAATAACAACATTCCCCACATTTTCTTTTTCTACTTCTTTTGTACGAATTAAGAAACCATACTCTCTTTCTGATTTATCTAAAATATCCTCTTCCGAAAATTCAATCTTTCCTTCTACCTCTCCATACTCTCCATCTAAATCAATCTCTGTATTTAATGTATAAAATCCTGCCATAAACCCCTTAAAACTATCCTCTTCAATCTTAATGGATATGTTCTTTGTTTCATAAGGTTCTAAAGAAATTGTTCTTTCTTCTTCAAAAAAAGGAGATTTAAATTTCACATCAAGATCTTTAAAATTTACATTTTCCTTATTTTTTATGCTTATGGTTAATTGATCAACTGGAGGAGTAACTTCTTCAGAATAAATCTCAAAAGCATCTTCTAATCCAATCATTCTAAACACTAATCTCTCTTCATTCTTTGACCTGTCTTCTGCTTGAATGAAATATTTGAATGTATAATATCCTTCCACATCTAATCCTTCTCTTGGAAAAATTGTTAAAGGGATTTCTTTTGTTTCTCCTGCTTCAAAAAGTATCTTTTCTCTTGGATTCATCTCAAATCCTAACAAATTGTAGAATTGAACCTTTTTTTGTTCTCCCATATTTGTAACAGTTATATTAATTTTAATTGGATTGTCTAATCCCTCAATCATTACTTCATCAGAACTTTCTTTTTGTACCTCAAAATTTAGTGCAAATATTGAAGGTAAAACTAATAAAAATAACAATGCAAATAATATCGCTTTTTTCATGAAGAAATGACAAGAGAATTCTATTTAAGGATTTCGGTAAAGGGTTATAAAAATTGTATAAAAAATTATAAATATCAACGCTCATCTCTCAAAAAGTAGGTTAAATTACCCATTAGATTACTTCTTTCCTTCCAAATCGAGGTACGCTTTTGATTGACTTAAAAATTCATCGCAAGAACCCGCAACCTTTCCTTCATACTCTTTTACTCTTGAAGGAATAATGTACTTTTCATAAGCACCTCTTAAAAATTTCTTAAAACCTGTCAATTCAAATTTCCCATCATAGTCTTTAACAAGAATTCCTTTCATCTTTACATCTACTTTTCCTTGATTGCTTCCAATCTCTGCTCCCCCTTGCTTAATTTTAACTTTCTTTAATCCGGTTATCTTAAATTCAATTTTTGTTTCAAACTTGAAGTAATCTGTAAACTTTTTACTTCCCCCCCATTTTATATCTATATTCTTTGAATCACCTGAAAGCTTCTCTGAATATTCCTTTTCATCAACCTCTAATCCTGCTTCATCACTTAGCCAATTATAACAGAATTTATAAAAATCTGAAAAAGGGAAAACCCCACTATAACTTATCTTACTTGAAAAAATTGTATCTTTTTCTGCCATTTTTTATAATTTCATCTCTTTATTTTTAAAACCATATCCCATTTAAATATTCTTCGGAACACAAGAATTTTTATATACTTTCAAGGATTATCTAAGCAATGAACTTAAGGAAGGAGTACTCTCTTATATTTAATGAGTTCCTTAAAAAAGATCCTAAATTTGAAGAGTTCTATGATATTGTCAAAAAAAGATCTGAAGGAAAAATTTGGGTGATAGGAAGTTATGTTTATAAAAATATTATAAAAGAATTATATGGAAAAGGTAGTGTTTTAGAAAGTGATAAGGTGGACGTTGATTTTGTTGTAGAAAATCCTTTATCTGAAAGAGGGGGATTTAAAGAACCTGAAGGATGGGATGTAAGATTTACCCTTTATCCTAGTATATTTTTTGAAAGGGAGGTAAACAACGAAAAACAAAGAATTGATTTAAACTATCTAAAAACTTTCATAAATATATATGAAAGAGGACTCAAACCAAATATTTCAAATCTTCTTAATATCTCTCCATTCAATATTCAATCAATTGCTTATGATTGCGATAATAAGATATTAATTGGGGGTTCAGGAAAAAAGGAAAATATTGGATTCAATGCAATAAGAAACAAAATTGTAGATTTAAACGATTATACCGAAGCTAAAAGACAAGGAGAGAAAAAAGGACTTTCTTTAGAAGAGTATGTAAAAGAAAAAGCAGATGAGCTTGGGTTTAATCTACCTAAAAGATTTAAAATAAAATGAGCAGATTAAAAGAGATAATCTAAAAATAATTTAATTGATAATATTTTAAATTTATAGTTTAAACAGAAGAAAGGCAGGAAGCACACATCAATAACCCATTTTCTCTATATAAGGGGGCTCTGCTTCCGCACTCTTCACAAATTCCATCTTTTATTATCTCTCTACCCTTAGCTTGTTCAAGTCTTTTTAATTTTTCAGATTCTTCCCTTATATTTTCTAATTCTCCGAGCTCAGAATAAACCTCTGGATTAAAACTTAAGATATCTCCTGCAGTAACTATTCCTACTAATTCTCCATTTTGCACTACAGGGAATCTATAAAACTTAAATTTCTTTACCTTATTTATTATGTCTTTAACTGTTGCAGAAGGTTTTATTGTTATCACTTTTTTTGGAGAGATATCCTTTACATTTATAGATGATAACTCTTTTTTAGAACCCTTTTTTTTAACAAGAGCCCATAAAAGATCTTTATCAGATATAAACCCTACAAATTTTTTGTTATCTGCTATTGGTAAACCGCTCACCTTCTTCCTAATCATCTTTTTAGCACATTGAAGTAGACTAGTCTCTGGTTCCACAGTAATGGGATTCCTTGTCATTATATCTGAAACTAAGATTCCTTCCATATTATTCATAACCTCTTATAACTTATAAACTTAATTACCATTTGGGCATAGTTAAATCATAATAACAAATTTAAAATAAATTTTTCATTTTTTTCTTCTGATTCTTTGTTAATCCCTTAAATTCAAGAGTATTCTAAGTTTTTCTATTACAATAATCTTTAAATAAATTCTAAGAAATTAATAAATATGAATTCGGATAAACCTGTTGTTTTAATGCCTGAAGATATTCAAAGAATGATTGGAAAAGATGCTCAGAGGAATAATATTCAGGCTGCAAAGATGATTGCAGAAGTTGTTAAAACAACCCTAGGGCCTAAAGGGATGGATAAAATGCTTGTTTCTTCTGATGATGATATTATTGTAACTAATGATGGAGTTACAATTCTTGAAGAAATGCAAATAGATCACCCTGTAGCAAGAATGATGGTTGAAATTGCAAAAACCCAGGAAAGTGAAATAGGAGATGGAACAACTACTGCAGTAATGATTGCGGGGAAATTATTAGAAAATGCAGAAAAATTACTTGATCAAAAAATACACCCCACAGTAATCACAAAAGGGTATAGGTTAGCTGCGGAAAAGGCTCAAGAAATTTTAAAACAGAGTTCTACAAGAATTCTCCCGGAAGATGAAGAAACATTAAAACAAATTGCAATGACTGCAATGACCGGAAAAGGTGCAGAAGATTCTAAAGAAAAATTTGCTGAGATTATTGTAAATGCAATTAAACAGATTAAATCTAAAGAGGAAATTGATGGAAAAATAGATTTAGAAGATATTAAAATCGAAAAAATAACTGGAGAAGGAATAAAAAATACAGAATTAATCTCAGGAATCGTATTTGAAAAAGAAAGGGTCTCTTATGATATGCCTCAAAAAGTAGATGGGGCGAGAATCGCTCTTATTAATTTTCCTTTAGAAATGAAAAATCCAGATATAGACACAAAAATTTCTATATCTTCTCCTGACCAGTTACAAGGTTTTATTGATCAAGAAGAGAGGGAGATCCAAAAGATGATAGAACAAATTAAGCTTTCTGGAGCAAATGTTGTTTTTTGTCAGAAAGGGATTGATGATTTTGCCCAGTATCTTTTAGCAAAAAAAGGGATTTATGCTTGTAGAAGAGTTTCAAAATCAGATATAGAAAAAATTTCAAAAGCTACAAAGGGTAAAATTGTAAGTAACATAAAAGAATTAACCCCTCAGCAGCTTGGGTATTCTAAAAGTGTAAAAGAAAAAAATCATTCTGAACATACATTAACATACATAGAAGGATGTGAAAACCCTAAAGCATTAACTATCTTAATTCATGGAGGAACAGAACATGTTATAGATGAAATTGAAAGAGCATTAAAGGATGGATTAGGGGATGTTGCTTGTTCTCTTGACTCGGGATATCTTGTTGCAGGAGGGGGAGCGGTAGAAATAGAATTATCTAAAGAATTAAGACATTTTGGTCAATCTCTTACTGGAAGAGAGCAATTAGCTGTAGAAGAATTTGCTTCTGCTCTCGAATGTGTCCCAATAACCCTTGCAGAAAACGCAGGAATTGACCCTATAGACACTTTAACTGAATTAAGATCACTCCATGATTCAGGAAATAAAAATGCAGGATTGAATCTTTTTAGTAATAAAATTGAGAATACTCTTGAAGCAAAAATAATTGAACCCCTTAAAATAAAAAGCCAAGCAATAGATTCTGCAAGTGAGGTTTCAATTATGGTTTTAAGAATTGACGATATTATTGGAAGTTCAAATAAAACAAACAACCAACAAAAAGGATATAGAGAGGGCAATCCTTATGATAATACGGTCCAAAATTTCTATTAACCCTTATTCTATGAATCTTAACCCTTATTCTATGAATCAATAATTATTCATACATAATTTCATGATGAGGGTTATAATGGGATTTACACCTTTCTTCCTGGTTTATAGGAAGATTATAAAGGGCCCTTTGGGTAGAATCAAGGATGCTCACTGTATTATTAAAATAATCAAAACAATAAAACACATCTCCTTCTTCTTCAATAATAAATCTATCCCAATCGCTTTTTCCAATTTGGCGTTCAAGTGGTTTATTAGAAGAAACAATCTCTTCAAATTTATCTTTTTCTAATCTTTTAACTCTCATTTTTTAAAATTTATTAATAAAACAATTTATTTAAAGTATTCCTAAAGAAATCAAATATTGATCCTCCTATTCCAACTATCCCTTTAAAGAAACTCTCAAAAAATGAATCAGATTCCCCCGTTCCATCTTTTACTAGGTCTCCTTCATAATATTCATTTCCTATGTTTTTGTGAGGGATTTCTTCAATAGTGTATTCTTTAGGATATGATTCTTGTTCTGTATCTGTTTCATCCTCCTCTTCAAATAAATCAATCTCAAATCTAACACTCTCTTTTGCAATATTTCCTAAGGTGTCTTTTGCATAAACAATCCATGTATTAAACCCTTCTTTAGAATCTAATCCTGTTATATTCTCTCCACAATTAATTGTATAGTTTTCACCGCCTATATTATACCAACAAGAATCTAGTTCATAATTATCTGAAACAGTATAATTTAAATCAGACATTGATGAAAAATATTTTTTGCTTTTTGGATTTAAAATATTGATTTCTGGTTTTGTAGTATCTACAACCTCAAAACTATCTAAAATTGATTTTTCATTTCCTGAAATATCCTTCGACCACAATTCTATGTTATAATTTCCTAAAACAGTTAAATTTGAACTTCTAAAAACTTCATTTCCTTCGTAATCTGAAGAGTTAAACAAAATTGTTTCATCTGGTCTTTTTATTACAAAGATTGTAGAATCAATTTTGATATTATCTCTTGCTTCCCATTGGATATTTACATCTTCTATCCCAAACTCTACTTTATCCTTGCTTTTATCTATTTCTACTTCTGGAGGAATTGTGTCAGGAACATCTTTAACTATTAAGGTATATTTTTGTGTGTCATATTCAATCCCATCATAAACAAATAATTCTATGATATAAGAAGTATCTGAATCTACTTCTGGAGCTTCTCCTGTAACCAGACCAGTATTTGAATCTATTAAAATCCATTCCGGAGATTCCCCTAATGAATATTTTAAATCATCATCATCTTCATCTGTTGCTTCAACTTGATAGCTATAGTTTTCTTTCTTATTAATCTCTGTGACTGGTGAAGAAATTATTTCAGGAGGGGTATTTTCTACCACTAAACTTATTGAAGTAATACTTGGGGTCCCATCAGAATCTTCTGAAAAAAATCTAAGGTCGTAATGCCCTCTTTTTTTGTAAATCTCGGGTGTAATATTAACAGGCACATCATTATAATAAAAATTTTCTGAAACTGTTTCATCTAAAAAGTTATATACTAAATTTCCTGAACTGTTAAATAAATCTATGCTTATATCCATTGAAGAAGTATCATGATTAAAATAATAATTAAAACTAACATTTTCTCCTTTGTCTATTCTTGCAGAAGTGCTACCATCTTCCCATTCTCCATAAGATACAGAAATTGCATTTATACTAGTAACAATAAAAAGTGTTATTAATGTTGTTAATATAATCAATAAAAATCTTGATTTCATTTATCTTTTCTCGTGTTTATTTAAAGGAAATGTTGCATTAAGTTCAGCATATAGATTTGCTTCTTTCTCATTGGAATTCTTTTCTACACCAAAAATAAACCCTGCTCTTGTTTGATTAAATGCAGCAATATCAAATCCGGTAAATGCTCTAATTGTACTATAATTTTCAAATCCTGAGGTACTTGTTGAATTTAATACAAGATCTTTTCCCCCCACTATTTCTCTCTTTATTTCTGAAGTTCTCTCTTTTAAACTTTTTCCATAACTATATCCTACTCCAACAATACCTTTATTATCTTTACCAAAATATCCCAAAAGGTCTGCTCCGAAAGAATTAAAGTTTTTTTCTCTGGAGGTATTCACTCCGTATATCCCTACTGGAGAAGTAGGACCTCTTTCCATAGATTCCCTCTTCTCAAATCCTTTTTGAGCATTAATTCTCACCGCGCCGTTTATAAGATTTTCTGAACCTCCCAATCTTACACCTGCACTTCCTCCTACAGATTCTCTATTACCTGAATAAGAAACTCCTGCTATTAAAGATACTGGAAGACTCTTATTCTTTTCAGCTTCTTCTTTAGCTTCTTTTTCAACTTCATTTTCAAGCCCTTTTAATCCTTCAGGGCTAGGAGGATTATAAACATTCAACTTTCTTCCTTCTAAGAAATCTTTTGG
>CAYZJM010000043.1:0-7575 GCA_964479015.1 Candidatus Woesearchaeota archaeon
TAAAGAAGATATTGAAAAAGCTTTAGAAGAAGATGTAACTAAATTCAAAGAACTTGCTAAAAAAGGAGAATCTGTTAAAACAGTAGAAGATGAAAAAAATTCTTTGTCTGAAGAACTCACTACTTTAAAAGAAGACTTAGAAAAAACAAAAAAAGAAACTGAATCCCTTGAAGATAAGTTTACCAAAACTACTGAACTTCTAGATTCTATGAAAGTTTATGCAAAGAAATTGAAAGAAATGTATGAGGTTGCTGAAGCTGAAAAGAATGGAATGGTTTCTGCATCTGAGTATAAAGAAGCTCTTGTCTATATTGAAAAAGTAGAAGAAGAGAAAACTGAACTTGAAAAAGAAATTCTCGAATTAAGAAAAGAAAAGAAATCTTGGGTATCTGAAAAAGATAAAGATGATAAAAACGATAAGAAAACTAAAAAGAAAAAACCAGAAGATTCAGATGATGATGATGATGATGAAGAAGATGAAGAGGATGATGAATCCGAAGATAAAGATAATGAAGAAGACAAAGATGAAAAGAAAAATAAGAAAGAAGATTTTGAGGGTGTTCCCAAAGAGGTTGTTTCTTATTACATAGATCTTGAATATTCTGAGCCTTCTGTTGTTAAAATTAAAGAGGATATTTTGAGATGTAGAACTCTTATGGAAGCTCAAAGAACCTATATGAGACTGAGAAGCCTTTTAGATGTTTATCAAGAGTCAGCTTATGATAGAAAAGTAGTTTCTGGAAAAAGTACTTATGCTGAAACTTCTAATCAAAAGTTAAAAATAAGAGATGGTTGGGTTTAAATTTTTATAAAATAATTTGATTTTTATTATGGTCTCTATTTTTAGAGACCATTTTTTATAGTTTCTTTTACTATTAAACTAATAGAAAAGGATTAAAATAGTGAGTGTATATGAATCTATTTCAAAAGCTTCTTTAAAATCTAAAAGAAGACTATTTGATTTTAATGTAGGTCTCCTTGGTCAAAAAATGAAAGCAATAAGAATCTCTGTAAATGAAGATATCTTTCATGATACAGATATTGAAGGAATTCTTTCTTCAGAAAAAATTGAAGTGATTATTCGTTTTCCTTCTGAAATGCCTTTACATAGATATAGACTAGGATCACAAGAAAAAGTAGAAGAGACTAGAACTTATTTTTATGATATTCTTCCAATAGAAGGTTATTCAAAATTAGAAGATCATATAGAAAAAAATGATTTTATATTCTTTTTCTTAGAAGATGAAAAATATAATAAGATTCCTTTTCTTCTTCAAGCAGTAGATTCTTTTGGAAAATTTGAAATTGGTCTTGTTTGGAAAAAACATTATTTTGCTCCCTATCATGGAGAATTAGAACAATCCATTATATCCTATTTAGAAGAGTTTGTTATAAGTGATTATTATGACTCTTACACAGAAGAGAATCCAGATAGTTCTTATTTATCTACTGAGGAAGAACTAACAAACTATGTTTCTGAAGATATAGAAAATCTTTTTCCTTATCCATTAAATCCTGTAGAAAGATCTGTTACCTTAGAACCTGGAGATTATGTTGTTCAATGTGCTTTTGGTTCATTTTTAATAGATCAAACAGAAGTTACACCAACAGAACCAAAACAATTTACTGTTGAAGAGGAAGAAACTCTTATGCTATATCCTTCTTCAGATTGTAGATTTCCTTCTATTTATAAATCTAATTATTTTCATCCTTTTGTATATGATGATAAAACAGCATACTATTTTTCTTTTCTTTTTAATTCAGGAGAATATAATTTTGAAACTGAATTTATAATGAATGATAAAGAATCCATAGGAACAATTCTTTTTAATGAAGATTTTTCTATTATCAGTTATACAGATCCTCAAGAAGATACACCAATTTTTTATATAGAAGATGGGGATGGAAAATTTATTCTTTTTAAAAGAACTTATAACAAAGAATTTATTGCAGAAGGTTTATTAGATTCTTCTTTTTCTCATAGTTTTGGAATTATTGATCAAACAAAAATAAATTTTTCTATTTTATACAATGGTGATACTATTAATTTAACAGTAGAAGAAATCTCTTATACAATAGAGAATTGCAGTATTTTTAATGGAAAAGAGATATTTATTGGTTATGAACCAGAACGATATTTAAATGATTTTGTAAAACAGGTCTATTTATGATAGAAAAATTGAAATTAACTACTAAATTATATTTTTCTTATGTACTGAGATATCAATGGAGTACTTTAAAAGATATTTCAAAAGAAAGCATGAAGAAAATCATGGATAGTGGTTTTGAACCTTTAAATCTAAAAAATACACTTCTCTTTTCTGATTATAAAGAGAATCCTAAGAAAAGATTAGAAGGTATTATAGGAGAATATGAAGATACTATTTATGTTTTATTTATGGCAACGAATTCTTTTCATGATTGGTTAACCAATTTTTTCTTTTTTAAAAAGAAAGTACCTTATAATAATGTAGATCCTAGAATAATGGTACATAGTGGTTATCTTAATAGATATCAATTAAATTCAATAAGAACAGTTATTTTATTGAATATTGCAAAAAGAACAAACAAAAAAGTTATTGTTTCTGGATATTCTATGGGAGGGGGATTAGCTCCTATTTGTGCAGTAGATATTGGAATAAATTTTCCTGCTAAAGAAGTGACCTGTTTTTCTTTAGCAGGTCCTAAAGTAGGAAATAAACAATTTATAGATTCTTTAGACTACTATATAGATTCATATCATTTCTCTTGTAGCAATGATCCTGTTGTAAAAGTCCCTCCAAAGATATTTGGATTTAGACATATAAAAGAAAGAATACATTTTGGGGAAAAAGTAAAGTGGTGGAAGTTAAACTGGAGAGATCATCTTCCTCATAAAATGTTTTTTCATATTTTTAAATAAAAACAATGGAGAATTGCTAAAGTGAGTATACAAATTGAAAATCTCAATTCAGAGGGAGTTTTAACTAATTTAGTTGGAAGTAAAACTCTTGAACCTGGGGATGTTTTATATCTTCTTATGAAAGCTCATAAAGCATCAGTATCAGTAACAGTAGATGGAACATCTAACTATATGGTATCTGTGACGCAGGCTTCTACAGAAAAAATTAGAAATGAAGAAGCAACTTTTGTAGATGCAGATACCATAGATTTTGTTGAAACTGATGATTTTGTGGTTCATATTGGTGGTGGTATAAAAATTGAGAATAAATCGGATAGTGTGGATGATATTGTAGTAGACTGGAGAATCTAAACTAAATGATTAGAATAGAGCATCCTTCTAACATCTCTAATGTTATTACTCAAGGTATAATAGAAAAACATCAAATTATAACTAGAAGATCCATTGTTTCTAATTCATTAATTGAAATTGAGTACTATCCTGGAAATTCTTATCTTCATAGTTCTTATGAAAACTTATTTCTGAATTCTGATATAATTAATGATCAATCTCTTGTGTTGAATTCTGGGATTTATATAGTTTCTTGTAAAGAAGGCACTATTACAATTCCTTTTCATGGAGCAGTTTCTAAAACAGAACCTTTTGTTTTAAGATTAGATGAAACAGAAGAAGTCTTTTTTACATTTTCTAATGACTGTAAAAAACCTATGATTGTAAAGGATTTTTTTAATCATACTTATATAGTTGTTCAAAGTATTCCTAATTTTATAGAATTTGAAAAAGAAATTTGGGATGATTCTAGAGCAATAAAGTCTTTATTAGATTATGCAGATACAAGTTGGGAAGATAATTTTTTAGGAGGAGTTATTTTAGATTTTCATTATTTAAATACAAATGTTCCTGCTTTAATGACTTCTTTTTATTTTTTAGATGATGAAGAAGAGACCCTATCTAATGAAGAAAATTATGCTATAGGATGCTATGAGGATTCTCCTGCACAATCAATTATTAGTTTTTATAAAGATGAAAATAATTTTTTATCAATTAATATTAATGCAGATTTTTCATTAGAACTGAATGGAAAAAATTCTTCAGTTGAAGTATCAGAAGATCTAGGAATTCTTTTACAAGAAAGAGATCAAATCTATTTTTTCTTTGCAGAAAGTACAGTATATATTAAAATTCAAAATCAAGAGTATATTATAAATTTTGAATCTTTATTTGAATTTTTGAAAGTTTTCATTGGTTTTAATGGAATAAATAACTATTTAAATAATGGTGTAATAGGTGTGAGAATATGAAAAAAATAGAGAAAATTAGTGAACAAGATGAAGTAACAACAAATAGGTTTAATCCTCCTGTTGCTAATATAAAAAGTTCAGGAGAACTAAGAGTTTGGTTTGGTGGATATTTATATGATCTTATAGAATATTGGGAAAAGCCAAATGCTATTAATCAGGTGGGAGAATAAAAATGCCTCTAATTAGTCAGTTTGAAAGACAATCTTCAGTAATAAATGATGATGACACTTTTATTGTTGATAGAAGTGGTCTTCCCTATAAAATTACAGGAGAAAATTATAAAACAGAAATGAGTTCTCTTTTAAATAAAGAAACAACTTATTGTTTTTATGGTTTAATTGGAGATTTTAGAACTTCTGAAACAAAACATGAATTTTATCTTTTTGGAAAAGCTCTTTTAGAGAATTTAGGATATGAAATAAATCATCAGGGACTTTCAAGAGGATTTCCTATTTATACACTTATAGACAGTGGCTCTGGATATGTAAAATCAGAAAAAGCTTGGATCTATCATTATAATAATCCTTTGGAAGATACTGTTCCTAGAATATTTGTTTCTTCATCTTCAGCCCTTCAAACTTATGAAAAATATGATTCTACTGCCATAGATATAAAAATAAAAACTTATTATGGAAAATTTCCTGGTTCAGATTATTGGATTCATTATCTTGATTTACCAACTAATTTAATTCATATTTATGAAAGTTCTGATTTAAGAAATGTATTAAGATATACTGTTGTTTCTAGCATAGAAAATGAATTTTATGGATATTCTTTATTTTCTAATGAAAAATTTGTTGATTCAACAGGTTGGACTACTGAAGCTTCTTGGACAATTGCAAATGGAAAAGCTTCATATGATGGAGTAAATGATCATACAATTTCTCAAGCAGTTTCTGGAGGATTAAAAGAAAAACGAATCTATAAAATAGTATTTAGAATTGAAACTACTGGTTCTATGACATTGTCTTTTCTAGATAATCTTAGCAATGTGCTTATTGCTTCTGATAGCTATTCTACAGGAAAACATACTCTTTATTTTGAAGCACAAGCAGATGCTACTGATTTATCTATGAAAGCTTTTTCTACTGGAGATTCTGGAGATTTATTAGAATGGTATCCATATCCAATTTTTTGTGGAGATCTATTTGGAACTTCTTATATTTCTAGTTTTCATGATAGAAAAGGAACAGAAGATTTTGTTCAAACAACAGAAGCTGATCAACCAGAGTTTATAAAAATTCTTGATTCTATTGAATCTCTTTCTTTTGATGGATCTACAGAATTAGAAATTGTTAGTCCTGTTACTTTATCTACAGGAACTTTAATATTTATTGTTGAACCAACAAACAATGATGGAATTATTTTTGGAAATTCTGGTTCTGCAAATAATTTTATAAAGATTAATCAATCTACTGAAACTATTATAATAAATGATTCTACTGGAACAGAATTTGGTTCTTCTGGTAATGCAACCAATTTATTTGATGATTTATTTCATGTTCTATCAATATCAATAGATGATAGTGGAAATGGAAAGATTTATATAGATACAACTGAAGTTGATTCCTTTACAGGGTTTACTTCTTTAGATGGTTTAAATAACATTGGAATGAAAGATTTTGTTGGAAATTTAATGTCATTATATATTGGAGATTCTGATACAGAAGAAGTAGAAATTGTAAGATTATGTGAAACTGTTGGTGAACAAGTTAGAATGATTCTTGGATATTCTGAAGATAGTTTATTAGGATTTAGTGAAGATGAATTTCTTGGATTTGGAATTTAATATAGGAGATTTAATAAATAAATGAGTTTAAAAAAGAGATCAAAAACTTATGCTGATATTGAAAGAGAAGCAACTTCTACAAATCGTACTGATTGGATTGGTATACAGCAAGGTGAAGAGCTTGAAGATGTAAAGAAAATATCAGAAGAGAATTTTTTAAAATCAGTAAGAGGATCTGGATGGACTGATGAAAATTTAGTAGACCATGAGGGCAGATTAGACACTTTAGAAGGAGATTCATCTACAACAAATAGTGTTGATGAGAAGGTTAAAACACAAGCAGAAGATGGAGATTATACAGATACCGATGAGAGATATACAGCATCAGATATTAAAGGCGCACTTGCTGAGATTGCAGGTTCAGGACGTACTACAGAGACGGTTAAGGACAATACAGATAGAATCGAACAACTTGAATATGCACATGATCAATTCGGTATAGAATACGACCACTCTACTGATACACTTTCTGCACTTGGTAATTCCATTGGTAAATCATACACTTATAATACAGTAGGAGATGTTACTACCGTACTAAGTGATTATGACGGTGTAGCTCCCTTCGATTGGAAACGCTGTAACAGAGCAGACGACGGTACAATCAATGCATATCATGGTGACCCTACCTATGTTGAGGATGGCAGTAATGGTCAGGTCATGGTTGAAATTGCAAAATTTTATTATCGTTCTGCATATGATTCTGTGAATGACAAGTATAGTTATTGGGTATCTGCTGTAAAACTTCCTGGTTTCTCACTTCATCCTGCATTTATAAGAGATGGAGCAGTAGTTGACTATATTTATGTAGGGGCATATGAGGCTACAGCGTATGATGTTACAGGTTCTACTTATATTGGTGATGGCACATTTGACAATGCAAACGACATATTAGCTTCCGTTGCGGGATTACAGCCGTTAAGTGGGGATACAACACATTTTGATATCGAAGAAGCACGGACAATGGCTCAGAATCGTGGGTACAATTGGAATCTACATGATTATTTAGCAGTTTGTGCTATGCAATTGCTATTTGTAATAGAGTTTGTGTCACTGGATTGGCAAAGTGAAACAAAGGGCTTGAGTGCAGGCATAACAAACCTTGACTCAGGAACAGGAAATTACAGTCAGGACACAGGGCATACAAGTGCATTGGGTAATAGCTCAGGTTGGGTGGTTATTAACACGCTAGAAAATGGAGCAACAGAAGTATCAAGCACGAATGCAGTTTCATATCGTGGAGTAGAAAATCCATTTGGAAATATTTGGACATTTATTGATGGTTTAAATGTAAATGATAACGTTGCTTATTATGCAGATCATGGATTTACTAGTGATACCACTACAGGCTATACAGAAATTGGAGCATTGGGGAGCACAAACGGATATTTTAGTGAGCATTTTTGGTCTGTAACACACGATTTTGGATTTTTGCCAATTTCTGTAAGTGGTGGTTCTGCTAGTGATTATTTTTGCGACTCTTATTCTCAAAATATTGTCTGGCGTGTTGCTCGTCTGGGTGGTGATTGGACTAGTTCCGCTAATGCTGGGGGCTTTTATTGGAATCTGGGTTATTCCTCGGCTAG
>CAYZJM010000044.1:0-7290 GCA_964479015.1 Candidatus Woesearchaeota archaeon
TCCTTCATTTTTCATTTCAGATGCAATTTGAGTAGTTTTACTTCCAGGGGCTGCAGCTAAATCAAGAACAAAATCTCCGGGCTTTGGGTTTAAGATTCCTACTGGAAATGTACTTGAAATTTCTTGCACATAATAATATCCTAAAAGGTGTTCTAATGTTCTTCCTAACTCCCCAGGATTTAATCTTGAATCAATTGTGATTATCTCAGGATATTTCTTAAAAGGTTGATTTAATTTCCATCCCTTCTTTTCTAATCTTTTCTTTAAATCGCTTGGAGAAATTTTTATTTTATTTACTCTTATTGATTTTAAAGATTCTTTATGGAGAGAATTTAGATAATTTTCATAATCCCCTCCAAGTATTCTTTTCATTCTTTCAAGAAAAACTTCTTTTGGTTTTATCTCTTTGCTCATTTTTATTTGTTTATTTTTTTATTTGAACTGTTTAGTTTAACATTATTAAATTATTTCTAATTTTTATCTTAAACTATCTATATTTTATTATAGTAAACACAAAAACACTAAAAATTCTCAAGTGTTGTCTGTCTTCTTTGTTCTATAACTTCTTTTATATCTATACTAAAAATCTGAAAAATATTTTCTACAGCAGGGATAATCTGGTGTTCCAAATAATACTGAATATCATATTCCCCTTCTTCATCTGGAAGCTTTACTTTTTCCCGCACAAGTTTTTTCTTTTGTTTTGATTCTGCAATAAAATATTCTATCAAATTTCCTTGACCTATTGTAACCTCATTTTCAATCATCTTTCTTGCTGCAATCACATGGGGTGAAATTGCTTTATACTCAGATAATGGCTTTTTTAATTGTGTTTTGATTATAAACTCATCTCTAGAAATTTCCCTTTTCTTTATTTTTTTGATGGTCCTCTTAACAAATTCCAAAGCTCTCTTTTCATCACCATCTTCAAGAACTTTTCTTATCACATTATTTTGAATTTCTCTTGCAAGAGGGCACCAATCTCTTCTAACTGTCTCAAATCCTCTAATTTTTAATTTTCCATTTTTTTCTATCAATGCATATTTCTTCTTTGCCCCGATTTTGCCTGTTCTTTTTGTCACCCAAATCCCCCTAGAAAAAAATCCTTCAATTTCTAACTCCATTATTCCTGGAAGTTGGGAATTTAAATATTCAAGAAAACTTTTAATCTGAGTCTCTGAGGTATTATTTATAAGGAAAGCAATACTATCAGTATCTGAATAAATTGTCTTAAATCCTGCTTTGTTAATTTTTTCTATTGAATCTTTTATTGATTTTTTTGCAAATGAAGCAGTTGCTGCAGCTGCTTCTCTACAATAATACCTTGCTCCAAAAAAACCCTGATATCCATAAGAAGAGTTTGCAAGAAGTTTGTAAGCATTACTTCTTGCTTTTTTGATTGGATTCGGTTTTTTCTTTAATTCTTTTTTGTATTGTTTTCTTTTTTCTATAATCTCTTTTAACATCTCAGGAAAAAAACCCGGTTTTCTTGAAAAATATAATTTTTCCCCCTCTGTTTCTATATTATGTGAATTTTTTGTGGGTTTTTCCAATAGGGTGGATTTTGATAAGTTATATGTTACTATCATGCTCCCATAACTACTTGTAAAATCAAATATCACTATATCTTCATATAAATTAGGAATTGGCTCAAAAACAAAAGCCCCTTCATATTTTCCTTTTCTTCTTCTTTCAGAAATCTCTTCATGGGTTGGTCTCTTTTCAGGAATCTCATCAAATTTTTCAAGATTATGGAGGATATAAGAATCTACATTTTTAGACATCCCGTTTCTTGAAACTTCAAAAATTGGTTCTTGCATCACTTTAGTAAATCCTAAAAGATCTTCCCAAAATTTCTGAAAAAGATTATAGGTTAATACTGAATCATGGAGATTATACTCATAATACTTTTTCCATCCTTCATCTTTTAATTTTGAAGAGTGTTGAATTTTAAAATCCTTCTTACTATCTCCAAGAAATTCTTTTGAAACTTCATTTAAAGAAAGTGTTTCAGATTGCATATATTGAGAATATGTGTTTTGAATAAATTTTAACAAATCTACATGAACTATTCCAGATATCTTTCCTGAAGGAATATTACCTCTATAAAATTTTGGCTTTTTATTATCCAATCCTAAATTAAGCGGGACCTTAAGATGTTCTGCTCTTGATTTTAAATAAGGCAAATCAAATCCATCTGAGAAATAACCTACTAAAAAATCGGGAGAAATCTTTTTTACACACTCTACAAATCTTTCCAAAAGCTCTCCTTCATTCTGAACATACTCTACAAAATTTTGCTTCTCGTGTTTACTATTTTTTTTCCAAGTAATAACTTTTTTGAAATTATCGGAGACTAAAGAGACCATTAAAATTTCTCCTTCACCTATCCTTAAATCATCACACTCTATATCATATGCAAGAACTTTTGGAGAAAAATCTTCTTTGTCTATCTCTTTTATTTTCTCTGGTTTTACACATAAATCTACATCTAAACTTTTACATCTACCCTCAAAATCTCCTTCATCTAAAATTTCTGTAGAGATATCATACCATTGCAAGGGCTTTAACTTTTTCTCTATTATATAATGAGTTACAAATCCTAAATCATACCCTCTCCTTTTTTTTACCCCTTTCATACTTATTTCACTTGCAATTTCGTGTAAATCTTTGTAGTTGGTTGCAAAAATCTTTAATGCTTTTGCATCTCTCCCAAGAAACTTTTTATTCTGAATCTCAACTTTTTCAACCTCTGTTTTTCTTCCTTTAACATCTAACTTTATTTTTTCTATTTCTCTTTTTATTTTTTCCGTACTTTTTTTACTTAAATCATCTTCTAAGATTGCCCAAAAATATATCGGACAAGTATCTATTAAGCATACTCTCTTGCCTTTTCCATCTCTCCCTATAACTCTCACATAGTTTCTTCCTTTAAAATCAAAATAATCATAATCAGTAGGTATAAAATTGATATTCATATTATATTCAATCATTTTAGTTATTTAAAAGTATATTCCGCAAGATTTAAATAGTCATTACTCAGTAGTGAAATATGGAAGACCTCAAAAAACAATCCAAAGGAATCGAAGAGAGTGTCATTGAAGAAGCAAGAATTTTGGAAAATGTTAGGGCTGACCAAGATGCAGAAAAATATGCTACATTGTGTGATAGATGGGGTTTTGAACCAATAGACAATTCTCTTTACGAAATGGGCTGTGCTGGACTAAGATTAAGAAGAGAAAAGGTTAGAGGATATGCAAATTCTCAAAGAGCAATTCAAGATAGGTTTAAAACTCAAAGAAGAAAACCAGACTATATGTCTTTTTATACAAAAGCGAGATCATTGAGCGATGATTTTGGGAGAGATTTAACTCAAAAAAGAAATTTGATAGAAGAAATCTTCCCTGGAGCATACAAAAGAAACAAACATCTTAATGGGGAAAGATTTGGAGCATTCTTTAACAATATTAAGAAATATGCAGAAAGAAAATCAAAGATGAACTCGAAACAATTAAAAAACTAACTAACTAACTTGTTCTATGCCATATGATATCATCGTGGGACGGGATGAAACTGATAAAAAAACATTAGGGGATAAAGGTCTTTCTTTTATTGGAAAAGGGTTTGTAAAAATGGGCCAATACAATTCATTAAGTAATAGTATACTTATGGATGTTGCAAGAAGTCATGTCGTTTTAGTAGCAGGAAAAAGAGGAAGTGGAAAATCATACTCTCTAGCAGTAATAGCCGAAGAGATATCTAATCTCCCAAAAGAAGTAAGTGGAAATATAGCTTCTTTAATTTTTGATACTATGGGGATATACTGGACAATGAAGTACAAAAATGAAAAAGACAGGGAGTTATTAAAAGAATGGAAATTAAATTCTAAAGAATTACCTGTGAAAATTTTTGTTCCTTCTGGGCACTATGATAACTATTTAGAATCTGGAATTCCTATTGATGAATCTTTTGCACTTGATGTTACAGAATTAGATGCTGAAGATTGGATTATCACATTTGGATTGGGAATTGTAGACCCTATTTCCGTTTTGATAGAAAGAATAATCACAAATCTTGGAAAAAAAGGGAAATTTGGAATAGGAGATATTATCTCTAATCTTAAAAAGGATACAATATCCTCCTCTCACGAAAAAAATGCTGCAATAGGTTTATTTGAGGCTGCAAGAACCTGGGGGGTTTTTGCTGAAAAAAAGGAAGAAGCTAGTAAAATAGAAGATCTCATTTCTGGAGGAAAAACCTCTGTACTAGATTTAAGCGTTTACAACGCTGTTGGAGCATTTAATGTAAGGGCATTGGTAATCAGCTTAATTTCGAGAAAATTATTCAATCAAAGAATGGCTTCAAGAAAAAAAGAGGAAATTAAAACTATTTCAAAAGGGTTAAGAGTGGGTTCTTATTATGAAAAAAAAGAAACTCCTCTAGTTTGGCTATTTATTGATGAAGCTCACGAATTTTTACCTTTAAACGGGAAGACTGCTGCGACTGACGCTCTTGTTCAGTTATTAAGAGAAGGGAGACAACCTGGAATCTCTCTTGTTCTTGCAACGCAACAACCAGGACAAATTCATAGAGACGTTATGACTCAATCGGATATCGTTATTTCTCATAGGATCACAAGTGAACCTGATTTAAGAGCTCTAAATTACATAATGCAAAGCTATCTTTTAGAAGGAATAAAACAATACATGGATGATTTACCAAGAGTTAAGGGTTCTGCAATAATTCTTGATGATAATTCTGAAAGAATTTACCCTATGAGAATAAGACCAAGATTCACTTGGCATGGAGGAGAAGCTCCTACTGCAATCAACATTGAAAAAAAATTATAATACTTTAAAATCTACTCTTATCCTATACTTATAAGGTGCAATTTCTCCTGCTTTTTTTGTACTTATAATCCTCAATTTTTTATTTTCCTTCTTCGCTTCTAATTTTATTTTTTCCTTTATGTTTTCAATATCTTCCTCTTTACAAAAATCATAATAATAAATTCTCGTTCCTTTTTTTGAAAGTATAAATGCTTCCTTTAAAAAAGAATCCTTTAACTGCGGACGAGGCATCACAATTACATCATACTTTTTATTTTCATTTGAGAGATCTTTTGCAACCTTTGTTATGTCTCCTGGAAGAATTCTTACTTTTTCTTTTGTTTTTTTTAACTTGAGATTCAATTCTGCATATTTATTTGCTTTTTTATTAATCTCATTAGAATCTACAAATTTGGGTTTTGATTTCTTAGCTATCACAATTGAGTATGGTGCAACTCCTGCAAACATCACCAATACCTTTTCTCCTTCTCTTACCTTCTTCGCAATTTCCTTTCTTTCATTACTCAATCTTGATGAGAAATAAGTTTTATCAACGTTGAATCTAAAAACACACCCATTTTCTTTATACCTTGCTTCTTTTGATTTTTCTCCTGAGAGATATCTTGTTTTCTGCCTCCTAAATTTCCCTGAAAATTTTCTTGTTTTTTCGAGAGCTGTTTTTACAGATTTATTTTTTTTAAGAAATCTTTTTGCGATCTTCTTTTTATCTTTTCTTTTAATCCCTTTTGAAAATTTCATTACTACAATATTACCAAAAACATCGAATGAACTAAACTCACCTTTTTTTCTTGAACCCATTATCTAATAAGAGTTATTTTATTTATTAAACCTTTGGAAGTTTTTTAATTAAATAATCTCCATTTAAATTTTTTTAAATTTTTCCTTAAGATAACTTTATAAAAAACATCTCCCTTGAACAGATTATGGAAAAAAAGAATATTGAAGGATTAATTTCTTCTTTTTTTTTAATAATCTTCCAAATTAGTTTCTCCAGTGCACAATATTATGAAAGTGAAACTCGCCAATACTACTCTAATCCTAGTTTTTCACTAAGTCAGTTTTTAGAAAGCATTAATCCAGATACACTCACAATATTTGTGGCATTTATAATCTCTTTTACATTAATTTACTACTCTGCTTTAAAATTTTTTAAAAGAGATAAGGTTCTTGCAAGTGTTATTTCCTTTGCTCTTTCTTTATCAATAGCCTATGGGATTAACAATCTCAATTTTAATCTTCAGAATATTTTTTATTCTCTTAATTTCCCAATCGAGATTGTTTATCTTTTTTTATTTATATTCTCTTTGGGGGCAGGGGTATTCCTATGTATTAAATTAAGATATAATGCACTATTTGTTATAGGAACTCTTTTAATCCTATTATCCCTCACAGATTTAATTTACCAAAAAGGATTTACGTTCACATCAGGATTAATTTTGATAATCCTTGCATCTCTAAGATTTCTGAAAAAGAAGAAGAACAAATAAAAAATAATATTTATAAAGAAATAACCCATCTATATTTTTATGAATAAAAAGGAGGTTCTATTTTAGAGATTAACTAGATTAATTTTATTTTAAAAATGGATTTTTTTAGCTCTTCTCAAATGAGTTATTTTAGATTTTCTTTAGAAGATTTCTTAAAAAACTTAGATATTGTTAATATTAGTTTAATGGCAATATTTTTAATTTTATTTATAATTTTATATCTTGCTTTAATTAAATCTAAACTATTCAAACAAGAGAAGGGCCCTGCCTCAATTTTATCTCTTCTAATTTCGTTTACCCTTGTCTATTTGATTAATGGGTCTAATTTTGATTTGGATATGTTTTTTTATGAAATTGGATTCTCTGAAGGGATTTTGTATTCTCTTTTTGGGATAATCCTCACTATCGCATTATTCTATCTTCTAATCAGATTTGGGCTTAGAAAAATCCTAATCATTTCTGGAATAATCCTCATCACCCTTCCTGTTACAGGATTAGTTTATAATGGGGGACCCCTTATTGTTATAGGATTTGCACTTATTGTTCTCAGTATTTTCCTTAAGTCTATGAGTCGTGAATCTAGAGATAAAAAGAAGTTAAAAGAAAAAGAAATAAAAGAAGTAGGCAGAAAAAAAAGAGAAGAAAAAGATGAAGAAAGAAGAAAGAAGAAGTTGGAAAGAAAAGGGAGAAAAGAAGAAGAAAAAGATAAAAGAAGGGAAAGAAAACAGATAGAAGACGAATTTGAAGAAGATAAAAAAAGACTTTTATCCAAATTAAATTATAAGGACAAATCTGAAAGTTATGATGTTTATCGTGAGCTCCTTAAAAAGTATAAACAATCCCCTATGATTAAATCTAATATAAAAAGAATTTTTGGAGAGCATTATAGGAAAATTCAAGCGGAAGGAAGAAAAAGAAAAATAAAAGAAGAGAAGAAAAAGAGAAAAGAGGAA
>CAYZJM010000045.1:0-6867 GCA_964479015.1 Candidatus Woesearchaeota archaeon
TATCAGATTCTCTTTTTGTTATTTTTTTTCCAACATATTCAATAACTTTTGTATCTTTTGGGATATCTTTTTTTGCAAATACTCCTTTGTTATGTATCCCTGATTTTCTTATTTTAGTATAAGGCGTTTTTGGTTTCTTTTTTATTGAAATCATTTTATTTTCTCTCTTTTTTTGAATTTTAAAATTAAAACAAGAATAATTCTTTATAACTAAGTTTAAAAATTTATTTGATAATTTATTTGATTTTTGAATTAGACGTCCCGGGGAGGACTCGAACCTCCGACACCACGGTCTCTGCTTTGTTTGTGCAAGTTTATCCTTGCTTAGATTTTAACAGCCGTGCGCTCTACCGACTGAGCTACCAGGACACAATTTGAACAGAATAATTTCTTATTTAAAGTTTATTATTTATCTTTATTGAACCTTTTTGTTATCTTTTATTCTTTTGACCTTTTTTCTTTATCTTTATCATCCTTTAACCCTAAATCTAATAATGGTTTTGGTTGATGTTTTTCTAAAAACGAATAGGTATTAGCTTGTTTTGTTCCTCTAATAAGATTGATTATTGCTTCTTGGACTATTTTCATATTTTCTGCTTCACCTATAACCCCTATATCATTGTTTTGAATTTCAAATTTGCATCCTGTTAATTCTGATAGTGTTCTTAATGTTGTTCCTTTTTTTCCGATTATTCTTGCCCTAATTCTTTCTAAATTTTTACTTCTAGTATAATTTTTTATATTTATTATTTCAAATAAAAATTCTTCTTTTTTTAATATTAAAGCATCATTTATTGAAAACCCAAAATCTATGGCTTCTATAACATTTTTTGCAAAATATTCCTCTAATGGTCTTCCTTCTAACAAAACATCACCTTCTTTTAAGGTGATCTTTATTTTTAATTCCTTTTCAAGTTTTTTCTTATTTTTAAATAAGGGATTAGTTTTTTGAGGGTCTAGTTTTATTGTTTCCATCTTATTAATGAGTTAGAAATATCTTAAAAAGTATTTGGTTAATTAATCTTTTAGATTTTATTAAAATTCTGATTTTTCATCTTTGAGATATCCATTTTTTCTTAGCCAAGATACTTGATTTCCAGGATATTTGAATATTATATCTCCTCTAGTGTTGTCTAATTCCCATGGTTCTATCATTACAATATTCCCGGGACGTAACCAAAGTCTTCTTTTTAATCTTCCAGGGACTCTGCAATTTCTTGTTTTTCCATCTGTGCAGATGATGCTCATTTTGTTACCCCCAAATCTTTGATCTATTGTTCCAATTAACTGATTTCCTCTAGGAAGTCTTGCCCGAGTAATTTTTGGTTGTTCAGGTTGTTGCTCTCTCTTCTTTTTTTGAGATTTCATATATCTTAATTAAACTTTATTTTTTATAAATATTGGGGTTTTAACAGTAAAAAATTATATTAATTTTAGTGCAATAGGAACACCCTGAACCTCTTTGATTTTTTCTTTTTTTATTATTCCTTTTTTTATTGCAAGATTTACTGATTCCTTTCCTACAATATTGAATGTTGCATCTTCTTTTAACATATCTTCCATTATTTTTTCAACTTTTTGAGGAGAATTTTCTTCTCCTTTGTAGAAACTTTCTTTGATTTCCAATTTTTGAGTTTCATTTTCAAATGTTTTTCCGATTAAATCAGAATCACAAATTACAATAACATCTCTATAAGACTTTATTATTTTAACTAACATAAATAAATAAAATAAATAATGGTTTAAAAATTAATCTACTTTGAAAGTACACATAGTTGTTCCGCAAACAGGACATTTACCTTTTATCATTGGTTTGCCTTTTGCAGTTGTTGTTTTTTTAGGATCTTTCATTTCAACATCCTTCTTTTTACATTTTACACAGTATCCTTTTGGCATTTTAACCTCCGTTTATTTATATTTTTATTATAGTATTTTCGTGTTTTTAAAGCTTTATAATTAGAGAATACAGCTAGAATATTATATCTTACTCCTAACAGGATGTTTTGCCCCACAAGCTAGACAGTGTAGCATTGTGGCTCTACTATCATGCTCTTTGATTAATTCAGTATCTGGTTTTTTACACTCTTTACAGATAACAAATTCTTTAGCATACTCTTCTATTTTTTGATTTATTTTACTGCTTGGGACCTTAATATTTAGGATTAACCTTTCTCCATCTTTTTGCCCAGAAGCTGCAAGTTCTTTTATCATAAATTTTTGAAAATGTTCTGGTTTTCTGCTTAAATGAGATGCTATTTGAAAGAAGTTTGTTAATATTGTTTTTTTACCTTCAAAATGTCCTTTGATTTTTGGTATTTCAAACCTATCACTAGATGTATCAATCTGATTTACTTCGCTATATGCTTTTTTTAATAATTCTTCATAACCCATAAAATTTTTTTGATAAGAGACTTTATAAACTTTACAGCATTAAATAATAAATGGATGTCAAGAATTTATTTTTGGGATTGGCAATTTTTATATTAACTATGTTTGTAATCATTTACGGATTTAATAGCTTTTATCCTTCCCCAGAATATGAGAAATATTGTAATTTTTCTTTTACCAGAGTAAACACTTCAGAGGAATGTGAATCTTTAGGGGGAGAATGGGAGGAATTTTATATAAAAGAAGGAGAAAAAGGTGGAAGTTGTGATTTGTATTCCTCTTGCCGTGAAGAATATGATGAAGCAAGAGAAGATTACTCTTTGAAAAGGTTTTTAATTTTATTACCTTTTGCAATTTTAGTCATTATTCTTGGAGCAGTTTTTTTTAATTTAGAGTCTGTAGGAGCTGGTTTAATGGGGGGAGGTATCGGAACAATGATTTTTGGTATTGGAGATTATTGGGGTTATGCAAGTGATAAAGTTAGGTTCCTTTTATCTGCATTAGGTTTATTTGTCCTTATCTTCTTTACATACTGGTTTAATAATAAAATTGGAAAAAGAACTAATAAGAAGTTTTGGGAGAAAGCTAATAAGAAAGCTAGAAAGAAATCTAAAAAATAATCTTTTATTATTTTTCTACTTTTATCCTAACCACCTAACTTTTCCTGGGCGTGGTTCAAATATGATTCCTTCTTCAAGAAGTTTTTTTATCTCTTGGTTTATTATTTCTGGGGAAGCGTCTTTGTTTTGCATGATTATTTGATCTGTATAAACCCCCCCTTCTTGTTCAGAATTTTTAATTATTCCGAGAATTCTATCTTTTATTGAGGTAGGAGAATCTAAGTTGTTTTGTTCTGTTGTTTGCCCTGTTGAATTGGACTCTTGCGGGGGTTGTGTTTCTGCAGATTGAGAGTTATTTTGATTTGTGTTGTTGTTTTGAATTTGATTTTTGTTTTGGTTTGGATATTGAGTTGTTGGAAGAGGATTTTGTTTCCTTTCTTTTTCTATTTCTAATTTCCTTACTAGAAGATACCTCGGATCAAGTTCTTTCACAATTTCAGGAGATATATAAACTTCGTTGTTAAATTGTCTTAAGACCCCAATTACTACTACTGTTTGCCCTTGAGGGAGATCCTTCACTTTATTAATATCATCTCCAAAAGATTTTACACTTATTTGTCCAGAGCCGTCATCAATGGTCATAAAGATATATTTTTTTTCACCTTCACTTTCAAATTTATCAATTATATTCCCAATTATATTAACTCTTACAATTCTTTTATTTCCAAGCTCTAAAAAAGAAAACCTTTCATTATCGTTTACAGGTTTTCCTATTAATAAATCACCAATTCTTAGTTTATATGCAATATTTCTTTTTATTCTATTTTCTGCCATTTTTAAGTTTAATTTTTTGTATTTTATTAATTTTATCTGCTTTTTTCAATTCTTATATCTTTTGGATATATCCTTTTTTTGGTTTAAAGATTATACTATTTTTTTCAAGTTCTGTAATTGCATCTTCAAGTTCATCTTTACTTAACTTTCCTTCTGCTTTCTTTTCTATTTCTTCTATAGGAATCATCTTCCCAAGCTTTTCTTCAAGTTCTGTTATCAAATCTCTTAATGTAAAGACTTTGTTTCTTTGAGAAGAAGTTATTCTGCTTCCTATTCTATCTATATCAAATGTTTTTGATTCATAATCATAACCGACTTGCATAAGGTAGTACTTCATTATATCTATTGCCCTTTTCGAGTCTTCTACAGTTACTTCATTACTAAGTCTTAATTTTGCTGAAGCTTCAGACATTCTTATTAAAGCCTCTAACTGTCTTGCAGAGATAGGAATTGGCCTCATAACTCCTTCTGAGGCAACAGGCTTGTTCCTCAGCTCTACATAAAATGTTTCTATCTCCTTAATTGCTTTTTTTGTTAGCACTGGTTTTATTCTTTGTTTAGCATAAGCAATATACTTTTTCAATAAATCTCTAGAGACAATGGATTCTTTAGTTCCGTGTGTAACATGTTCATTTAAAACATGGGTTGCTATTTTTGTGTCTTTTTCTTTATTAGGAATATCTCTTAAGGTGAAGATGATATCAAAACGGTTAATTAAAGTAGGAGGAAGATCAATTTGTTGAGCTACTGGCTGATAGGGGTCAAATCTCCCAAATTTAGGATTTGCAGCAGCTAGAATAGAAGTTTCAGCTCTTAGTGTTGCTTGGACATTTGCTTTTGAAATTGTAATCGTTTGTTGTTCCATTCCTTCATGCATTGCACTCCTATCCTCAGGGTCCATTTTTTCAAGTTCATCAATACAGACAAGCCCTTTATTCGCTAAAACCATTGCTCCTGCTTCTAAGCTCCATCCTTTAAGGTATTCATCACGTACAACAGTTGCTGTTAATCCTGCACCGGATGCAGATTTACCTACAACATACCTTCCTTTAGGTGAGATATCTGCAATGAATCCCAAAGTTACCGATTTTGCAACTCCAGGGTCACCTATTAGTAATATATGAATATCTCCTCTTTTTTTCTGCCCATCAGGGTATACTTTTCTTACCCCACTGAATAGTTGTAAAATTAAGGATTTTTTTATTTCTTCATATCCCCAGATACTTGGGGCTATACTCCCAGAGAGATTTTCAAAAAGATTAGGGTCTTGAGAAAGTTCAAGAATCTGTTTTTCATCTTCTTCAGAGATATCAAGTTCTTCAAAGCTTTCTTCTAGAGAAATTATATTGTTTGCTTCTATTGCTAATTCAAACCTCGTTGAAAGCCCTCCTCCATGTAATGGAACTGGGACTTCTTTTAGAATTCCTAAAGCTTTTATTCTGCTTCCAGGGGTTGTTCTTTCTTCCATTTTAGGTTCTACAAGGTCTTCTTTTACAAAGACATTTATCCTTTTTGGCTGCTCTCCTCCTGCAAGAGCTTCAGGAGTCTCTTCAATAACCAATCTTTGGGTGTCTACCATTTCTTTACTTATTAATTTGAAGCCCCCTCTCCTTCCACAAGAACACCTTACAGGTTCTCTAAATTTTTTTTCTGTTTGAAGAACTGAGAGAGTTGTCCCACAACTTGGACACTCAAATTTTGCATTAACAACTTGAGGCCTAACATCAGATGCTTGTCTAATTATTCCTTCAACAAGAAGAAGTTCATCAAGATGTTTTGAACGTAAGCTTCTTATGTTGATGAATTGTCCTTGAGGGAGATCTGTTAATCTTATTCTTGGTTTTTTTATTAATCCTGTTTCTTCACAAGCAATTTCCATAATCTTAAGAGTTTCTTCAGGATTTGAAAGAAGCTCATCAGAGATTTTGCTTGAGAATTCTGTAATTTTCATAAAATCAAGATAAATAACTCCTGTTCCTTTTCTCCTTGACTTTCCAATCTCTTGTTTATTTGATTCAAAGAAGTTTTTTGTTTCGTTTATTAATTCTTCTCTTTTTGTATTAGCTTTAGCCATTTTTTTAAAAGTGAAAGGGCATTTTTATAGATTTGTGTTTAGAGAGTTAATTGTTTAGAAAATGCTTTCTATTTTAAAAAGAAATGATTACTTGTAGTTTTTTATTGCAACTTTTATATTTTTTAGAAGTTGTTTCATACTTTCTTCAAGCTGAGGTTTGTTTTTTGTCCCAGTGCAAACAAGTTTTCCATTACTAAAAAGAAGGAAAGTTGCATTTGGTTCGTCTAATTTGTAGACTAATCCAGGAAATTGTTCGGGTTCATACTCTGTGTTTTCCATTTCTAAAGCTAAGAAATTAAGATTAAGTTTAAGATTTATGTATCCTGAAGCTACAATATTCTGAACGGTGATTTTTGGTTTTGCAGTAATTGTTATATTTATTTTTTTAAGTTGTTTTATTACTGCTTCAATTACTTGTTTTACTTGTGAAATTGATTTTGTTCCTGTACAAACAAGGTTTCCTGAAGAAAATACTAAAACTGCTGATTTTGGCTCTTTTATTCTTAAAACTAATCCTGGAAAGGTATCTGGGTTGTACTCTGTGTTTGGTTGTGTTCTTGCCAATTTGGTTAGAGGTATTGGTTTCTCAAGAGAGGTTGTTGCTACAATATTTTGGATTTTATAACTTGAATCTTTTTTTGCTTGTTTTTTTGAAGCTGCCATTTTACTTTTAAATCAATTTCCATTTATAAAGGTTTTTAGAATTTACTCTGGATTTCATTATTTATATCCGGAGATATTTACTCTTTGTTTTCCATAATCTTTTATTATTTCTTCAATTGTTGTTGCTTCTTTTGGAGATTTGTCTGGGCGAAGATTAACAACCCTCGGAAATCTTAATGCAAATCCTGAATTATATGTAGGGGATTTTTGTATTTCTTGATAGGTAATGGAAACTACAATTTTAGGTTTTATTTCTACTTTTCTCCCTTTTTCTTCTGTAATATAAGGGGTTAGTTTCTTTGTTAATTCCTTAAATGATATTCCTCCAACTTCTTCTGCAGATTTCTC
>CAYZJM010000046.1:0-6754 GCA_964479015.1 Candidatus Woesearchaeota archaeon
GGACACCAGGCAATTTCGTCATTGCTCTTAAAATTTTTAAAATTTGTCATATTCAAATTTTGGGGTTTTTGTTCTGTTTTTGCTTTGTCATCTTCTTGTATTATTGTATTTCTCTTTTTTATGTTTTTATCTTGTTATACCGTTTTGTTATTATATTGCTATCTTACAATATTACTTACTTATTGTATTCTCTTTTTATCACCTTACTTTTTCAATATCTTACTATCCAATAATGTTATAGTATTGATATCCTGTTAAAATTTTCCCCTCTTTGTTAATTTCTCTTGGGTTCTTGATAATTTTTCCATACCCTTAGCTTCTATTTGTTGTATCCTCGATTTTGTAATACCATATAAATACCCTATCTCTTCTTGGGACATTTTTGGATTTCCGTCTATCGCGTTTCTCTTTTTTAAGACATCTATCTCCTTTTCAGTTAGTTTTTCCTTTGATTTTGCTAACTTAAAAAGACTATCTAAAACAATTTTTGAATCTGCGGCTTCATAAGAATCTTGAATGAATGTTAATGAGTTTTCAGAGCTAATGAAACCTTCAAGAGAGTCTCCTAAAAACTCGTTAGAAGAGTTAATCTTTGTTTTTTGATTCAGTGAGATAATCTTTCTATCAAGTAAATTTAAAAGATCTTTTGCTTCTTCTTGATTAATGCCCATATATTCTGAAAGTTCTTCATTACTTGGTTTTCCTCTCCCTTCCCTTTTGGAGGATTCTACATAATATCTTACTTTTGATAATCTTATTTGAACTCTTTCAGGAATTCTAATTATACTATAATTCTTTTGAATTTCCTTTTTCATCTCAGCTTCTACTTTATATTCAGCATATTTTATGAATGGGGCCCCTTTATTTGGGTCATATTTATTAATTCTGTTTTCTAATCCTTCCCACCCTATAATGAATAAATCTTCTACTCCAAGAGAATCTGGAGAGTATCTTTTATGAAATTCTTGAGCTTTTGAAAATAAAAATAAACTATGAGCTAAAAGTAATTTATTTTTTAAACCACTCTTCTGTGTTTTTTTCCATTCTTGATAATATAAATTAAATACCTCATTATCCCAAAGGTCATCTCCATTAAGATATCTGTGCTTTTTATAAGCCTGTATTCCATCAATTGTTTTTGAACTTTTTGACATAAAGACTAAATGAAAAATTAGGCTTAAAAGGGTTTGGGTAATAAAGTTTATAGTCTCTTTTAGAATAAATTTTTTATTAAATCGTATCCCTTTTTATGACTTTTTTATTGTTCATGTACTTTTGGAGAGCGGTTGGAATTTTTATACTCCCGTCTTTTTGTTGGTTATTTTCAAGTATTGCAACAAGTGCACGAGATGTTGCAATGGCTGTATTATTAAGGGTGTGCGGAACAATTCTTTCTCCCTTTATTGTTGTAGAAATTCCCAATCTTCTTGCTTGAGCATCAGTAAGGTTTGAGCATGAACCTACTTCAAAATAATCTTTTTTTCTTGGAGAGTAAGCTTCAATATCTATTTGTTCATGCTTTAAATCCCCTAAATCTCCTGAACAGATTTTTAGTATTCTTATAGGGATTTTTAGTTCTTTAAAGATTTCAACAGAGATCTTTTTAAGTTCTTCAAAGAATTTTTCAGAATCTTCTGGTGCACATATTACAATCATCTCCACTTTATTGAATTGATGTGTTCTAAAAAGTCCTTTTTCATCAACCCCATGACTTCCAATCTCTTTTCTAAAACACATTGAATAAGACGATTGTTTTATAGGAAGTTGTTTTGAGTTTATCTCTTTATTCACATATCTGCTTATTAATGAATGTTCTGAAGTCCCTATTAAAGATTTATTATCATTTGCTATCCGATAAATCATAACTTCTTGGTCATTTAAATCGGTAACTTTATTTATTATCTCATTATTTAGTATCAATGGAGTTTCAACATATCTGAAACCTTTTTCTCCCATTTTGTCGATTGCAAATCTTATTAATGCTTGATTTAATAATGCAAGGTCTCCTTCAAGATAATAAAATCCGGTTCCAGAAACTCTTGAAGAGGATTCAAAATCACCAAGTCCTAATCGTTCTATTATTTCTACATGGCTTTTTACATCAAAATCAAAGTCTCTTTGTTTTCCAATTTCTTTTTCAACAGTATTTTCAGAATCATCTTTCCCTAATGGAACCCTTTTTGAGATGAAATTTGGAATTTGACTTAAAGTAGAATCTCTTTTTTCTTCAAGTTTTTTAGTCTTTTCTTCGTTTTTTGAGATTTCCTCTGGAATTTTTTTAGCTTCTTTTATCAATTTTTTAACTTTTTCTTCTTCTTTATCTTTTTTAAACTGATTAATTTCTTTAGATATTTTATTTCTTTTTTGCCTTAAAGAGTCTCCTTCTTGTTTTGACTTTTTCCATTTTTTATCTATCTCAAGGATTTTATCAACAAGAGGCACTTTTTCTTCTTGATTTTTTCTCCTTATATTCTCTTTTATTGGTTCTGGATTTTCTCTTAAGAAACGGATATCTATCATAAAATGTTTAAGAGATATTGATATTTAAATTTATTGAATAAATTTTCATGAGAAGTTTTATCTCTTTATTTTTTTTCTAAATCTATAAAAAAGAGAGTTTTAATTTGATGAACAAAGAGTTTAAAAAGAAAAAGAGATTATATAAAAAATGGCAGGAGGAGGTGAAGAGTTTTTTTTAGGAATAGGAGAGCTTTATAATGCATTAATTTCATTATTACCTCCTATCGCTCAGGATTTTGCAAATTTGGCAATGTTGTCTATTGCGAGTTTTCTCTTTGTTTATCTCTTTTTTTGGAAGTTTTACACATTTATTTCTGCAAAAAATATTTTTGGATTAGATTTAAATCAGTATAATAAAAGTGATGATCCTTTTACAACCAAATTAATTTCAGGTGCTTTTTATTTTTTAGAATATCTTATTATTTTACCTTTTGCAATCTTTTCATGGTTCTTAGTTTTTGCACTCTTTTTATTGATTCTAGCACAAGAGATGGAAGTTGGAACAATTCTTATGATTTCAACAGTAATAGTTGTGATAGTGAGATTAGCTGCGTATTATAGAGAAACTTTTTCAAAAGATTTAGCAAAATTGATTCCATTAACATTTTTAACATTTGCAATAACAAATCTAAGAACACTAAACCTTAACGGTATACTCTTGCATTTACAAGAAGTTCCTAATTTTTTTAGCCAGGTTTTTGTGTATTTTATATTTATTTTTGGGATGGAGCTATTGTTGAGAGTTTTTGATTTCTTATTTTCTCTTTTTGGACTAGAAGATGTAGGTGAAGAAGTAAAGAAAGATCAAGAAGAAAAAGAAGAGCAAGAAGAACAAGGCGAAGGAGAATATTCTAGATAAAAATAAATTAGTGTAAAAGAAACAAAGAATTTTTATGAAATATCTTTATAAGATTTTTTTATGAAGTTTATCCTCTTTCAACAGGAGGATGATCTTTTCCTCTTTCAGAGATTTCTTTGAGCATTTCTTTATGGGTCTTCTTCTCTTTTTCATACTTTTTAGAGCTTCCCTTGAATTCTCTTATCATTCTTGCTAGATACTCCCCTCCTAAAAAATGGGGTGTTAAAACATAGTCAGCTCCTTTTTCGTAGAGTTCTAAAGCATCTCTTATATTGTGTGCTCTAACAATTACAAGAGCATTAGGATTTTTCTTTTTTACAATTTCAATTAAAAGTTTGTTTGATTCTGGTTCAGGAATTGTGGATATTGCTTTTTTGATTTTTTTTAAAGGAAGCCTATCTAAAAATTCATAATCATAAAGATCCCCATACGCATAAGGTTCTTTCATTTTTGAGAGTATTGAAATTACTTCTGGGTCAAAATCGACTACAAGATAATTTTCTTTTGCATCTTTTAGTGATTTTAAGATTCCAAAACCTATCCTATTGTACCCAAATAAAATAGTGTCTATCTTTTTATTAGGAATTTGTTCTTCCAATATGTTTTTCTTTTCAAATATTGAAAGATATTTTGATATCTTGTTATAGATCTTATCTGAATACATTATCATATATGTAGAACCACTTATAGTAACTATCCCTACAACTGTTACAAATGAAAGTATTCCACTTGGCAAATGACCTACATTTACCCCTAATGCAATTAAGATTAATGAAAATTCACTTATTTGAGCTACAGTAAGCCCAGCAGAAAAGCCTATCTTTTTAGTATAACCTTTCAACCCCATAAGAATCATAACAATTAAAGGGTTTCCTATTAAAATGAAAAGAGAAAGAATTATTGCAGGAAGTGCATACTGGCTAATGTCTTCTAACATCATCTGAGCTCCTAGCGTTAAGAAAAATGAGATAATGAAAAAGTCTCTTAATGGTTTTAATCTTGAGCTTATTTCTAAGTTATAAGGAGAAATGGAAAGTAAAATTCCTGCAAGTAAAGCACCAACTTCAATAGTTAATCCGGCATAATAAAATAATGAAGCAAATCCAAGACCCCATGCTATTGAAAACACAAATAGAAACTCTTGAGATTTTGCAAAGAATCTTTGACATTTTGGGAGAACAAACAAACTAACAGGGATAAGTAATGCTACAATTACAATCCCTTTTAGTAATGTAATCCCAATTTCAGTAATATAGTTTTCTCCTGTTGAAATTGATGAAATAATTATTAGCATTAGGATAACTACAAAATCTTGAACTAAAAGGAATCCTACAGAGATTTTTCCATACAATTTATCTAAGTCTTCTTTATCTGATAACAATTTCATAATAATAATTGTAGAAGAAAATGTTAAGGCGATTGCAATGTATAGTGCAATTAAAGGAGAAAATCCTAAAAGAATAGAAAGGATGTATCCAATAAGAGAGGTGAATACTATTTGGCCTATTCCTGTGATAAGAGAAATCTTCCCAACATCTTTAAGAGTTTTAGGAGAAAGATGTAATCCAACGATAAAAAGTAAAAATGCTATTCCTAAGGTTGAAAAAATCTCAAGGGTTTCAGATTCAGGAGCTATATTAAGAACAAATGGCCCTATTAAAATTCCAGAGAGTATATATCCAACTATTAAAGGCTGTTTTAAAGCCCTCATTATCAGTGAAACTCCTAGTACAATAAGAATAATAACGCTTAGTTGTATGAACACCTCTGCCATTTTTATAAAATTTATATCTCTTGAAAGTTATATCTCTTTTAAAATTAGGTAGTATAAAAATGTTTTTAGGTTCTATATTTTCTTAATAATGTGAATTTTCTATTTTAGATTCTTATAATAACATTTTTAAACTATCTACAAGACAGTAAAGTATGCCAAAAGCAAGAGTAAAACTGAATAGTACTGATATAGAAATGCTTAATTCTATTTGTGGCTCTATAAAAGGAATTGCAGATAAATCAGGAGTTATGATGAGAGGTCCGGTTCCTCTTCCAACAAAGAAACTTAAAATAACAACTAGGAAGTCTCCTGATGGGGATGGAACTGCAACATTTGATAATTATGAGATGAGAATTCATAAAAGGCTTATAGATTTACCTGCAAATGAAAAAGTTCTTCATAGTGTAATGAGAATGAGAGTTCCAAAGAATGTTAATATAAAGATAGAAATGAAAGAGTGAGTTGACTGGTTTGTGTGCACTGTTTTATATGGTTTTAATTAAGGATTTTTCTTATTTTCTGTCTGAATTCCTTACCTTCTCTGGTTAGTTTTCTTTTATCTGTTAAGTTATCTCCTTTTGCGAAATCCACACTTTTACATAATTCTATAAATTCGGAATCAGAATCAAAATGTTCTGCTCCTTTTTCTATTATTGCTTTTAGAAGCTCGTTTTCTTTAGAGGAAAATTTAATTGAATTTTTTTGATAATCTTCAAAAGCTTCATATGACATAGGGGCTACTTTTTTTGTGATCATTGCCATCACATCAGCATAATCTCTAATTTCTTTTTGAGCATGAGAATCTGTACGCAATCTTAAAAAATGAAATAAATTGTGCATATCTATATTCCAGTACCATTGAGTATATAGTGAAAGGGGGAGATTTATTCTAGACAACTCTTTTGCAAGTCCTGTATCTATTCTTCCTTTATAAAGTCCATAAGATTCAGATTGTTCTTTTTCAATCTCTTTTAAAATTTCTTCAACTTGTTCTTTTGGGGGTGTTTTTGAACTTCTTCCTTGTTTATTATTTGTGCTTTGAAAATTTACCTGGGTTTCTTCAGGAACATAAAATTCAGGTTCCATTATAGAGTACCTTCCAGAGATTTCATTAAGTCTTGCAGTTCTATGTCTAACCCATTGTCTTGCAACGAAGATAGGCATTTTAGAGTGAAATGTTAATTGAACTTGTTCAAAAGGAGAGGTATGTTCATTTCTCATAAGGTATCTTATCAATCCTCTATCCGTTCGAACATTTTTTGTTCCTTGACCGTAACTTACTCTTGCTGATTGAACAACTCTTTCGTCTCCGCCCATATAATCTACTAATCTGACAAAACCCTTATCAAGAACAGGGAACTCTTTATCTAAAATTTCTTCAGCTTCAGGGATAATGGTGTGAGCCATGAAACCTCTTTACAAACATCTTATTTAAAGAAATCAGGAATCTAAAATATGTGTTTTAGTATATATTATGAAGGAAGAGAGGTATTGATTACTATAGTTTTATAAATAAATCCTGTTAAATCTTAGAGTAAAGCCCACGTCGCATAGTGGTATTGCACGGGACTGGAAAGCATATTTATCTAAATTTGCCTAAT
>CAYZJM010000047.1:0-6537 GCA_964479015.1 Candidatus Woesearchaeota archaeon
TCTGTACCCTTGTGTTCAGTTTTTGCCTATTGACAACAATGGGGTGAAAGTTGTATTATCTAATCTGATAGGAGGTGTGATTTTCTTTTGGGTGGATAGGTTAATTTTTGACTAAAAAAATTTTTTGTTGTATAATAAGTTAAACTCAAAGGGGGAGGGAATATGTTAGTTGAAATTGTATCAAAAAGATATGATGAAATGTATAAAGAAGCAAAAGAAATTCTTGAAAGAAATAATCCATGTGATTTTAAAAATGGTCTCTGTCAAAGAGAGAGAAATAAAAAAAGCTAAACGGAGAAGTGTGTATGCCTGATGATAAAAGTGATTTTAAGTTTATTGAAATAGATGGATGGAAATGGGTAAAAGAATCAGCCCTTACAACTATTGGTAAAAACAGTGTTCCAACAAATGGCATTCATCCTGACTGGAAAAGAAAAATGCTTTTTTCTGAACATTCTCCTATAAGAGAACTTAGAATTCATTGGAAGAAAGAAAATTTGATGCGTTGGATTGCAGATCAAATTGTAAGACACACAAAGCACTCTGAAGCATTCATGAAAACAGGACGAACAGATAGATGCAATATTCCAAGATCTGAACAAACAATGGAAATGGCAACAGACCTCATGAAAACTGAAAATGCACAAAGTCTTATTGAAATGATGTCTGACAGGCTTTGTATTGGCAATGCCTCAAAAGAAACAAGAGAATTGATGGAAAGTCTTAAAAGAGAAATAACAAAAAAAGAACCTTTGCTTGGACTTGTTCTTGTTCCTTCTTGTGTTCGCTATGGTTGTTGTAAAGAAAAATCCTTTGGAAATGGATGTAATCATTTTGATCATTTTATTGATTATGTAAATGGAAGAGATTGTTTAGGATGTCTTTTTCTGAAAGAGGAAAGATATAAACTTTATGAGGATTTTATTAGCGATGAAATTTAAAGATGATGATTTAATTATTGCAAAAAAAAATGTTAGATTTCCCTCTTATCATAAGGGAAGACCAGGTAGACTATCTATCCATGGGAGAAAAATCATTATTTCTTATATAGACGGTGAAAGCCCGTGTGAAGGACATGGGCCTATAAATATATTAAAAGATTTTGTTTATTATGATACACAATTAGAATTTAATTTTTAAAAAGTATTTAAATTAAAAAAAATGAAATTGACTAAAAAAATTTTTTGTTGTATAATTAAATTACAGTTGAGGGAAGGAAAGAAGTTTTTATAATTTTATTTATAGACGCCTATGCAAATTGGTGAAGCAGCTTGTCTTATAAACAAGTGATGTCTCGGTTCAAACCCGAGGGCGTCTAAAGACATTATGGATAACTTGGTTGGCTCATCGGTAACAGCACGTTTTTAAGAAAACGGTCATGGTGCACACTGAGAGGGTTCGACTCCCTTACCATAGTTATCTTTTTTTTTAGTCAAGCGTTTAATTAAAAAAAATTGAAATTGACTAAAAAAATTTTTTGTTGTATAATTAAATTACAAAAAAAAGCAAAGGAGGAAGCAAGAAAATATGCCGCCTGGTTAAAAGACTTTTTCTTAGGTTTTCGAGTTGGTTGTATCCCGGAGAATTCCTAAAAAGGAGATTCAATGAACTTTGTAAGAGATGGAACCTTTTTTGTTTTTTTGTAGTATTTAAATAATTATTTTTGGAGGGTTGATCGCCCTCCGGTTTTTGTCCCTTTCGTCTAATGGCTTAGGACGCCTACTCTCCGTAGGAAATGGATGGTTCGATTCCTCCAAGGGATGTAAGCAACTTGCAGAACCTAAATATAGGTGGCTTCTCTGAATGGAAAAATAATACTCCACATCGTGAAGGAGAAGAGAGTTTTTCACAAGTTTTGTTTCACTCGGCTTAAAAAAACATTTTATCTTTAAAAAAGAGGATGCAATGTCAAAATCTATTAAACATATAAATAAATTAGATGAAAACAAATTGTATAAAATAATTCTTAAAAAAAGAAAGTTATCTGAGCCTTTAATAACATACATGTTTTCTATAAAAAAAGAACGCAGCATTAGTTTTTTCTCTGTATCAAATATTCCTAATTTAAATGGCGGTCATCGCAGAGAGGCAGAATATGCATCTAAAAAATTTAATAAAAATTTTTCATATGCGTGGTTCTTATTTGAAAAAAAGCCAGGGGAAGAAAGTATAGATTTTTATGATTTTTATTCTTTAAGAGTTATAGCCAGACAATTAGAATTTGATTTTTAAAAGCATTTAATTAAAAAAAATTGAAATTGACTAAAAAAATTTTTTGTTGTATAATTAAATTACAAAAAAAAGCAAAGGAGGAAGCAAGAAAATATGCCGCCTGGTTAAAAAACTAAATCTAATACATAATTTCTAATTTTTTATTCTTATAAGAGGTAAAATATAATGATTCGAGATGGGCCGAGATGAGAACATTTGCTTTTTTTATTTTTTGTTAAGTTAATAAATGTCATCTTAAAAATAATTTTTAATTTGACTAAAAAAATTTTTTGTTGTATAATTAAATTACAGTTGAGGGAAGGAAAGAGTGATTTTAAAATTAAGAGTTAATTTTAAAATAGGTTTTTAAAGTTTTTGTCCCTTTCGTCTAATGGCTTAGGACGCCTGCCTCTCAAGCAGGAAATGAGCGGTTCGATTCCCTCAAGGGATGACCCCCTTTTTTAGACACATACAGCAAATATAAACATAGGTGTTAAATTGTGTCTAGTTTTTTTGCCTTAGTGGTGGAATGTAGACACGCTAGATTTAGGATCTAGTACTCAAATGGGTGTATGGGTTCAAATCCCATCTAAGGTAATTTTTTAAATTTGACTAAAAAAATTTTTTGTTGTATAATTAAATTACAGTTGAGGGAAGGAAACAGTGATTTTGAAATTAGTTTTGATTGTTTTTCACTAATTTCTGAAAAATCGGTAAGATATTTCCATTTAAAAAAGTAAAAAAAAACAATCTTTTATCTCCTTCGTCTAAGTGATGGACTAGGACGCCTACTCTCCGTAGGAAATGGATGGTTCGATTCCTCCAGGAGATATTTTTAGAGGGGAGAATGGGTATTCAAACTTGTCTCATAAGCAAGTCTCCGTAGGTTCGACTCCTACCCCCTCCATAATTCATTTGTTCATATAACAAATGAATATATTTTGTCCCTTTCGTCTAATGGCTTAGGACGCCTACTCTCCGTAGGAAATGGATGGTTCGATTCCTCCAAGGGATGTCTATAAGACACATACAGCAATAAATAAACTATTTTAAAAACAGTTTTTTGTGTCTTGTTTTTTTGCTCCCATCGTCTAATTGGTTAGGACATGAGATTTTCAATCTCAAAATAGCGGGTTCAATTCCCCTTGGGAGTATCTAATTTCACTTTTAAAACACTTTATTTATTTTTTTAAGTGTTTTCTTTAGTTAGGTTTTACGTCTTTCCTCTCCTTCTTTTAAAAAAGACGTTTTATTTTTTATACAAAAGGCTTTAAAGTCTTTTTATATATTTTGTCCCTTTCGTCTAATGGCTTAGGACGCCTACTCTCCGTAGGAAATGGATGGTTCGATTCCTCCAAGGGATGTCTAGGTGGCAACTTTATAGCCCTGTCTGAAAACCAAGCTAATCATAAAAATCGTTTTTTAAAAGCGATTGATTTAAAAAAATCAATCACAATTATTTTTTTATTATGATTTGTTAATTGACAGGAAGGCAAAACCCACCTCCCATCCCACCATTTTTGGTGGGATTTTTTTTTGACTAAAAAAAATTTTTATTGTATAATTAAGTATAAACAAAAACCAGGGGGCATACTTATGAAGTATATTGTAGGAGTGAAAGAAGTTTGGGAACAGTGTTATACTGTAGAAGCAGAAAATGAAGATGAAGCACGAAAGAAAGTTTCTGATAATATTTTCTTTAATGAAAATGAAGAAACGAAACTACTGGAAGATCAATTTGCTTTTGACCACATTGATACTAATATTGATAATTGGCCAGTATATAAAAATGGTGATGAATGATTTTTTTAAAGTTTCTTGAATTATTATAACTAAAGGAGCGAATAATGAAGAAGTTTTTTAGTTTCTTTCGTAAGAAGAAAGAGATTAAAGTTCATATACATGGTAATTTTTGGAAAATAGATTATAGGAGATAATTCATGGATATATGCAAAGAATACCCTATAGGAACTAAAGTTAGACTTAGAGAAAAAAATGAAGCAATTGGGTATATTTATGGCTATCATGAAACAAAAGATATTATTTGTATTAAATTTTTTGAAAAAGGTATTGGTCATGACGGCAAAAGAATATTGGTAGATGAATCTGGTAATTATATAAAAGATGAAAGCGGTAGTTGTTGGTTTTATTGTATTGTAAATTTTAATCACAAGTTTTCAAAAATGAAGAATCAGCAACTTGAATTTAATTTTAAAGAATAGGGGAAAAAAAATGAATAAGTTTATGGAAAATCTAAGAGAAGAAACTTCTAAAACAGAAACTCTTAATGGAGACCTTGCATATGAAACAACTCTTAATAATGTTCTTGATTTCTTTTTCTCTTCAGGGGCACTAAGAGGAGAAAAAGAAACTTATCTCAATAATTTTATAAAAGCTTTTGGCGAAAATAAAACTCTTGCTAAAAAGGCACTTTTTTATAGCAGAGACATTCTTCAAGGTCAAGGAGAAAGAGAAAATTTCAAATTTGTTATTTCTTATCTAGCAAAAAAATACCCAAACGAAATAAAGGATCTCTTGGAACTTATTCCAGAATATGGTAGGTGGGATGATATTATATTTCTTATCCAAGAAGACGTTGATGACGAAATTAAAAATAAAGTAATAACAATAATTAAAGATCAACTTTCAGAAGACATTAAGAATTCTAAGGAAAAAAAAGGCATTTCCTTACTTGCAAAATGGCTTCCTTCTGAAAACACGTCCTCAAAAAATACAAGGAATTTGGCAAGAAATGTTATTAAGGCTCTTGACAAATCTCCAAAAACATATAGAAAAACTCTTTCTTATCTTAGAAACTACCTTGATGTTGTTGAAGTTAAACTTTCTAAGAAAAAATATAAAGACATTGAATATTCAAAGGTTCCATCTAAGGCTATGCACAAATATGATTGTGCTTTTTTAATGAATGATAATCGTAGGTTTAAGAACTACTTAAATAGGGTTGAATCTGGAAAAGAAAAGATCAATTCTAAAACACTTACTCCTAATGATATTGTTTATGACATTATTTATAAGGGCAGAGATTCAAAGGCGTCAAGTCTTCAATGGGATTCTCTTCCTAATTTCATTCCAGAAGATGGAGAAAATAGTATTGTTGTAGCAGATACTTCTGGAAGTATGTTTGGAATTCCTCTGTCTGTCTCGATTGGTCTTGCAATGTATATTGCTGAAAGAAATAAAGGTCCTTTCAAGGATTATTTCATTACATTTTCAAAAACTCCTAAGGTTCAAAAAATAGTAGGAAATGATATTTATGAAAAAGTAAGAAATTTAAGTGAAGCTGACTGGGACATGAACACAGACCTAATAAGAGTATTTGGTAAAATACTTTCTAAGGCTTTAGAAGATAATGCATCACAAGATGAACTTCCTAAAAAAGTTTATATTATAAGTGATATGCAGTTTGATGATTGTGCTTCTTATGGAAAAAGCTCTTTTAAAAGAATAAAAGCTCAGTATAAGGAATATGGATATTCTATCCCTGAAATTGTCTTTTGGAATGTTAACAGTTATTCTAATGTTCCTGTTTCAAAAAATGAAGATGGTGTTTATTTGATAAGTGGATACTCACCTTCAATTCTTAAAACTGTTATGAATTTTTCAGAAGGTGGAATGATGGAATTAATGAATAAAACACTCCTTGCAGAAAGGTATGAAAAAATTTCTTAAACAGATCTTTAATTATATTCCTAGCGAAATGGATTATCGTTGGTGGAGTATGAAAATTTAAGGGAGGTTAAAACATGAAGTGTCTTCTTGAAGTAGACTTTTTTGTAGTCTATAATTTAAATACGAGTAAAGAGTTTGAATATTCTAGCTTGTTAAATGCTCAAGAATCATTAAAAGAAAAAAAACTCAATTCTGAATGCCCTGACCTATGGCACATTAGAGCAGAATTGAGTTATTGAGGAGTAGAAAATGAATATGTTTTTGAGTATTTTGGTAATTCTAGTTGTTTACTTTTTAATAGTGGAAGTGGTTTATTATTTTTTTAGCTTTAATTATAGATACGAATTTATGACTATTTTTAGTTTAGATGAAATAGATGAAGGGGCTGGCTTTATATTTGCTCTTTTTTGGCCTGTAACTATTTTATTTTTTTGTATTTTTAATACTTTTATTACCTTTTTACTTTTTTCATAAATTTATCAAAGGTAAATTAGAAGATTTCTTTGAAAATAAATATGGAGGATGTGGTGAACGACAAAGAAGAATATAAAGTACATGATTCTGTAGAGGATTTTATAGAATCTCTAGGAGGCCCCATCCCTTGGTATAAGAGGATATGGTATAAGCTATCAGGTT
>CAYZJM010000048.1:0-6515 GCA_964479015.1 Candidatus Woesearchaeota archaeon
GATTAAATACTGATTCTTCTGCTGATTCTCTATCTTCCGCTTCTAAAAGAATATATCCCCTTAAACCGTGAGGTTTTAATACTGAGTAAGTATTAAGATTTTTCTTATTTACTCTATCTGAGATCATTTCTACAGCTTTCTCTTCTTTGTTTGTTGTTACTTTTATAACAAATATCATTTTAGCTCTGGCTACTCCTTAATTTATAAGAAGCAGTTATCCTATTTAAAAATTAAGGTTTTAAAGGTTTTTGGTTTTAACAATTAATCTTATTTATAGTTAAGATAATAAAACAGGGACATTATTCTCTATTATCAAATGCAGATATAAAGTTAATATAAAAATTTTATATAAAAATAATGAGCTTAAAAGAAGAAAAAACTAAAATGTAATAAAACAAGAAGGATAATAGCTCTATAAAATATTAATTAAAAAAAGCTTTTAATAATAACTGATACAAGAAATCCTATAAAACCCAAAAGAATTATAGCTATTGCGGAAACTTTTGCAATAAGTTGAAACTCTTTCTTTGTCGGTTTTCTTAAAATATGCCAAACCCTTTTACACTTAAGTACAAAAGAATTTATCTTCCTTAATTTTTCTTTAAAATTTACCATTAATTAATTATATTTATAGAGTTTTTAAGATTTAGGGTAATGATACTATCTAAAAAGTTATATAAAAAGTTATTCAAAAAATTCTATTCCTAATTCGTCTTCTATCTCTTCATGTTTGGATTTCTTTCCCTTTTCTTCGTTCCCCGTTATTTGAGAGCTTTTTACTCCTGTTACAATTAGTAAAACTCTTATCGATTTATCCATATCTTCAGAAATTTGAGCCCCCCATATCATTTTTGCATCGGGACTCAATTTATCCCCTACTGTTTGGATTATTGATTTACATTCATCAAGACTCATATTAGAGCCTCCAATGATATTTACGAGTGCTCCTGAAGCATTTGATATATCTACATCTAATAATGGATTATTTAGTGCTTTTTCAACAGCTTCTTCTGATCTTTGTTGGGAATCTGATTCTCCCATCCCAATTAATGAAACTCCCCCATCAATCATAACTGCTTTAACGTCTGCAAAATCAAGGTTAACAAGACCGGAACTAATAACTAATTCAGTAATTCCTTTCACAGAGTTTGTTAAAATCTCATCAGCTATCTTAAATGCCGTGTGCAACGGTAATTCTGGAGCAAGTTCAAGAAGTTTATCGTTTGGAATCACTATCAAAGTATCTGTCACCCCCTCCATTCTTTCTAAACCATTCATTGCATTTTCTATTCTTTTTTTTCCTTCAATTGTAAATGGGAGGGTTACTATCCCAATAGTTAGAGCACCTTGCTTCTTAGAAAGATTAGCCACAACAGGAGCTGCACCTGTACCTGTACCTCCTCCAAGACCGCAAGTTATGAATATCATATCACTTCCAGACATTTTCTTTTTTATCTCGGAATCAGACTCTTTAGCAGCTTCTTCTCCTATTCTTGGATTACTCCCTGCACCTAATCCTCCTGTAAGTTCTCTCCCGATTAATATTTTTTGATCTGTATTTGCATATAATAAATCTTGGGCATCTGTGTTCAATGCAATCAATTCGCATCCTTTAATTCCAATCTCTTTCATTCTTCCTAAAGAGTTCCCCCCACCTCCACCAATTCCAATTACCTTTATTTTAGAAGTCTGATTTTTCAAAATTTCTTCAAGTTCTTTATCAATGTCTCTATTTGGGTCATAACCTGGAAAATTTCCTTTATTATATATTTCTTCCATAATCTATATTATCTCTCCCTATTTATAAGAATTGTTGTTTTAGCTTAAATTAAGGCTTTTTTGCCTCTTTAGTTTCTGTTTTATTCTCTTTGTTTTGGTTTTCTTTAACCTCTAAACTCATACCTAAAATTTCTTTAAATTTATCGTTGAATAACTCGATAAGTTTCTTATATTGGTTGTATTGAGGGCCTTGAGAACCCAAGTCGATTACAATCTTCTTATTGTCATTAGAAATTTCAAAATCAAAATTTTTTTTAAAAAAGAATTTGTTAAGAGCCCTAACCTTTTCTTTTAAATCTTCTACCTTCCTTAACACATTAAGATCATAAATCACATCTTTTCCTGCAACAGGATTATTAAAATCAACAATAACCCTCCCTCCTGAAACTGCTATAATCTTTCCGATTCTCCCATCAAAATTAAACATCACTCCTGGAACCGGCCTCACATTCTGTTGTTTAAAAACATAAGAAGGCATTCTTTCAATTAGTTTTGGATTCCTTTTACCAAATGCATCTTCAGGAGAAAGCTCGATTTTATATTTTTTAGGTTCTTCTTGCTTCCCAATAAGATAATCATCTACTCCTTTTAGAAACATCCCTTGTCCTAATGAAAATATAAATGGTTTAGCTTGAGAATTAAGATTTGCTTTCTCAAGATTTTCTTTTACGTTTGAATCAAATATCTCTCCATCTTTTGTTCTTCCGGTAAATTCTATTTCAACAAAATCCTTATTTTTCAATACCATTTAAACGATACCCTTTAAACATAATCAAAAATGGCTTTTTAAGAATTTTGGGTTTTGGTTATTTAGTAATCTTTTATTTATTTAAGAATAGGCAATCTAACATCTGTTTAATAACTAAAATTATTAAAAACTTTTATAAACAGGTATATTTTAAAATCTATATGGTTGCTAAGGTTATAAATGCTACAGAAGCGAGAGTCGGAACAAATATTCTTTTAGAAGGAGAAGCTTATATTGTTAAAAAAATGGATATAAGTCAAACAGGAAAACATGGGCACTCAAAAGTAAGAGTAGAAGCTGTGGGGATTATCAATAATAAAAAAAATGTTTTTGTAGTTCCGGGACATGAAAAATTAGAAGTCCCAAACATCGATAAAAAAAGAGCTCAGGTCCTCTCCGTAGGGGAAAAGGTGAGTGTAATGGATGTTGAAAGTTTTGAGACCATGGAGATTGATTGCCCTGAAGAGATAAAGAATACTCTTGAAGAAAATTCAAATGTAGAATATTGGGATATTGAAGGAAATAAGATCATAAAAAGAAAAGTTTAATCTTTTTAGGCAATACCAAAAATTTAAAAACGATTCTCGGATTCTATTTTTATAAATTATCATTATATTTATACAAAAAATGGCAAAAATACAAGAAGCAATTAATAGAGAATTTAAGAATATATTTGTTTGTAAAAGATGTCAAACAAAAGTTAGATCTGATCCTCAAAAAATTCTTAAGGGAAAAGTGAAATGTAGGAATTGCAAAAAAAGAACTTTCCGACCCTTAAAGAAAAAGTAGAATAATAAATAGAGGTAAAAAGGTAAAATTGGCAAATTTGTTTGGTGTTCAATCGGGGAATTTTATGATGTACGATTTAATTCTATTAGTAACATTTATTCTTTTTGTAGGATTCTTTCTTTATAAAAATAAAAAAAGTGTAAAAAAAGAAGGATTATTACTATTATATAAAACTAGTTGGGGAATCAAGCTAATTAATAAAATTGGGAAGAAATACAAAAAGACGTTAAGAATTCTTAGTTATGTCTCAGTTACAATAGGGTATCTCTTAATGTTGAGTGTTTTGTATCTCATTGGGAGAATTGTTTGGATTTATGTTTTCCATAAAGAGATTGTTCAAGCCATTAAGATTCCTCCTATCATGCCTTTGATTCCTTATCTTCCACAGATGTTTGAATTGAATTTCCTCCCTCCTTTCTATTTCACATACTGGATAATAATCATTGCAGTAATAGCAATAACTCATGAAATTGCTCATGGTATATTTGCTGCTAAAAACAAAATAAAGATAAGAACAACTGGATTCGGTTTTTTTCCTTTTTTCTTACCAATATTCCTGGCAGCTTTTGTAGAACCAGATGAAAAACAAATGTCTAAAAGCAGTATTTTTAATCAGATGACAATTTTATCTGCAGGGACATTTGCAAATTTTTTAACTTCAATTTTCTTTTTTGTAATCCTTGCCGTGTTTTTTTCGTTAGCTTTTCTACCAGCAGGAGTTATATACAACGGTTATGCATATCAACCAGTAGAAATTTCTTCGATAACAGAAGTAAATGGGATTTCTTTAACTAGCCCTAATTATACCGAAGTCCTCCAATCAATAAATGAAAATACTGCTCTTCAAGAAATAAAAACAAAAGACAATGAATTTGTAGGAATTAAAGCTGTCTCTCAGGATAATTCTATAGCTTATATGTATTATGATTCTCCTGCAATAAATTCTAACTTAGAAAGCATAATCTTAAAAATTAATGGAAAAGGGATAAAAAACAGAGAAGATTTCTCAAATGAATTTTATAAATACTCTCCTGGAGAAAAAGTTACTTTAACTCTTATTGGAAAAGATTCTGAACCTTACAACAGGGACATTACTCTTGGGGAACATCCTCAAATAGAAAACCGTCCATTTTTGGGGATCCAATTTGTAAAACAAGAGCAATCAGATGTAATAGGAAAAATTTCCAACTCACTTTCTTTTAGAAACCCAAATACCTATTATGAACCAAAATTTGATGGAGTATGTATTTTCTTATATCATCTTTTATGGTGGATTGTGCTAATTAGTATCAGTGTTGCATTGATTAATATGCTTCCGGTAGGAATTTTTGATGGGGGAAGATTTTTCTATTTGACCATACTTGCAATAACAAAAAGTGAAAATAAAGCAAAGAAGTTTTTCTCATTTTCAACATATTTTTTCTTATTCTTATTACTCGTCGTGATGGGTTTTTGGATATTTTCTTTTGTTTAAACCTTTTGATTTAAACCTTTAAACTAATGAACGTTAGAAAACTAGATTTTATCAAAAAAACCAATAAATTATATTCTAAATAAAATCTAAAAAGAGATATTACAAATAAAATTGCATTATAGATAGAGGATTCCTTCTTTTGTTAAAGCTACAAATCTTATTCCTACTGGAAGACTAAGAAGTGCAGAGATAAGAGCCATGTGTTGTTTTCCGTCTCCTGAAGCAATAGTCAGTGCTACTTCTGTTCCATCAATTTTTCCTTTAAATTTTTCCATTAATTCTGTCTTAAGGTCTTTTATCTTTTTATCTAAATTTACTTTTATAAATTCAAAATCTTTTTCAGAAGTGAACTGTTTTCCAAAATCATCTCCTAAAAGGATTGTTTTATCCCATTCACCATATTTCATTAATCCAGATACTTGGGCCCAACTTCCTTTCCCAGAAGAGAGTAATGCTATTAATTCCATTTAAGTTCTAAAAAATCTTTCTTTATAAGAATTATTGTTTTAAACAAAGAATAGAACAAGAAAATGATGTGCAATCAGGTGACATATGTCCCCTGCTTCTACAAGAACAAGAAAATGATTAGATTTATAAACTGCCAATTGTCTTTTTTTAAACCGTAGACTACATCATTATAAAACTGTTTTCTAGTTTTATGATGCATTATGTAGAAGGAACTTAAAATGGAAGAAATTGAAAAAAAATTAAAAGATGCTTTATCAGAATTGAAAAAAGATAAAGAGAGAAAGTTTAATCAAACTGTTGACCTAATTGTAAATCTAAAAAAGTTTGATGTTCGAAAAGATTCTTTTAACCTCTTTATTAACTTGCCTCACAAAATAAAAGATAAGAAAGTGTGCGCTTTTTTAGTTTCAAAAAGTGATTTAGTAGATAGTGTTACCGAACAAGAATTTAATAAATACTCAGATAAAAAAGAATTAAAAAAGCTAGCTAAAAAATATGACTTCTTTATGTCTCAAGCGAGTTTAATGCAAAAGGTGGCTACTAGCTTTGGGAGAGTTTTAGGGCCAACTGGAAAAATGCCTTCTCCTCAATTAGGGATTATGCATGAGGTTAATGAAAATTCAATAAAAGAACTAAAAGAAAAGATCAATCATACTATTAAAACAAAAATCAAAGAGGCTAGTATAAAAATTTCTATAGGTAAACAAGATATGGAAGATAAAGACCTTCTTGAAAATGTAATGGCTGTCTATAATCATCTTTTACACAAATTGCCTAGAGGAAAAGATAATATCAAAAACATTGAAATTAAATTTACAATGTCTAAACCAAAGAAAATTTATTTAAAATGATTGCTAAAGAAAGAACAAAAGGAATTCCTGAAAAGAAGATTCAATTAGTAAATCAGCTAACAGATTTATCAAAAAAGAAGCAAACTATAATGATTTGTTCAATTAAGAATATCCCTACTTCAAAATTTCAAGAGATTGTAAAAAAATTAAGAGGGAAAGCGATAATAAAAGTCCCAAAGAAAAATTTAATTTTTAGAGCATTAAATTCTGCAGATGAAAAGATTGCAGAAAGTTTGAAAGAAAAAATAGGAGATAGTACTGCATTTCTTTTCTCTGATTTAGACTGTTTTGAATTAGCAATGGAACTTGCTCAAAATAAAACCCCTGCAAAAGCAAAAGCAGGTCAAGAAGCTCCTGAAGATATTTCTGTTCAAAAAGGACCTACAGATTTACCTCCTGGGCCAGC
>CAYZJM010000049.1:0-6498 GCA_964479015.1 Candidatus Woesearchaeota archaeon
GATATTGAAGATAGTGATGAAAGCAAAAGATATTTAGAAAAATTTAATTCAGGCGTATTTAATGATCTTAATACCTCCAAGGCATTGGCAGTAATGTGGGAGATGATTGGAGATGAGAAATTAAAAGATTTAGAAAAGTATAATTTATTGATTCAGTTTGATAAAGTGTTAGGATTAGGATTGGATAAAATAGAGTGTGAGAAATTAGAGGTAGATACAGAAAGTGAAAGATTACTTAAAGAGAGAGAAAAAGCAAGAAAAAACAAGGAATGGAAAAAAGCAGATGAGATAAGAGATAAACTCCATGGCCTGGGATGGATTATAGAAGATACTCCTGATGGGCAGAGATTAAAAAAGAAATGATTATATCAGATTTAGATTTTTAAGGTTTTATTTTTAGGAAGATTTTTTATTTTTTGGAAAAAGTTCCTTTTAAGACGGCTTTAGAAAGGACATGCCCTTGAAGAGATTCAATAACCTCATTTTTTTTTGATCCTTCATCTAAATTAAGAAATATGTCTAATGCATAAAGTTTAAACAGGTATTTATGAGTTCCTGAAGGAGGGTTGGGGCCTCCATAACTTGTTTTTCCAAAATCATTTAAGCCTTGTTTAGCTTTTTCTGGAAAATTATTTTCTTTAATTTTGTTTGTTTTTGGAGGAATATTCCATAGGATCCAGTGAGTCCATATTTTTCCTGGAGCATCAGGGTCTTCTAAGATGAGAACTAAACTTTTGGCATTTCCTGGAACATCAATTATTTCTAAAGGGGGATTAATATCCTCTCCGTAGGCTGTATATTTGTCAGGGATTTTTTCTCCTTCATTAAAAACACTTTTTAATTCCATTTTCTGCTCTTAGGGTTTTATATTTCTTAAATCTCTTAAAACTTTAGACAGCTTTAAATAAAAAAATATTGGAAATACAATTAGTATCTTTAAGATGTTAGAGTATATAAAATTTTTTGCTTTTATATGAGGTTATTTTGAGTATTCTTTAGAGGGATTTATTTTTAAGTATCCTTTTAGGGCATCTTTATGGTATCTTTATGGTAGATTAATTGATTAAGATGATGGGTATTATTTAGGTAGGTTTAGGTAGGTTTTTAAATCAGAGTTTCTTGAAATTTTTATGATGACATCAATATGGATTACTCTTGGATTGGCAGTATTAGTATTACTTGTCTTTCTCGGTTATTATAATCGATTTGTAAAACTTAAGAATAGGATTGATAATTCTCTTTCTCAGATAAATGTTCAGTTAAAGAGAAGGGCAGATTTGATTCCTAATTTAATAGAAAGTGTTAAAGGGTATGTGAAACATGAAAAAGCCGCGATAAAAGAGGTTAATGAGGCAAGGAAATCTCTTGTGAACGCTAAGGGAATAGAGAAAAAAGTAAAAGCGAACGAGAAATTAGAAGGGGCATTAAAATCAATTTTTGCAATTGCTGAGAATTATCCTGATTTAAAAGCAAATCAAAATTTCCTTGAACTCCAGAGAGAATTATCTACAACAGAGGATAGAGTTGCTTATGCAAGGCAATCTTATAATGATAGTATTCTCGGATATAATGATTTATGCAAAACGTTTCCAGGGAGAGTGTTTGCTAAGATGTATAATAGAAAACCACTTGATTATCTCCAAATAGCAGAGTCTGAAAAAAAGAATGTGAAAGTTAAATTTTAGTAAGATATCCTTTAAAATCATTTAAATAAACTTGAGTTATCCAAATAAAATAAGAGAGAAATTTTTCTATGGAAAAAAGAGTAGATTTTAGAGATCAAATTTCAAAAAATAAAAGGAAGTCTTTTTTCTTACTTTTAGTTACATTTTTAGTTCTTATTTTAATAGGTTATGTTGTTTCTCAAGCATTTTCTCCCCAGTATTTTTTTATTGTAATGATTGTCGCAATTATTTTTTCGTTGAGTTATATTCTAATGGGGTATTACAAATCTGATAGAATCGCTCTTTCAAGTGTGGGCGCGAAAAAAGCAGATAGAATAAAGCATAAAAAATATTATGATTTAGTCGAATCGTTAACAATTGCGAGTGGGTTACCAATGCCTGAGCTATATATAATGAAAAATAATCAGATAAACGCATTTGCTTCAGGGAGAGATCCAGAACATGCTGTAATTTGTGTAACTGAAGGAGCATTAGAAAAATTAGAAAAGAGAGAGCTTGAAGGAGTTTTGGCACATGAGATGTCCCACATAGGAAATTATGATATAAGGTATATCACAATTGTAGCAGTTGTTGTAGGAATGATATCAATAATCTCTCAGGTATTTTTAAGGAGTTTATGGTTTAGGGGGGGTAACGACAAAAATAAAGGAATATTCATTTTAATTGGAGTTGTTCTTGCAATTTTTGCACCGATTATTGTCCATCTTGTTCAAATGGCAGTATCAAGAAAGAGAGAGTATGTTGCAGATGCTTCTGCTGTAAGATTTACAAGATATCCTGGAGGATTGATAAGTGCATTAGAGAAAATAAAAAAAGATTCTCCAGAAAGGAAAGTAAATAAGGCCGTTGCACCTTTATTCTTTTCTAATCCTTTAAAAAATGTAGGAAGAACCCATCCTCCTATTGATGAAAGAATAAATGTCTTAAAAAGGATGTAGTTCTAAAAGAGATGTAATAAAAGAAATGTAATAAAAGAGATGGTTAAGTAGAGTAAAAAATTAAATAAAAGTTTAATGAAAAGTTTATAAATAATTTATTCTTGATTATTTTATGGGATTTATAAGAGGGAGTCTGTTTGTTATTGTGAGTGTTCTTCTTCTTGTATCAATGATGTTAAGTGGGATTTTTTTAAACTTTAGTTTATCTCTTCAATATGGAAATTTGAAGGAAGAAGTAGTCCCTTTTGTAGAAAATTTAACAAGTGATATGGGATTAGATAGACAGTTTGGAAATCAGATTATAGATGTAGCCCAGATTTATTGCACTAATGAAGATAGTCTTTCTTTCTCAACTAAGGATTTTGACCTACCAATTAGCCAAAATTATGAAGTGGATATCTCTTGTGAATCCATAGAGAAGGGAGTGGATGCTGTAGTCAGTGAAGCTTCTGAGAGGATCTTTGAAAAGATGTACTATCAAGATTATGACTGTACAATTACAGAGTGTTTTGAAGAATCTAAAAGTCCTATGTTTTTAATTTCCGAAGATACAAAAGATTATTTACAAAGAAAATATAAGGAGACTATGTTATTTTCATCACTCCTTCTTGTACCTGCTTTTTTCTTAATGCAAAGGAAAAGAGATTTTCCATTAACAATTGGAGTTTTAGTTATAGTTGCATCACTACCCTTGTTGGGTTTAAATAAGCTCTTTTTAATAATTCCAGATAATATGATGAAAGAGATAATTTCTATATTTTTTAATCAAACAAACTTTGTTTTTGTGAGGATGATAATTATAGGAGTAAGTTTAGTTGGAGTTGGGTTATTGTTTAAGTTATTTGGTGCAGGATTTAAGATAAAAGAGTTCATTTCTAAAATAAAGTCAAAGGAGAAAAAGTTGGGTAAATCAAAAGAATCTGAAGAAAAAGACGAGAAAAATAAATTAAAGAAGCAAGATAAAGAGAAAAGCAATAAAGAGATTAGTCAAAGAATTAGAAGGAATCTAAATCTAAAGAAAGATAATAAAGATAATGAATCAGAAGATTAGATTAAAATAAAAATACCATTTAAAAATAAAATATTTAATTATAAAGAAAAAAAGACTGTTTTTACTTCTCTTCTTTTACTCTCTTCATAAATTCGCTTATGAACTTTCTGTTTTGTTCTCTGTCTCTCATTTCCTTTATGGTGTAAAAATCTACTCCTTGTTCAGTATGCTTTTCTGTTTTTGCTTCATATTCTAATCTTTGTTTAGCACTTTCAGTTAGATATATCTCATTTTTCGATAAAGAAGATATTCTTTTTGCATCTGTTATAAATCCTCCAAGACCCATAAACTTTAGAACACCTTTTTCTAATTTTGAAATTATCTCTCCAGAGTTTATGGATATCCCAAAATCAATGTTCTGTTTGAATAATCGATTATGTTCTACTAAAATCTTTTTCATGGATTCTGCTAGATGTACTGAAGGTTTATCATTTTTGAAAGTTTTTGTTTTTAATGGGGAGAATATAAAGAATATTTTATCTTGATTCTCATAAACTGAGGCTTTACTTTTTTTTGCTAAATCTCCTAACTCTTGAAGGGTTTCTTTTATTTTATCTTTATTTGAGTTTACTTTTTCAAAATTTTTGATATTTAAACAGACTACAGAAGATTTTTGTTTGTCTCCGTGAATGGATAAAGATAAATCAGCTACAGGGGCAGAGCTTAACAGAACATTTTTAGGGTGTTTCTCTTTTTTATCTTTTTTGACTACCTTGGGTTTGCCTTTTTTTGGAACAACATATCCAAAAAAGCTCCTTTTTCCAGAACCTTTGAAAATAGAAAATGCCACAAAACCAAGAATTAAGACAATAAAAATCCATATTAAGGGGTAATTCATCAAACTGAATATATTCTCTTTTGCTTCTTCTATCTTTATTGCCTTTCCTGTAAGAGTTACTTGGTTGTTTATCATACTTTCTCCTTTATCATTAAAGATTTCTAAAGAGTAATTACCTTGAGGAGCACTTAGCAAGTACTTTTTTTCTTCACCAAGACCTAAAGAAACATTAAATTCGAGAGTTTGATTTCCAATTTTCACATCTAGTATTTTTTTATAAGGAACATTCCCTTCATTAATTGCTAATAATGTTCTGTTGATTATCTCAAGATTTACTTTTTCTTTCTCGATTATATTAAAAATAGTTTTGGTTTCAAAACCCTCTGACTCTGCTATTAAAGTCCAATTTGATACGGGTTCATTTGAAACAACAAAATATGTAAAGTCTTTTCCTGTAGGAATCGTTTCTTTTTCTAGAATTTCTTTTTCTTTTTTAAGAGTAAAATTGACAGAGGATTCAATAGGTTCTCCTGTTTGGTCATGCAAAATTGCTTTTGCTTTTAGATTAGTCCCTGGCTCTATCTCTTTTTCTGATTTGTCAACAAGTATTTCAAGATTTGTTGGAACTTGATTTATTTTAATGCTGTATTCTTCAGCCCCTTTGTTTGTCTTTTTTTCTTTATAAGTTTCATAAACTTGTATCTTAATATCATATTTTCCTGCTTCTAGTTCTTCAGGTAATTGTGTTTCAAAAGAGAAATATCCTTTTTTTACAGTATTTGTAGATGTTTTAATTTCATTATCTCCTTTAATGAGCTTAGATTCTACAAAACTGCTATCAGGAGCAATCCCATTTTCTTTTATCGCTTCTCCTTCAATTAACATTACTTCTCCGGGATTAAACACTCTTTCTTCAGAAAGTACTTTAACATTAATAATGTCACTTACCTCAAAATTTTCTGTAGTTTTAGAATCATAAACCTCTCCTGAAATAGAATCTTCAAGAACTCCTTTAATGCTACAAGTTCCTGTTGTTCTTCCAAGACGCCTTTCGGAGAGAAAAATTTTTGAAGAGAACTCTTCTACTTCTTTGGCTTTCATTCCCCCTACTTCTGATTTTTCTGGATTTGTTTCAATCCCATTACATGTAATATAAATAGAAAAAGAAATATCTGAATTTAAATTTTTTTCAGGAATTAGCTTGAAAGAGACATCTACATTATCCCCCATGTTATATAACTCCTCTGGTTCTTCGTTGATAACTATGCTCCCAGATACAAAAGATATGAAAAAGGATGCAAAAAAGACTACAAAAATCCCAAATAGCATTAATGATTTATTTTTCCTCATTTTGATAGAAAAAAGAGAAGATTCTTCTTTATAAATATTATTCTATTTTGCTTTTTTTATTTTATTTTTTATTATATATGATAAGTTTATGTAAGATTTAAAAATAACTTTAACTTATAATGAGAATGAAGAAAAGAGGAAATTTTTCTGTAAACCCTTGGGAAGTGAAAGGAGATGTGAATTATAAAAAACTAATCAAAGATTTTGGGGTTAAAGAGATTGATGAAAAACTTTTAAAGAGAATCAAAAAAAATGCGGGAGAGTTGCATCCAATGTTAAAAAGAAAGATTTTTTTCTCTAATAGAGATTTAAATTGGCTTCTTGATGAGTATGAAAAAAATAATAAGTTCTTTATCTACACTGGTCGTGGCCCTTCTGGACCGATACATGTAGGGCATTTAGGGACTTGGATTTTTACTAAATGGCTTCAGGATAAATTCAATGTAGAGCTATATTTCCAATTTACAGATGATGAAAAATTTCTGTTTAAGGATAAATCTTATGAGGAGATACAAAAATGGACTTATGAAAATATGCTTGATGTTATTGCTCTTGGATTTGACCCTAAAAAAACACATTTTATAGTAGATACTAAACATTCAGGGATCTTATATCCTATAGCAATAAAGTTTGCCAAAAAAATTAATTTTTCAACCGTAAAGGCAAGTTTTGGTTTCACTAATGATAGGAATATCG
>CAYZJM010000050.1:0-6380 GCA_964479015.1 Candidatus Woesearchaeota archaeon
AGTTGTAATCTTGAAAGTGCTGATTGGGGGGTCTTAGAAACCCCTGGTGGTGCTGGAGTTGATATGATTGTTTACGGAAGTAGTTGTGAAGCCAGTACCGAAATTTCTTTTAGAATCTATGACTCTGATGATAATCAATTAGGAGATGCTATGTACGAAGACTTTGGAAGTTCTTCTCCACTTACATTAGAATGGGAATCAACATATAGGCCTGAAGAAAATAATGATTATTACTTTATTGCAGAAGTAGAAGGAACCACAACAGAACAAAAAGAAATAAGCGGCATCCTAACAATAACAGAACCTCTTGAATGCCCTGATAGAACCATCTCAACCTGTTCTGAATATACCCCTTACGGAGAAGACGCATGTAATATAGACTCTTGTGAAGTAAATCCTGATTGTTTAGAAGGCGCAGACTCTTGCGAATGTGCATGGGATACAGAAGAAGGAAAATGTACAAATGAAAATCATTTTTCTGAGGAAATTGATCCTGATGACCCCGATTATCCCGATGATCCAAAATATGATCCTGACGACCCGGATTACGATCCTGATGATCCTGATTACAATCCTCCTACAAGAGAATCAGGAAAATGTAAAGCAGATGATGAGTCTATAGAAGGGGATTGTGCAGAAGGAGATCCATTCTTATCAGTCTCTTGGGAAGGAGTATGGGAAACTCCAGAAGAAGAGGAAATAACTAATGAAGAGAATTGCGAGGGAAATCAAGATTGTATAAAATGTGTTAATGGGGGAGAAAAAACAGTTGAGTGCCCTGCACAAGTAGAACTTCCTTTCTTTGGAATCTATAATATGATTGCTGTTATAGTTATAATCACTTTAACCTACTTTATTGCTACATTATCAAAAAAGAAAAAAACAGGGTCCAAATCAAAAAAGTAAGATAATATTCAGAAAGTTTATAAGTTTAAGAATCTAAATAAGAAAAGATATAATAAAATGAAAAAGAAAAGAGGTTCAAAGAAGATAATTGTCATCTCTATTATCACTATTGTCGTTTTAGGGGTAATTGCATCTCTGTTTTTTTCTTTAGATAATGAATTACCTTTATTAGGAAGAAAAGACGCAAATAGTGAAATCATAGAAAAATGCTCAGAATACTGTTCAAAAGGTTATCCTAGTGATTTTTGTAAAAGAGGTTTAGAAATAAATGTAGGCAGCTCAACATATAAAGGAGTAACCTGTTATTATCTTTCTCAAAAAATGCCTGAAATAGGTGTTGAAGGCTGCCCAGAGTTTCCTTGTGAAGATTTGAATGTGAGACTAATGGACGAAGAAATGTCCTTCGGAGATAGTGTAAATTGTGAAGGAAACGAAGGAAAAAGAGTCTTTGGTCTTGTAAAAAAACCTAATGGAAACTATTTTCTAACATCTTCAGAATGTTAAAATAAATTGCAAAAATTTGAGAAAACTTTGCAGAGTTAAAATTAATTTTCATGGGGCAACTAATCTGATGTACGCATTTTAAAAAAATAAAAATAAAGAAAAAAATAAAAATTATTCCTCAAGTTTGCTATATGCCAACATTAGATTCTTGAAATTCTCTTGTTGTTCTTTTGGAGCTCTTACGATTAAAACAATGCGATTTGCAGTGTAAACTATATCTATATCATATTTTCCAGAAATTATTCTCTCTACATGATTTTCATACTCGGCTGGGGAATTTCCCTCACCATAGTACAGAGGATCTGAACCAATTTTCTCCATTATCTCATTTAGGGGTTTTTCAACTAATGGTTCTTTAACCAAGATATAGTAATGCCTATTTTCATCCATTGTTCCTATTGCAGTCATATACATTGATTCCATCTTATCAATTAAGAGCCACTTTTAATTGAAGGTTTTCCAGACCCATATGGCATATAAACTTTTCCTTCATTCGGCAAGTTTACTGTACTGTGCCCGTTTGATACATTTCCATCACGGTCTATTCTGTATGTCTCGTGTAGAGGAATATCTAAACCCCTAATCGGAATAACTAATCCGTCTTTAGTGAATTTAAAATTACCTTCGCTATCCCCTTTGCCATACAAAGCACTCGCACTCAAAGATTCCAAATCTCCTACAACAAAATAAGTTTGTTGTCTTTCTTGAGTTCTTTGTGTTTGTATTGGTTGATACATTCCTAAAGTTTGTTCAAGTTGCATTCTTTTCAGTACCTCCTTGTGATTGCAGTGGTTTGTCATCCTCTGCTGACGCTCGTTTTGAGTATGAAAGTAAATCCGCTTTTGTAAATAATCTTATCCCTTGTCTTAATGCTAAGGCATTTGCTAAATAAGTTTGAGAATACCCCTCAAACTTATTCTTCAAGAAATCATCTTCTAAATTTTCATCTCTTAATCTCTGCATACGAGAAGACCATTTCAAATTATGTTTTATTGCATCTTCTGAAATTGGTTGTGATAAAATCCTTTGTCTAGATTGTTCAAAATAATTTCTATCGCCTAAAATAAATTTCCCATTAATTAAAGGAATAATAATCCTAACATCAAAATCTTTTATTCCTTTTTGCAAGTCCCTTAAAGATTGCATTTTTGTGTCAAGAAAATTAGAATGAAATTCTTGGGGATTATCTCCAACCATAAAAACATCAATATCGCTAAATTCTTTTTTTGAGCCATAAAGTAAAGCGAATCTTACATCTTTTAGTTTATCTTTGTAAACATCTTCCAACAATTTCCTAACTCTCTCTGGAGTTGTCTTTCTTGCCATTCCTTGAGCATAAAACGTAGCTAAATTTCCGAAGGTTTCATTAAAGTTGATTATATTATCAATTTCTTCTCTGTGTTGTCTTGATAAAGAATCATATTTTCTTTCAAAATCTTCTCTTGAGTTGTTTTGTCCCGAAAGAAGATATTCTGTCCAAATTGCAAACAGCTCGTATTTTCCTAAATTTTCCTGTCTGAAATTTTCTAATTCTTGAAATGTTTGATTACCTTGTCTAAACCTTTGTAAATCTTCTAAATTAAATCTTCTAGAAGAAAATTCTTGTTTTTCTTCTTCTAATAATCTTTTTTCTAAATCAACTAATTTTCTTCCTGTTAAATTTTGTTCACAATAAAGTCCATGCCCAAAGTATTCATGAAATAAACTTAATGGATTTTGATTTCTTATGACTGCTGTTTGATTTCTTAGCAGATAAATTCCTGAAGAATTTGAGTTTAATCCCCTTTGTTCGGTAAATTTATCCCATTGATTTTCAGGAATTTGTTGTAGAGATGTTTGTTCTGGTTTATATCCAAGTAAATCCCGATAAAATTGGTTAGAAGAATCTAAGAGGTTTTTTGTTTTAGGGGCTTGTGTTTGAACTTGCTCCATTTTGTTTTTTCAAGAATTAAGCATCTTGAGGTGCTATCGCCTCAAAATGTCAACAATGAAATTGTTTAAATAATTTCTGTTTTTCAACAGTTTTTATAATTTTAATTTTTATATCTCATTGATAAAAGGATATTAAATAAAAGAACATCGAAGCAACATTTATAAAATAAAAAGAATTCTTATCTGCATGGAAAAAGGGATGAAATTTTTTTTAATTTTCATAATACTGGTTTTTTCTGCCGGGTTTATATCTGCAGATTTTTTTGAAATTGGAGAACCTTCTCACTCAATTATAAAATCTTATGCCCCGGGGAACCCCCTTTCTGGATGGATAAATATTAGTTTACAAAAATCTCCTGTTGGTTCATTAATCAACACCTCTGAAGGAGATTCAACAAAAATAATTGATTTAATAAATGAAAATGAAGGTTATGAAAACCAATGTTTTCCATTAGATTGTGAATCTGATTACTCTGTGAGTGATTCTGGTGATACTTTTAAGGAACTTAATCTTGCAGCATATGAGGAAAAAATACTTGGATTTAAGTTTGATGAAAATATTGATGGTGTAACTGACTTTGAAGTTAAAATCAAAAGTGATGTAACAGAATCTTATTCTCCTCAGTTGTATATAGATATCCTTAGCGATGGAGATGAAGAATGGATGCCCTATAACAGTTCTGGTAATTTTAAAGAGGGGAATCAGGGATGTTTTGATCCTGATTTATCAACAAAGAGTGCAAAAATTGATAAATATAATTATTGTGGAAGAATGAATCTTGATCTTTCTCCAAATGTTAAAATAGGTGCTGATATTACTAAAAAAGAAGGAGGAGTGTCTACTTTTGAAATGAAAATTTATAGTAAGGAAAATCCGTACAATGAAGGCATTTGCAAAATTGAAGATATCTCAGAAGGTGGAGAAATAGAATGCATACCAAAGAACGATGAAGGTTTTGATTTTAGGGTCAACAAAAAAGGTGATTATTACGTATGCATAAGTGAAGATACGGGGGATGGGGGATATGAGATAAAATATGAAAAAGAAGATTCTTGCGGATACTCTGAAATAGATGATGAAGATTTAATTGACTTTGACTTGTTCGTTAAATCTGGGAAATTTAAAGAAATTGGAAGTTTTTTCCTAAATGATGATGAGTTAGAAAATTATGGAGCTCCTTATGAGATAAGTAATCAAATTGATGAATACCTTTCAAACAAATACAATAAAAAGTGTAGTGAAGAAAATAGCTGTATTGCTCCTATAAAATTTTATTCTGGAAAAAATCAAAACATAAACCTATCTGATATAAATGTTGAATTTATCACATCTGTTAGCACTTCAACAGATAAAATATATGAAATTGAAGAGAATACTGCAAAAGTGAGTTCTGATTTTCAAAAATTATATTTGAATGAATCTGATTTCTCTCTCCCTGAGGATTTTGGGGCCCATAATATTTCATTATACTTTGAAGGCTCTACCATATTTGAAGATGAGACTATTTTTATTGAAAAAATTCCTCAAGTAATTTCAATCTCTCCTACAACTGTTCATGCCTCTTACCCTATAGAGTTTAGTGTAAATGTAGATACTTTTGGGTCAAAGGACTCTTTAACTTATTTTTGGGAATTTGGGGATAATAGTTCAAAAGAAACAAGCAAAAATAAGACAAAACACACTTATAATGAAACTGGAACATACTCTCTAAAGGTTAGTATTGAGAATCCTAGAGGGGTTGGTTCATCAAAAACATTTGAAATAAACGCTAAAACCCCAAAAAAAGCGACAGGTTCCTTGTTAGAATTGAAAACTCAATCCCTTAATGATATTACTATCCAAATAAACAAGCTTGATTCTTTCCAAAAAGAAAGATTAAAAGAACAGATTGATTTAGATGGGATTCAGACAGAGCTAGGAGATCTCCAAAAAAAACATAAAACTGCTGCGTCCGAGCAAGATTACATAAATTTAATGGCTGATCTTTTAAATGTAAAGGTTCCTTCTTCAATTGTTAAATCTAATGAAATATCTTCTTTAACATTTATTCCATCAGAAGAGGACATCGATTTAGATATATTAAAAGAGATTGGTGGAGGGGATTATGATTCTAACTATTCTGAAGAATACCTTGCTTCAATTATCTCCTGGCATTTAGAAAATATTGAATCTAAAATCACATTTGAAAAATACACAGCAGGATATGAAAACCATGTTGAAGATATTTTATCTTTTTTTGAAATAAGTATAGATGATAATGATAATAGAGAGGATTCTTATTTCATCCTTTATGGCCTTGAAGATGTTTATTTTAAGAATGATGTTGAAGAAGAAGATGGGAATCAATATATAGAGATAGAAGATGATTCTGAAGAAATTGTCTTTTCTACATCTGAAAACATTCTTCTTGAAGATTTATCTGCATTTATTTCTCCTTCACTAGATCAAATTTCTGACGATTTCATAGAAGGTAAAGGAAATAACAATTCTTCTAAATTTGCTGACTTTGAGGGCAGCAAATGGATTCTATTTGGATTAATCCTTGGATTAATCATCTTAATGGGAATAATTGCCTATATAATAATCGGTAAATGGTATCAAAAGAAGTATGAAGATTATCTGTTTAAAAATAAAAATGAATTATATAACCTTGTCAATTATGTTCACTCTGCGAAGAAAAAAGGAATAAGTAATAAAGAAATTGAAAAAAACCTTCGAAAAGTCAAATGGAGCTCAGAACAAGTTTCATATATCCTAAAAAAATATGCTGGAAAGGAAATTGGGCTTCCGGGAGTTAAGGATAAATTCAAAAAGAAATAAAAAAGAATCAATCTCTTCAAAAAGAATATGTTTCACTAGTGAAATATTTATAAATCAAAGATATAAGGTTATAATATGCAAATAAAAATAGCAAAGAATTTTTTCAAAAAAGTATTAGGTAAGTTATTTAGGGGTAAAAAAGACATACGGTTAGGATTTTATGGACCTCCTAACGCGGGGAAGACAAGTTTAGCTAATAGAATCTGCAAAGATTTCA
>CAYZJM010000051.1:0-6078 GCA_964479015.1 Candidatus Woesearchaeota archaeon
CATCTTTTATAATCCTTATGAAAATCTTTTTTATCAAATTAAAGAAATTTATAAAATTTATAAATAGAGAAATTCTTATACTTTTATGGCATGGGAGGTGTTTCTAGCTTTGTCCCCTATTGTATTGATACTAGTTTTACTTTTTTTATTTAAAAAACCGCTATATTTTTCTTCCCCTCTTGTTTTCATTTTTACTGCTTTTTTAGCTTTATTTATCTGGAGGATTACTCTTGTTTATTTGATTTCTTCTATCTCAAAAGGATTTTTAGTTGCATTTGACATAATCATAATAATTTTTGGGGCAATCTTCTTTTTAGAATTTTTAAAATCAACAGGGTTACTTGATAATATAAAGAATTTTCTTAATTCAATTTCCCCAGATAAAAGAATTCAGACAATCTTGCTTGTATGGTTTTTTGGGAGTTTTATTGAAGGAACAGCAGGGTTTGGAACTCCTGCGGCTATTGTTGCTCCATTACTTGTTGGGATAGGGTTTAATGCAATTACTGCGGTGGCTGTTTCTCTTATTGGAAATACAACAGCTGTTGCTTTTGGGGCTGTTGGAACACCTATAAGAATTGGTTTTTCAGGTTTAATAATAGAGGGGGTGCCTTTTTATGCAGGACTTATTAATTTGTTTGCAGGTATTTTAGTTCCTCTTATGTTAGTTAGTATTGTTGTAATTTCAGAAAAGAGGTGGAAATTTAAAGACATTTTAGAGATGGTTCCATTTTCAATATATGCAGGATTGTGTTTTACGATTCCTTATTTTCTTTTAACTTTTGTAGGGCAGGAATTTCCTTCACTTATTGGTCCTCTTTTTGGAATGTTAATTATAACTCTTACAACAAAAAAAGGATTCCTTGTTCCAAAGAATATAATGGTAAATAAATCAAAGAGGATAAATGAAAAAGAGGTGAATAATAAAAATTTAAAGAATAAAAATTTAAAGAATAAAAATTCAAAAAATAAAAAGGGGGATTCTAAAGAGATTAAAGGGATTAATGGGATTAGAGGGATTAAACACTCAATTTTACCTTACATTTTTTTAGTGTTATTTCTTGTGGTGGGTAAGTTTACCCTTCCTTCTTATGATATAGATTTATTTGGGAAGATAAGCCATTCACTTAATCTATTCAATCCAGGTTTTGCTTTTCTTTTTGCAATTTTGTTTACTTCTCTAATTTATAAAGTGAAATTTTCTATGGTCTCTTCAAGTGCTAAAGAGGCTTTTTTTAAATTATTAGCTCCTTTTATTACAATTTTCTTTTTAGTGAGTGTATCTCAAATTATGATTTATTCGGGCAATAATACTTCTGGGATGGAAAGTATGCTTGAAACTGTAGCTGTTTTGATTAAAATCCCCCTCTTGCCATTAATATCTCCTTTAATTGGTGCGTTTGGCTCTTTTATTGCAGGAAGTGCTACTGTTTCAAATGTATTATTTGGAAACTTTCAAAGTAGTGCAGCTAATTTTTTAGGATATAATTCTTCGATAATTCTTGCATTGCAATTAGTTGGAGCAGGAATAGGGAATATGATTGCATTAACAAATATTGTTGCAGCACAAGCAACAGTGAAATTAAAAGATAAAGAAACATCAATTTTGAGATTGGTTTTTGTTCCTTTTTTAATTTATATTCTAACTGCAGGATTGATAGGGCTTATTCTTATAAGATTTTTTGGGTAGTTTTTAAGAGCACCATAATAAAGCTATTGAAAACCAAAAATTTAAAAGTTAGAAGAAGCCTAATCTTATGAGGTGTTAGTGCCTCAGACGCTTAATTCTGAAGATTTAGAATGGAAGAAGTAAAATTTGATTATCATAGGGTTAATTCAAGAAAGGACCTTTTACATTTTGTGGAAGAGTATGGAGATGAAAGAGTTCTTGAAAAGATAGGGCAAAATCCACAAGCTTGGTTAGAAGAGCTACAGATTCTTGGTCAAATGTTAAATAATGATTCTTTAGGTAGTTCTTTAGTAGGAATAAATTTCCCCCCAGTAAAAGAACAAGATTTTAGAGAGCTAAGTAAGAATGTTTTTCTTTATAGAGGAAAATTTTCTAAATTAAGAGGCCTTTGGATTAAAGAGCATGTGAGTAAAAATCTAGAAAAAATAATTGGAAAACCATACGAATGGAAACATTTTAAGGTTGGTACAAGAGCTGAATTAAAAGTAAATCATGAATTTTCAGAGGTTCCTTTTGAGCAGTTTCTTCCAGAAAATTTTGAACAAAATGCGAGACCAGTTGAAAAATCTAAAGGATTTAATAAAAGACCGTTATTTACATTTCCTGTTGAGAGCAATCAAGGAGAAATAAAAATTTATGCAAAAGGTGAAGACTTTTCATTGAGCAGGTATTTTGAGTCTAGTAAGCCATCATATAGATTAACTCCTATTGCAGGAATTTCTAGAACAACCTCAAAAACAGAGATGGAAACAACATTAAATATTAGAAATCTAGGAGTAAAGGTCCCAAGAGTTGTGGGCCATTATGAATCTCCAATGGAAGAATTCTTATTTTTAGAAGAGGTTCCAGGAAAACATCCTGATGAGGTTCTTGAAGATAATCGCGAAGAAATAATAAAACAAGATGCAGAGATGCTAGCTAATCTATGTTTATCAGGGTACAGGAAAGAAGGGTTCACAGATTTTGATGATAAGGTATTTGATGGGAAAAATCTATACTTGATTGATGTGGATGAATGTATGGATATTTACTTTCCTTTTAATCCAAACTTTAGAGAGGTGCTTTTAAACTCTAAAGATACAAAAAAATTACAAGATTTTAGACAATTGCAAAAAGAACTTTTTGTAGGGACAATGAGAGATGCTATTTTTAATTATAGAGGCACTTTAACGCCTACAGAATCAGACCAAAAAGAGTATGTTAGTGCATTTTATGAAAGAATGAATTGGAATCAACCAAATAAGAGTGAACTGAGAGAGATGCTTCATTTTCCTAATGATTATATGCCTAAAGATCTTTGGATTAATTTGATGTGCGATACAGGTTAAGAACGGTTTCCTAGTCTTTTTAATACTCATTAATATCTTTTAATCTTTTTTAATGCCTTTTGATCTCTTCTTTTAAGTCTAAACTTACAAGAATTTGAATATATACTTTTCTTTTTTGTAATAACAAAGGGGGTTAAGATAAGACTTATAAAACCTTTTTTGTATTAATAGGTTATGGAAAAAACGTATCCAGAACTATTGAAGAAAGGGGATACAATAGCAATAATTGCTCCTTCTGCAGGACTTGCAGCAATATTTCCTCATAGATTAAACAATGCAATAAAATATTTAGAATCTCAAGGGTATAAAGTTAAAGAATTTCCATGTACAAGAAAAATTAATGATTGGGAATCTGCCCCCGCAATAGAAAGAGCTAAGGATATAATGGATGCTTTTTTAGATAAAGAAGTAAAGGCGATAATTTGTGAAATTGGAGGGAATACGATAAATAAAACTTTAAAATATTTAGATTTTGAAAAAATAAATAAAAATCCGAAGATATTCTGTGGTTACTCAGACATAAGTGTTCTTCATTATGCTATTAGCAAAAAATGTAATTTTGTTTCTTTTTATGGTCCTTGTGCATTGACCCAACTAGGAGAATTTCCAAAACCTTTTGATTACACTATTAAATACTTAAATAAGGCATTTGTTGAGGGAAAAATTGGGAAAATAGAACCTTCTAAGGAATGGACAGATGAAGTTCTTGATTGGGGACAAAAAAAGGATCTTGAAAGACCTAGAAAACTAAATAAAAATAAGGGATATCAATGGTTAAGAAATGGACAAGCTAAGGGGAAGATAATTGGAGGGTGTCTGCATTCAATAACCCATCTTTTAGGAACTGAATATTGGCCAGATCATAAGAATAAAATTTTATTTATTGAACTCCCAGAAGGAGAGGAGTTTATGAAAGGGAAACCTTTAGCAGAAGTTGATGCACAACTGGCAGATTTAGAACTTACAGGGGTATTAAAAAATATAAATGGATTGATTGTTGGAAGACCTTTTAGATATTCTGATGAGGAAACTGAAAAATTCAAGGAGATTATATTGGATAATACAAAAGATTATAATTTCCCAATTCTGTTTGGGGCAGATATTGGCCATACAGACCCTCAAATAACAATCCCGTTAGGAGCTGAAGTAGAAATTGATAGTAAAGAAAATAAATTTTTTATTGCTTAATCTTCAAAAATCTTCCCAGATTTTTAGTTAATAGATATTTTTTATATAATTTTTTGAAAATAAATCCCCAAGGTCTTTAGAATCTTATAACATTATTTTAAAGGAATAGTGTTAAAAGAAATTCTATTGAGATCTATTGTATTCAATTATGGATAAGCGTCATAGATCTTTTGTTAGGGTTGGGGGTGGTAGAATTGTGTTTTAATTAATTTATTTTAAACTATTTAGGGTTTACATTAATCTCGTAGATGTTATTTATTAATCTTGATATATCCTTATACCTTTTTTCTTCAGTCCCTTTTCTATTTCTAAGGGTATATTCTGAATTTCCAATAATTATTTTCCAAGGGATTCCAACATAATCTGAAAAGGATGCTCTATCTCCTAGTAATAGACCCATTCTATCATCTAAAACTGCAGAGGTATTTAGCTCGTGATAAATCTTTTCTGCATCTTTTTGATCTTTTTTACTTAAGGGGATTATTGAATATTTAAACGGAGAAATATCTGAAGGTAAATCAAATCCTTTTTCATCTTTGTGTGAATCGAATAATGCATAAAATGCTCTTTGAGTTCCTAATCCATATGTTCCATAAAGAACTCTTGAATTTTTATTTTGCCGATTCTTAAATTTTGCTTTAACTTTTTTGTTGGGATTATAATGATAAGCCATTGCTAAACTCATTGCCTTTACTCTATTCTCGGGGTCTAATTCGGGCATTGGGAGATTATCTCCTTCAGATCCAAAATAAAAATGTTCTATATTAATGCCTCCCTGATTTCTTCTCTTATAAACATCAATTCCTAACCTTTCAAAAACATTATCACTTAATTTCCCAAACAATTCAAGAGACTCTTCTAAAGATTTCTGATCTTTATCTAAGGATGTTCCCATAAATGTTTTAAATTGTCTCCCTTTTAGCATACCTTTTGGTTTTTGTACACCTCTAACAACATCTGTGTTATATATCATCCTTATTGGGAGTTGATTATGTGAAATTGGTGAAGCGCTTGCAAGATCTAATAACATTGGTTCAGGAGTGGTGAATAAATGGTAACCTTCAAGACTCTTATTAGATAACCGAATAATCCTTTCATTGAATGTATCTACAATTTCTTCACCTTCTTCTAAGACTTCATCTCTCATTATTGCAGGGATCTCTATATGACTCATCCCTAATCTTTCGGCTTCTTTTAATAAAATTCCTTGCAAGTTATTTAGAATCTTTCTTCCAACTGGAAGATAAAAAGGAACCCCCGGGTCTCTAAAATAAGTGAAAGTGCCATCTTCTAATAGTTTTGAAGTCTTTGCATTTGGAAATTTTTCTGGCTTCTTCATAGATGAAGAAAAAATTTGTTTTGAGATTCTCATTTTATCTTTTTAATATCCATTCCATCTAAATTAGGATTCACTTGAAAATTTAATTTAAATTTTTTTGAAAAAGGTATTTTTTGACTTTTTATAACTTCTATTTGATGTTGGGTAGGCGCGATGATGAGTACTCCTTCACCTTGTTTTATCTCTTTTCTTCCAAACATTTTCCCTAAAATTGCATTAACGTTTCCTGATAGATTTTTTTCATAAGAGTTTCCTTTATTTTGATGTTCAAAAATTTCATATTCTTCTGAAAATTCCATTGAGTTGTCTGTTTTGGGCCATTCTAGATGAGATCCTGGTAAGTAGGACATTCTTAATTCTTCAGTTACTCTTGGCATAACAGGATAACCCATACTTAACTGATGATCTAAAAATTTAGTTATTAATCTTCCATCTTGGTTTTGAGAGTTTAAATATGTGGACAAAGCTCTGCCCCTTATATCAATAAGGGAAACTAAAGCTCCCCTGGAATCTTTTTCATCCATTTTTTTAGT
>CAYZJM010000052.1:0-6028 GCA_964479015.1 Candidatus Woesearchaeota archaeon
CTCTTTTAAGGACTTTTCTTCTATGATATCTGAACTAATTTTTCTCATGTATTTAATTCCTTATTATTGCTACTTTGCTCATGGATTTCCATTTTCTTAAAACTTTTTCTTCTAAATCATCTGCTCTAGACATAAAATCTTGGGAATTAAAAGAAACACCAACATCAGAATCTAATTGACTTCTCAACATTGCAAATCCTTTTAATACTTTTGATTTTGCTAGTTCAATTACTTCTGTTTTTCTTCTAAAAGGAACTTCACTAAAGTTATCAGATTTTTGTGCCCAAATCAGAAGAAGTTCTCCAGAAACATTTGTATACCCAGATACCGCTCTATTAATTTCATCAACATCTATTCGCTGTGCTCTTACATACGCTTGCTGGGATTGATTTAAAGCTTTCTCCAAATACTTTGCTTCATTTACACCATAATCATTTCGAGTTCCATACATATTAGAAGAAAATCCACCAGTTCTAAAATTTAATTGATTTATAAAAGGTGAAGCAGTTGCTCCTTCAGCAGTAACAGAAGTATTTATTCTTGCATCTAAAAGACCATAGACATCTTCATTAGGAAAATCAACTTCAAAAGTAGATGTAATATACTGATTCTGAGTTAATTTTTTAGGAAACCAAATAAAGAATTCTCTTAAAGCAGGTTCAATAAAATAATCTTGAATTTGTGTCTTTGTAAATTCTAAATCATCCTCTGTTACAACGGGATAACCAATTTCTGAAAGAATTTCATAATAGTCTTTATCATTTATAGTCATGTGTTCCTCTCTATATAAGTAATAGTAAATCTAGAAAGAAAAATAATGACTATCTAACTCTGTTTTTGAAATTAATTCAGATTTTTCTAAAAAATATTCTATAGAATCTTTTGAATTTACAATAGAATCTTCTATCTCCCTAATAGAAAGTCCACTATCTCCAGGATCTCCAAAAGGAAGTTCTGCAATTCTATATTTTTTATCATAAAATTTGTCAAATATTTTAATAAATTGTTCTCCACCACCATCTTTATCAGGCAAAAGAATAACATCTTCAAACTCTAATAATAATTCTTTTTGTCTATATGTCAATTGAATACCAAAAACAGTAGTAATATTTTTTGTTATAAATTTCCAAACTCTTGGAATATCCATAATTCCTTCTACAAGAATTAAAGGATCTTCTTTAGAAAGATTATCTATATTAAACAAAGTAGATGTTCTACAACCTTTAGGATAAATACATTTTCTTTCAGATTGTTTTGTTATATCTCTTCCTTCCAAAGAAAAAATTTCTCCTTTTTCTATAATAGGAATACAAAGTCTGTTAAAAAATGGAGTACCTTTTAAAGAATGTTTATTGGGATTTGAAGAAGATGTTCTATAAATAAAAGAACCTCTTGTATAACCAATTTTAAATTCTTCTGCAAATTCTCTATCTATAAATCTACTCTCTACATATTCCCTTATATCCTCTTGTTCAAAAAGATCATATTCTATTTTTCCACCTTTTACAAAAAGGTGATATGTATCATTATCAAAATTTTGATATCTTTTCTTTTCAGTTTTGCTTTTAAAATAAATATTTTCTAGTCTTTCAGATCTACTTACACCAAGAAATTTCCATAAACTAATTTCTAATGTATCATAAACAAAACTATTAAGATGTTTCTTATAATCATAAGAAAAATCAATACACATTAAAGTGTCTTTATACAATACCATAGATGGGTTTTTATCTTCATGAAAAGGAGAAGAAAAAGAGATATAATCTCCTTTATCACTTATTTGAGATGCTCCACATTCAAATAATAGAGATTCAACAGAAGTATGAATCTCTATTTCAGAGTAAGTTATTTCATCCATATATATTTATATTATACCTCTTTTTTTATTTATTTTAGAATCATTGTAAAAGTAAGTGTATCTTCATACAGTTCTGGAGAAACAAAATCTACAGTATATGAAATTCTAATTTCTTTTTCAACACCTGTTCCTGTTGTTTTTGAATTTACATCAGTTATAGTAGATTTATTAGAAGCATCTAAAGAAATTTGATCTCCATTATATTTTAGAGTATAGACAAAACTTTCATTCACTGTGGCATTATAAAAAGCGAAACCATTTGTAGATTCCAATTCCACTGTATAACCTTGTTTGTTATTAGTTCTTTCTGTTAAAGTCCCAATAAGTAAATCACTTTCAGTATAATTATCACTGAAATCTAGATTAGATACAACTGCTTCTGTAGATAAATCTAAACTTGCTACCCCTGGTACTGTTCCTTTTAATGTTACAGATACAGGATCTACTGCAAATAAAGAAACACTACAAAATAAAATAATAAATCCCAACAATACTTTTCTCATAGATTAAAAACTCCTTAAACTTTTTATTATGTATTAATAGTTCATAAAAATTAATAGATATTCTTCTGCTGATATATTTAAATGGTTCTTCTTTTTAGAAGAAACTAATATTTTTTCTTTTAAATAGAATCCCTCTTGTTCAATTATATTTTTCATATCTTCTAAATATTTTTTTGACACAACAAAAGCAAATATAGAAGATACTTCTCTACTACTTTTAATCACTCCTCTCCACCAAATATTAAGCCATTCTTTATAATCTATTCCCTTTGAAGAATCTCCTGGAAACATATAATCTTCAGTTTTATAATAAGGAGGGCAAGTAAAAACTGCATCAAATTTTTTATCTGGAACAAAAGTAGAAGCATCCCTACAAGAAAAATTTATTTCTTTTTCTTTAGGAAATAGGTTGTTGTAATAATCAAAAAGATCTTTTATTTTTTGCACAAGATAAAAATTGTAATCATTGTACCAATACTCTATATCCCAAGAACCCATCAATCTTTGTCCCCATCCTCCACAGGGATCATAAACAGAAGAAATCTTAAAATCTCTTATAAAAGACTTTATAACTAAAGGAGAAAAAGAAGAATACCCTTTATATATTCCTGATCTAGAAAATCCTTTTAAAAGTTCATTATCAGATAGTTCTTCCTCTCTTTTATGTAAATATGAAATTCTATTTTGAATAAGCTTTTTTCTAATAGAACTATCTTTCCATAATTCCAACTCTTTTTTATAAAATAACTCCCAAACAAAAGGAAGAACTAAATCAGTATATTTTTTTCTTGAATTATAGGATTTATAATCATTTAATAAATTATGAAATTCCTTTTTTAGTTTTTCTTCATTGAAAGTATACTCTATTGGTTTATATTTTATTTCTAAATCTTCTTGTTCCAGGGAATTAACAAATTCATAAAAATCTTTTTCAAAATAAAATACTTTATAATTTAAATTATTTTCCTCTGCAGTAATAAATTTGTTAACATCTTTTTTAGTCCAGACCTCTACTGCTATTTTATAAAAATTTGATTCTTTTGCTTTTTCTTTCCACAATTCAAGAACTTTCTGTTGTTCTTCTGAATTTATAAATGGTTCATTTCCATGAGTCCAGTGATAGTTTAACTCTATAAATAAATCATACTTTGGTAAATAAATATCACAATTAAAAGGATATCTCTTATCTTTATATTGAACATAAACCTCTTTTATTTTTTCTTTTAGATATTCAATAGATTTTTTCTCAATTTTGGAAGAACTGAAAGAATGATTTTTTCTTTTTGTTTCTTGAATTTTATTTTGTATTTCTTTATTTGAAAGTACACTTTCTGTTCCATACTTTTCTAGATTTGTTTTTCTCATTTTTTCAAAATATAAATCTTTCTTCTTTTTCCATTCCTCTGAACCCAAAAAAGCTGAACCATTATATTTTTCTTTAATTGCCTTTAATCCATCTTTATAAACAATAGATAAATAAGAAGATACACCATATTTGTTTAAATTTGTTTGTCTTTGTTTGTCTTTTTCTTCTTCAGTTACATCTCTACCAATATTATTTTGAGACATCTCTAGTATATGTTTATATTCATTTTCAGTTAATTTTCCTTTTTTTCTTTTTGAAACAGATTCTGAAACTCTTTTCATTCCTTCTGAATCTTCTTTAGTCTTCCCTTTATTCCAAGATATCAATTCTCCATTTTTAAATTTTTTCTTTTTTGTTTTAGATTGCTTTTTTCCTAATTCTTTTAATCTAGGATCTGTTTCTTTAGTTTTTCCTTTTGCCCATTGTTTAGTTTTACCAAAGGAATAATTTTTCTTTTTTGTTTCTGATATTTTTCTATCTCTTTCCTTTTTTATAAAAATATCTCTATGATATTTACAATATTTTAAATAGGTCTTTCCATCAAAAAATGAAATCCCAAAACAAATCTCACAAAAAGGAATTTTTTCAATTCTATTATCAACACAATATTTTGCTTCTTTAAGAGATTCTATCCAAGGGAATTCTAATTTCATTTTATAAAAAATAGAATCTCTATTTAATCTGGGATTGAGCTTTCCTGTTTTTGTAAAATAAGGTTGTATTTCTTTTTCTAAGAATTTCCAGTCTTTCATCCTACTTATATTATACTCTTTTTTAATAAAATCTTATAAAAAAAGCTCCTCTAAATTAATAGAGGAGCAAAATGGAGGAGTTAGGAACTTTTTACAGGTTCTCTAATTTAATTCTTTGGATATAATTAGGTTGAAGAACCTTAGAATCACCAAAGAAGGACAGACCAGTTTCAGAATAGAATTCTTTGTACTCAAGAGTTTGAGTCTTATATAAAGGAATCAAACTTCCAAAAGCAATTGATACATCCTCAGCGTTCTGTTCATTCTTAAAGATAGCCATGATCTCATCAGTAGGAATAATACTAGAAGGCACCTTATAGATATCAATACCATCTAACGAACCTTCACGATAAGCACCAACACGTGGCTGACGATTAGAACCATCAAACCGTTTATGAAGCTTAATCTGAGATACAGCACTTGGTCCACCAACCAGTTTAGAAACGCCACCACGCTGAAGCAGATCATACATCTTATCATTTGCTCCATCAATAGCTTTGTTAAAAGCTGACATACGATCAATCTCAGATTCACCAACAGCACCCTGGATATCAAAAGTTACAGGGGTATGACCCTTTGCAACCTGCCAACCCATCCGGATAGCATGGAAATCAAGAGATTTCTTTAATTCATCAGCAGCACCACGAATCAGAGCATCTTCAGCATCAATATTCAAAGTAGTATTAATCAGAAGCTCAGTCATCTTACTCCAAGATACATACAGAGGAAAAGGTTTTACTCTAAACTGATAATCACGAAGCTGAAGTTCAATAGAACCAAGATCAGTATACTGATCAGCAACTTCTGAATCATAGTTGTATTCAATTGTTAAAGAAGTAGAAGCATCAGGAGCAGTCTTAAAAGTTACATCTATAGAACCATCATTGTAATTTACAGAACCAGTATCAATAGTAGAACCAACAATATTACCAGAACCATCATCAGTAGCAACTGGAGTGTTTCCAACCAGCAATTTAACAGTATAAGGTCTCAAAGGAGGATTTGCCAGAGTCATGGTAAAATTCGTAGTGGAACTATCTCCAGTACCAAGACTTTCAGATTCAATCTCAGAAGCATAACGATAAACATCACTTTCATGAGTTACATTACCAGCTGTAGAACCTCTTTTTGCAGAAGCATAAACAGGAGACAGGTAATAAATACTGTCACGAGCAGTTTCCATTGCCCATTCTAAAAACAACTCTCCACGAACACTATTAGGATAACCAAGACGAACAACTCGAAGTACATTTTCAGGAGTAGTAGAAAAAGCATTTGAAATCTGAGTTTCAGTCAGCTTGGAAAGGTGGTTCTCTTCATTTTCAAGTATAATAGAAATAGCACGAGCTTTGGCTTCATCTTTTTCACGAAGAGTATCAAGTCCATCACCAATACCAGGTTTCTTTGCCCATTTTTCATATAAACGATCGGCATTTTCGTTTCTTGCAGAAAGTTCAGCAATTCGTTGTTCACGAATCTGAGCTTCCTTTTTTTCTCTCATTTCTTTACGCATTATTTTGCCCTTTTTTTATTCAAAATTTTATAAGTT
>CAYZJM010000053.1:0-6017 GCA_964479015.1 Candidatus Woesearchaeota archaeon
ATCTATGATATAACGAATATAAATCTTTCTGACGATGTAATTGATAAGGAAATAAAAGAACATTCAAATATTGCATGGCTAGAAAAGAGAAAACAATATGAATCTCCCTTGCACCCAGAAATGAAAATATTTGATCTAAGCGATAAGGTTTCTTATTTGATATCAAAAAGTAAATTTGAGAATGCTGAACAATTAATCCAATTATTTAATGAAATCCTTTTGAAGTTCCCTACTGAAGAAAACTACTCTCAGCTATTTGAATATTATCACGAATTTATTGGGGCTATTAATTTTATTTTGAAATCCACCGAGTTTATAGATGCTAAGGAGGAAGACAAGGAAAGGTATCTCAAAGAAATTCTTGACACTTTTGATTCTTTATGGCAGACACTAACAACAGAATTTTTCTTTGAAGATATTGAAAAGTATATTGATAAAAATTTCTTAGAGATTTTTAAGTTTCTTAGAAATAATAAAACTAAAACATATTATTGTGAATTACAAGATAAACTAGACAATCTCTTAGATTACAAAAAATCTCTAAGTCTGAAAAAAATAGAATTAGATGAAAAAGATAAAAAGATATTAAATATATTCTTAGAGGGAGCAAATGAAGAATGAGATGGTTTTTGGATATGTGCATTGTTCTTTATTATATCGGAGAGGGCGATCGTCCAGACTTAAATAAAAAAACACTAATTTTTGTTAAGGAAAAAGAAGAAAGTATTTTTTTATTATGTTATTATATTAAAGAAGTTGATATTCCAAAATGGTTAAGGAGACAGAAAATTGCTTATAGAGAAGTCTTAAAATCCCTGAAAGATAAATCTTATTCCTTATATTCATCCAAAGAGGCAAAAAACTTAACTTCCAGAGATAAGAAAAAAGTAGTTAAACTTTTAACAATTTTTAAAAATTTTGAAACAATTAATTCTATTGATAAGATTGAAAGAATATTTTTATATCTAGAACAACAAATAAATGAATTTTTCCAGAGATATATTGATGAATTTGTAATTCCTGTTGGAGAAATTGACTTTGAGCTGCAAAGTCATCTAAAAGATTTTCTTAATTTAGGGAGTGTAATAAAAAATGATTCAGACGCTAAAACAATTGCTTCTGCTATCCAGGAACATCAAAACAAGGAATTGGTTATTATTACTGCAGATAAAAATGATTGGAATAAGGAATTAATTGAAGAAGTTCATAATCATTATGCTCTTAAAAAGAAATACAAAAAACTTCCAGAGATAAAATACTTACAAAATATGTGATTTATTTTTTCTTCCTTGCTATGTTCACTCCATATAACCTATCCTCTATTTCTTTTATAACCTTTTGATAACCTTTTTTCCCTCCGAAAAGTTTCATTATTTCTAATGGCCTTCCAAAGTTTCTCAATGGATCAACTCTTAAAACTTCAGCATCTTCTAAATTCTCTATACCTTCATCAGTGTATTTATTTAGTAGAGCTTCTATAACTTCTCTTGCCTGTTTTCCGTATTTATCAAAATAAGAATCTTGTTTTACTTTTTTTGCTCTCTCACTTCGTGTTTTTGGTTTTTTACCATATGCAACATGCAGAATAAGGTCAAAAGGATCGTATTCTTTTCCATTTGGGACTGTTTCCCTTAATGCATCAAATATTATCCCTTTTTGTTGAAGCTCTTCAATTAGAGCTCTTTTTTGATCAAGGATATCCCATTTTTGAAGGAACTCATTAAGTGTTCTGTACTCTTCTTTAACTGTTTTCTTTGTGTAATCTGTTATTTTTTCTGTAATTAATTTTCCTGAAGGATCAAGATATTGTTCTGCCTGATTTAAAACGTTTACATTTGCTTCTCTAACATAATATTTTCTTGGTTTTTCTTCTGTGTCATAGATATTTATATCTGGCTTATTTTGCAATTCCAGAGCTTCTTTTTCCTTAATTTCTTCAGGATTTATTTCTTCATCCCCTTTAAATTTCATTATTTGCACTGGTTCGCCATCGAAATCTGGGTCTGCAAATTTATTTGTTACATTTCTAAAATCCATTATTGTAAAATTTGTTTTATTATATTCTTGATTAATTCTTGTTCCTCTTCCTATGATTTGCTTAAATTCTGTCATTGATTGAATCTGAGCATCGAGGACTATAAGTTTACAGGTTTGAACATCAACTCCAGTAGTTAAAAGCTTTGAAGTTGTTACAATAGCAGGATATTTTAAAGAAGGGTCCATAAAATTATCAAGCTGACTTTTTCTTAACTTATCATCGCTAGTTATCCTTGTTATATATTCCTTATTTTTTGTCCAGAAATCTTTATTTTCATTTATTAGAGCACGAGCCATTCTTGCTGCGTGTTCTTGATCAACACAAAAAATAATTGTCTTATCCATTCTATTAGTGTTTTTTAGAAATTCAGAAACTTTTTTTGCAACAACTTTTGTTCTTTCGTCAATAACTAAATTTCTATCAAATTCTCTATTTGTATAATTAGCATCAGGAATTTCTTCTCCATACTTATCCTTTTCCCCTTTTTTAGGCCTATAGCCATGAACATCTTTGTCAATTGCAATTTTAATGACTCTGTAAGGAGCTAAGAATCCATCTTCAATTCCTTGTTTTAATGAGTAAGTATAAACAGGTTCTCCAAAATAATCAATATTTGAAACATTTGCCGTTTCTTTTGGTGTTGCAGTCATCCCAATTTGAACAGAATCTGAAAAGTATTCCAAAACTTCACGCCATGCAGAATTTGCTTTTGCACTCCCTCTGTGGCATTCATCAACAATAATCAAATCGAAAAAGTCTTTTGAGAATTTTTTATAGATATTCTTAGTTTCATCAGTTCCAGAAATCCCTTGATAAAGAGCCATGTAGACTTCATATGCTTTATCTGCTTTTCTTTTTTTAATTCTTGTTAAAACACCTTTATTTTTCAAGGGCTTTAAATCTTTACTAATAGGATCATCAATTAGAACTTCTCTGTCTGCAAGGTATAAAACTCTTGGAGTTCTGCCTTTTGGTCTCCATTTTTCTCTTAACCTCCATATGACTTGAAAAGCAGTATAAGTTTTTCCTGTTCCGGTTGCCATTACAATAAGCAATCTGTTTTTTTCTTTAGCAATTGCTTCAACAATTCTATTTACAGCAATTCTCTGATAATATCTTGGATGTTTCCAGTCTTTTTCAAAATAATAATCAGCAGTAATCAAATCCTCTATTTTTTCATTTATTCCTTTATACTCCTTATATTTTTCCCAAAGTCCTTCTGGAGTTGGAAATTCATCCAAAGAAATTTCTTTGTTTTCTCCTGTTTTTAGATCCTGCATAATAAAACCGTCCCCGTTAGAACTAAATGCAAAAGGGACATCAAGAGTTTCTGCATAGTTTACTGCTTGTTGTAATCCTGAATCTATTGAGTGTTTATTATCTTTTGCTTCAACTACCCCAATAGGGATATCATTTTTATAATAAATAACATAATCTGCTTTTTTTGGATTCCCTCTTTTAGTTACATCTCCATAAATATATATTCTTCCATCTGTAAAATAAACTTCTTCTCTAATTTGTTTATTCTTATCCCAACCAGATTTTTCTATTGCGGGGAGAATAAACTTAGTTCTTATATCTGCTTCTGTAAGTTGTTTTTTATTCATGTTTTTACTACAGAATCATAATTTAAAGAGTTTTTGAATTCTCAACCCAACTCCACCAACTGCTGTTTCCAATAATAACATGATCTAAGACTTTTATATTAATGAATCTTCTTTGAATTTGGTTTACTTTTGATTATCTTTGTTAAACATGAATCGAATTTCCTAAAAATGTATAAATCTTTCTTTTGCGCGCAATTATAGAAAAAGATACTCATTTTGGAAACATGCCTTACAGACGATAAAAAAGTACAATAATTTAAAACCCTCATTTTGGACGCATATTATAATTTTTTATTCAGTTATGGAATCATTTTTCTTCTTTCCTTTTTTTGTATTAATAATTCAATATATGAACAACTAAAGAAGTAAATTAGAGTAAAAAAGATTAGCTTAGGATATCAACACCGGCAGGAAGGGAGATTTTTATTTTTTTTAGTTCGTTAAACCCTCCCCTTTTGAGAAAGTTAAATACTTTGTAGCCTTTTAATTCACCTGTTTTTTCATCATGCGCTTCAAAAAGGTCATCTCCAACCTCATCAAAATAACATGAAGAAGGCTCACCTATAGTTATCTCCAATATATCTGCTTCCATATCATAATATAGCTCTAATTTTTTTTGTTTCATCTTCTCAGTATACCTCTAACCATAAAAGCTGTTATAATAAACTCTTTTCCATTTAAATATTTAACTCCAACCAATAAATATCTTTTTTTGTCTTTAATGTGTCTGTAATAATTCATTTTAGAACTATCAAATTTTTGAGGGATAATCAAATCAGGATTCAATAGCCATCAAATTTTTATATTGTATTTTTTCTATTTTTTAAAGAGATTTTAAGATTTATTTTTTATTTTTATAAAAAATTAAAATTTTTTTAAACTAGCCCTTCTCAACCCAACTCCACCAACTGCTGTTTCCAATAATAACATGATCTAAGACTTTTATGTCAATCTTTTTTCCTATCTCGATAAGATTTCTTGTTATATCTAAATCTTCCTGGCTTGGCTGAGGATCACCGCTTGGATGATTATGTATAAGAATTATTTTTGCTGCTGAATTTTTTATTGCAGGCCTAAAGATTTCTCTTGGATGAACTATTGAAGCATCTAAAACTCCTCTTGTTATAAACTCTTTTTTTATTATATGATTCTTACTATTTAACAATAAAATATAAAAATTCTCTTGTTTTTCATTTTCTAAATCAGACTTAAAATAGTTATAAACATCTTTGGCTTGGGTGATTTTTGTTATTGGATTCTTTGATTGAGAATATCTCTTTCCCAATTCAGATATTGCTAGAATCTGCATTGCTTTACTCTGACCAATGCCCTTAATTTCTTGCAATTCTTTTAGTGAACAATCAAAAAGTTTGTCAAGCCCATGTTCTTTGATTAATCTATCAGACACCTGAACAACATTTTCATTTGGTATTCCTGTTCTAAGAATTATTGCCATCAACTCAGAATCACTCAAGGCTTCTTTCCCATATTTAAGAAATCTTTCTCTAGGTTTGGATGAATCAGGCATATCACGGATTTTCATTCTTTTATTATAAATAAAATCATATTCTTAAGGATTTGTAAAATTAATAGTTACCTCTGTGGATAGTAGAAATATTTAAAAGTAAGAAAATCTTACATTCTTACATAATGGAAATGATAAAAATAAGTTCAAAAGGACAGTTAGTTATTCCTAGAAAAATAAGAAAAGATTTAGGTATAGATGATAATTCCATACTTGTTTTAGAAAAATCAGATGATGCTATTGTGATTAAGAAAGTAGATGAAGAGATTTATAATAAGATCAAAAGAAGCTTGAATGATATTAAACATGGAAGAATAAAAGAGTGGAAAGGCTAGCTTTAATATTATCTATTTTGGTTTTCAAATCTTTCTCTAATAAACATTTCATATTCCTTTATCTCTGAAATTATTTTTTCTATTGTTTGTTGTTGCATTTTCTTATTGCTTATTCATATATCCCTTCTAATAATCCTATACCTGCACCATAATTATTTTAAATGGGTAAATCTAACTTATAATATGGAAAATGCTATCCTTCTTGCGGATAAAAATTCTAATGCATGGGAGTTTGCTAAAAAAATTCAGGATTATTTAAGAAAAGAAAAAGATATAGAAGTTCCTTTAAAAGAGGTTTCTATCAAGTTTTTTAGAAATAACGAAATGGATATCCATGTACCTGAAAACGTAAGAAAAAAAGATATTTATTTTATCCAGGATTCAACTAAAAATCCTCAGGTCTGGTGGGTTGAGCTGATGCTTTTGAAAGATTTATTATTAAGTGCTTCTGCAGAAAGTTTAACCTTCGTATTACCAAATATGCTTTATTCAAGAAAAGATAGAAAAGAAAA
>CAYZJM010000054.1:0-5764 GCA_964479015.1 Candidatus Woesearchaeota archaeon
ACATTGATTAGGCAGACACTCATTAAATAGATAACTGCAACTCAAAAAAATTTATAGATAAAAACTCAGGAGAGTACAAAAAAACAGAATTGTTTAATAAACTTCCAAAAAAGGTAATGAGACAAACATTTCAAGTGATAATGGAATATTTAGAGAGTATCTATAAAATAGTTTACGACAAAGAAGGTTATGTTGTATATATCTGGAACCCCGAATTTGTAAAAAGATTCAAAAACAGACCAGAATTAAGATGGAATGCAAAATAAATTTTATTGATGTAGAATTAAAGAAAACTTTTGAAGAACTGGAGAAGACCGATCCCAAAAGAATTAATTCAAGAATACGGAATAGATAATCTTTGGGTTTATAATCTAAGAAAAGATTGGAGATTTTTGTACTCTGTTGGTAAAGATGAAGTTGAACTTATCGCAGTTATTCTTGATTGGATGGATCATAAGGATTACGAACGATTATTTAAATTTACATAATTATCCTCTTAATATCAATTTAATATTCTTTTGTTATGGTTCGCGGGAGGATGTAGACTTTTGGCTCAGAGTTCTTTTAAGACATTAGAATATTGAAAAACATTTAGGATTTTCTAAAAAAATCAAATTTTATCACGCCTATTCTATCTAACGTTTTTATCATATAAATTTCATCATATCGATTTTATCATATAAATCTTATTTTCATCAAGATAATAACCTAACTTTCTATAATACTCTCTAACACCCACTCCTGAGATTATTGAAAGTTCATTAATCTTATTTTCTTTAACAATCTTTTCTGCTTCTTTAATTAAGAGTTTTCCAAGACCTATATGTTGAGAATCTTCCCCTTTTTCACCAATCTTGACTGCCTGCCCATAAACATGAACCTCTCTTATTACTGCTTTATCATCATAAATTCTCAACCTTAACAAACCAAATAGAAAGTTATCCTTATTAACAAACTGAATAAAATACTCTTTTCCATCGCTCGAATTATACTCTGTAACTTTTAATCTGACTTTTTTATCTAAATCCTGTTTATGGAACCCCACTTCTCTCATTCTAATCTCACTAATCTCTTTTCCTGATTCAATTAATGCTTCTTCAACACTTTTTCTCAAATCTAATCTTTTTAACCCTTCAACAAGAGTCTCTTTAGGAAATTCTCTTACAACCCTCATTACTCTACAATACTCTGGAACCAAAAGCATCATCTTAACAAGAATATCTTTTGTTTCTTCTTCTGAATATGGTTTAAACCCAATCTTTTTATACACTTTTTCTAATGGAGAATGTTTCATAATCTGACAAGGATAAAGTTTAAGCTGATCTGGACGAAAACAATCTTCATCAAAAATTTTCTTAAACAATTCCATATCTCTCTTTGGATTGCTATAAGGTTGTCCTGGCATTATATGATATCCTAATTTAAATCCTGCATTTTTTAACCTCTTTGTAGCTTCAATCACATCATTTACAGAATGGCCCCTATTTGTTTTTTTGTAAATCTCATCATCAGGCATCTGAACACCAATTTCAACTCTTGTTACCCCAAATTGAAGCATTCTTTCAATTTCCTTTTTAGAACAATTATCCGGACGGTTTTCTACACACATAGCGACACATCTATGTTTTGAAGTTTCATTTAACTTTTTTGCACTTTCTAAATCCTGAGATTCTTCTCCATTTAAAGAGTCATAAATTTTCTTTATAAAATTATATTGATAATCTAAATTATACTGAAGAAACGTTCCCCCAAGAATTATTACTTCAATTTTATCAGTAGGATGCCCCATTTTGTTTAATACATAAAGTCTATTCTCCACTTGTTTGGAAGGGTCAAATTCTAAAGCCATAGCCCTCATAACTGCGGGGCTTTTCTCTGTATAACTTTGAGGTACATGATCTCCCCCAGGACAGTATAAACAATTCCCATGGTCACATTTTTTTGGAGGAAGCACCACTGCTAAAGGGGTAACTCCTGAAATAGTCCTAACAGGCTTTCTTATTTTTTTATTGACTTCTTTCATGAAAATAATAAACTTAGAAACTCTTTTAAATCTTTTAGAAATTGTCTCTTTATGAAAAACAACTCTAAAGAAGAAAATCAAAGGGAAAATCAAGGAGAAAAACGAAGAAAAAACGAAGAAGAATCACAAAATCAAGAAGAAAATCTAAAAGAAAATCAGAAAGAGGTATGGAATAAGATTGCTTCTGAATGGGATAAATTTAGAAATAATCCTGAAAAAAGAATTATCGATTTCTTAAAAGATAGTGAAGGAAACATCGCTGATTTTGGAAGTGGTTCTGGGAGATATTTAATAAAAGATTTAAATAAACAAAAAAAGCTGTATTTAATTGATTTTTCAGAAAAGATGATTGATTTAGCTAAAAAGAAAGCCAAAAAACGAGATATTGAATCAAAATTCTATGTAAATGATTTAGAAAAAACTTCTTTTACTGATAATTTTTTTGATGCAGGAATTTTCGTTTCTGTTTTACATTCAATACCTAAAAAAGAAAAAAGAGAGAATGTTGTTAAAGAAATATTTAGAGTTATGAAGCCAAACCGCGAAGTTATGGTAAGTGTCTGGAACAAAAACTCTTCTTGGTTTAAAAACAAGCCAAAAGAAATTTATATGGGTTGGAGAAACAAAGGAAAGAGATACCATTATCTATATGATGAAGAAGAAATCCATAGACTCTTCAAGGAAGTTGGATTCAAAATAAAAGAAAGATTTATCCCTGAAAGGAATATCGTCTTTATTGTTAAAAAGCCATCAAAACTGATGAATAAAAACATCATTGAATGAACTTATCTTGAATAAAAAATCCTTTGAATAAAAATTCCTAATAAAAAAATTTTAGAAATATTGGGCAAAAGATTAATCCACTAACAATCTAATCTTTTTTCTTATTCCCAATAACCTTGACCATATTAAAAAAAGATTTCTTTTCAAAATCTGTAATTTTATTTTCCTTTATATCTATATTTGTTTTTATTATCCCCATTCCTGAAATAAATACAGTCCCTATAAGAAAATCTTTCTTTTCAAGTTTTTGAAGAGATAAAATTATTTTTTGCACTTTATTCTTTATGCCCTTTTTTACCATCTCTTTAAAAATCATATCTTCTATTTTATCAAAATCAATATCATAATCAAGAGAAATCTTTAATGGGTTTTCTTTACTAATGGTTTCTAAAGGAACCTTTTTAATTTCATCTTCTATCTGAAAACTATAAATTTTTCTCTGACTAGGAATGAAGTAATCAATATGCTGTTTATTATCAATTCCTTGTTTATCTATCACAAAAAAGCCTGAACAAATAAATGCTTCTGGATTTTCTTTAATAAAATCTTTAAACAATTCTGAATCTTTTATCTTTTGAATATAAAACTGAAGATTCATTTTCTAAGTTTTATCTCTTCATCTAAATGAGAGATGAAATCATCTATTTTTTGAGAACTTATTTTTTTATTTCCTCTAAATCTTATAGCAAGAGTGCCTTCTTTTTCTTCTTTATCGCCTACAACAATCACATAAGGGACTCTTAATTTTTCAGCATCTTTCACTTTTGAAGGAATTGTTGTTGTTCTAAAATCTGAATTAATCCTTACCTCTGGGATTTTTTCTTTTATTTGATTCACAACCTTTTCTGCATATTTTATATTTCTGTCAGTAAATGATAAAACACTTATCTGAACAGGAGAAAGCCATGTTGGTAACCTCCCATTAGTAGACTCTAAAAGAATACCAATAAATCTTTCAATAGCTCCATAAATAACTCTATGAATAACTATCGGGCGGTTTCTAGAATTGTCTTTATCAGTATACTCTAATGAAAATCTTTCAGGTAATGCAAAATCAAGTTGTATTGTTGAACACTGCCATGTCCTGTTTAAAGAATCTTTTAAATGAAAATCTATCTTTGGCCCATAGAATGCACCATCTCCTTCATTAATCTTATAATTCACTTTTTCTTCTTTTAAAACTTCTTCAAGAATCCTTTCGGAATCATCCCACTGTTTTTCACTTCCTATCCTTTTTTCAGGACGAGTTGATAGTTCTATATGGCTAAATTTAAGATTAAATTTCTCATAAAATTGTTTAACCATTCTTATGATTCCAGATATCTCTTTTTTTGTCTGTTTTTCATCTGTACAAAATAAGTGTGCATCATCTTGAGTAAATTGTATTACTCTAAACAATCCTGCTAAAACACCACTTAATTCACACCTATGAACTACTCCAATTTCTCCGATTCTTAATGGGAAGTCTTTGTAAGATCTCGGAGAACTCTTATAAACTAACATCCCTCCAGGACAATTCATTGGTTTAACCAAAAAATCTCTCTTTTCATAATCTGTCTTAAAATTATTTTCTTTATACTTGTCCCAATGTCCAGAAACTTTCCATAATTTTGAATCCATTATCTGAGGAGTTTTTATCTCTTCATAATTTTCTTGACGATGTTTCTCTCTCCAGTATTTTAATAACTCATTATAAATTATCAAACCATTATTATGCCAAAAAACCATCCCAGGAGCAACATCATTAAAACTAAACAAATCCATCTCATGTCCAATAATCCTATGGTCATTACTTTTCAATTTAGAAGTATCTAATTTTGATTTTGAAATCTCTCTTAACAATTGTTTAGGATCATAATTTTCTTTGTTTTCTGAAGCATCAGAATCACTTTCTTCTGTTTTTATTTCCTTGCTCAATTCTGAAAGAGGGTGCCCTTTTACTTTTAATTCAAACTCTTTATAATACCCAAAAGGAGCATTATAAACCTCAAATCCTGACTTTTCAAGAAGTTTTTTTGTTTCATCTAAAACCCCTGAAGCAACATCAGGATTCCCTAAATTAGAAGAGAGATGTGCATAAGGGTAAAGAACTACTTTTTTAACATTTAATTGTTCTGATAATTTTTTTATGCTTTTTTCAAGCTCTTTTGATACTTTTGTTATATTTTTATCGCCTTTTTCAACAGCAACCATCACCACTAAAGGCTCTTTTATCTCTTTTCCTTCTTTTTGTTCTTCTGAAAGTGAAGGAATACTTTTAAGCGCCTTCTTTAATGGTTTAAAATTTATATAATCACAGTGTAAACTTAATATTTTCATAAATCTAATTAAAAAGCCAACTTTATAAAATTAATTAAGAATTATTTCAACAATATAATTGCCTTTAAATCAAAAAATTTATATTTTTAATAGAAATTTGTCTATTTTTTTCTTTGCTTCTTCTCTCTTTTTTTGATGTTCTTTTAAAAAAAAGTTTATCTTATCAATCAAAATTTCTTTTAATTCTGAAGTAAGCATTTTTCCTGATTTATAATCATCATAAATCTTTTGAAGTTTTTTATCATCAGGTTCAAATAACATCCTTAGATATTGGAAAGAAACGTCAATATCTGGATTTCCTCCTTTCTCCCTATGTTCTTGGAGAGTATCTTTCCCTCCTGAAAAAGCGTATCTTTTTATTTTTCTCTCTACTTCTTTAGGGGTGTCTGTAGTAAGAATTGCAGTGCTTGATTCTGATGTACTCATCTTTCCTTTTGAACCCACAAGTGAAGGAAGGAATACCGAATGAATTATTGCAGGTTTATAAAAACCTAGTTTTGCATAAACATCTCTTGCAACTCTAAAATGAGGATCTTGGTCAATAGCTAAAGGTATCAAACAAGGGATATTCTTTTTTTTAAAAACACTAGGCAAAACTGCTGGTGCAGCTTGCATACTAGTATAAAATATCTCTCCGAT
>CAYZJM010000055.1:0-3679 GCA_964479015.1 Candidatus Woesearchaeota archaeon
TTTTAATTTTTTAATGTATTTTTGGACAGCTTCCTCTCTATACCAATAACCCATATTTTTGCCTAATGGTTCAAAATCTTTTCTTTCATCTTTTAATGTTTTATTGATTTTCTTGTTCCTCTTCAAATTTTTGTATCCATTTGTTTATTATACTAACTTCATGCAGATTAATCTTATTATTATTCCACATTCTTGCCAAATATAGTGAAAATTGTCTTAATGTTTTATTCATTTTCTAAGCTTCCTTAATTATTTTGTAGATGATATAGGAAAGCAATATAAAAAATAAACAATTAACTGCTATTGCTGTTCCTATAAACACCTCTGTTAACATTTTTATTCTTGAGGTTTATCTACTTCAACCTTAAAAATCTTTGCAGGGTTCTTTCCTGCTTTCTTTTCACTTAGACCTTTGTAAGTTATTCTTACTTTCTCGCCCTCATTAACAAGGCTCATTCTTTGGTCTAAAACTGTTGAACCCCAAATACCAATGAAAGTTCCTGGTTCTGTTTCTAAGGTGTAGATAGTAGACTTATTTACACCGACATTATCTTCTGTCTTTACCAAGACTCCCTCTATTTGGTCGCCTTCTTTCTCGTAATTCCAAAGATTTGGATTCACTTCTTTATAAGTCATTTTTATAACCTCCTTCAAAATTTAAATTAGTCTGATTCTTTAATTCTAATCCCCATCTAAATAAGTATCCTAATACAATTCCTAAAATTAAAAATATTGTATTTATCCAACCACTACTCATTTTCTTTCCTCATTGTATTTTTTTATATGATATAAGTATCTATGACATTTCTTATGATTTTTTACCATACATTCTTCACCTCCATTTCCTCGGAATTGACATCTACCATATTTATCATTGAATGGACATTTATTTGGATTTTCCATTGTCATCACTCTTTTTTAGTTCCTTGTTTATTCTATCTTGAGTACTACACAAATGATAAAACCACTCTTTACCATTCTCACATAGGTTTTGTGTGATTATATTTCTTATTTTTTCTTTAGCATCTAATAACCTCATTTCTCTTTTAGTTACCATAGTGTAATCTTCCATGTTTTTCTTTTAATTCTAAAATAACATCCAGATTTTTCCTTAGTTCTTTTAGATTTTCAAATTGCCAAATCTCATCTCCTATCTGAATTTGCCATTCATTTTCATACATTTTTATTGTTATCATTTTTGAGTATGAAGTTTGGGAGGACAAAGAGAAGTTTGAAACCCCCAAACTATGCTATCAAAATCCCTGTCGTGAAACAAGAATCAGTATGATGTGATTCCTATTATAAAACCTAATATTAACAGGAAAGCTAAATATCCAAGGTTTATGAAACCCCAGACTACTAATACTTTTAGCCATCCACTTAGGTCTTTGAATTTTACTTTTTGTTTCATTTTAATTGAACTCCACCCTTAAGCCAATGATTAAGCCACTGATTAAGCCACCGATTAAGCCAAAGATTAAGCCAATGATTAAGCCAATGATTAAGCCACCGATTAAGCCAAAGATTAAGCCAAGGATTAAGACACCGATTAAGCCAAGGATTAAGCCACTGATTAAGCCACCGATTAAGCCAAAGATTAAGCCAAAGATTAAGCCTTCTTCTTCAAAACTTTTTAATTTATTGTATCCTCCTTTTATTATTGCTGTAATTGAAATGGCAATCAAACTAATCAAAACATATTCTCCGAGTATAGGGTAAATGTTAATTAAGTCTGAAACAACCAAATCTGAACATTCTTCACAAGTAAAAGTATATTTTATAGTTTCCCAATTTATTAATTTTAGATTTAAATAAGCTAATAGAGAAAAAAGTATAGTTCCCAATAAAGGTAAAAAACTACTTTTTTTTATATGGATATATTCTTCTTCGTGTTTTTGTATTTGTTTTTTAGTCATTTTTCTTAAATTCTTTCCTTAGTCTTATTAATTCATCCTGTATATCCTCCCCTATATCTTCAATACCTTGGTCATTCATTTTCCTTTATCTCCTTTTTTAGTTTTATGAATAACTACATCTTCTAAATCTATTTCATCACCATCTTCGATTCCTAAATCTTCTATGTCTTGTTTTAACAATCTAACTACCCATCCTGAAGTTGGATAATTTCTTATTGTTCTTTTTCTTGCCATGATTTATTTAATGAAAGGTAGTATTTAAACCTTTCGTTTTACTTAAACATATCTTAATAAATAATTGTAATTTAAAAGTAGTTAGAAACATATTTAAATAGGATTGATTTAGGAATAAGTATGATAATGAATGAAAAGTTGAATTTCTTTATGGATAATAAAGTTAAAGTCCATATAGAATATTATGACAAGACATTTCTTAATGGCTTTATTACTTCTAAATTAAAAGATAATGTTTGGTTAATGGATGAGGATAAGTTAGGCAAGATTTATGTTTTTACTAAAGACATTATGATTCTACAACAATATTTAAAGAAGGAGGATAGAGAATGAGTTTTTTAGCAATACACAAAGATACAAGAAAAAAAGTAAGTATCCACAAATTGCATAAAGACCCTGAATGGATAGGTAGAGAAAGAGAAGATTTTATTTCTACTTTAAGAGATATTAGGAATAAAAATGAGGTGGGAGATAGAGATGTTAGAGTAGTTTACAGAAAGAAAAGTAGTGATGGAAAATCTGCACATTTTATGATGGTTGATGATGTTGCTAAAAGTTGGTCTTCTTATGGAGAAGGTGAAGAACATAAAAAACTCAAGGATAAGATATATACTTTACTTTCTGAAAATAAGATTAAATTATCTTGTAATGGTTATGATTATTATGTTAAAGATTTAGATGTTGATAATATTTTTATCGAAAAAAGAGATACTATGACTAAGAAGATTTCAGATTTAATTATTACATTTAAAAAAACACACCCTCTATTTAGAAGAGGAATAATTATTGAGATACAACTTTCATCTCAAACTAATGAAAAAACTGATTTAAGAACATTTGAAAAAACTAAATCTGGAAATTCTATTTCATGGTTGTTTAAGGGGGATTTAAAAAATATAGGTATAGGAAGCAATATAGATATAATTCCTTATCATGAAGCATATGAGAAATATAAAAAATATCTTGCCGAAGATTACAGAAGTGATTTAAACCAAATAACCGAAGCAGTTAATGAAAAAATTAGTGAAATGAATTCTAAGGTTGCAAGTATGAGAATGGTTGGGAGGGAATGTGAAGAGAGTTTAGAAAACACACAAAAAGAAATTAATTTTATGAAAAATAATCTTAAGGGAGAGATAAAGAATGAGTTTGAGGAGAAGATTGTTAATGAGATTAAAGAAGAGGTTTCTGAAAACATAACAGATACAATAAAGAACAGTTTAGATATTGAAAAGATAACTAATGAAATTGAAACAAATGCTAATAATAACATACAAAATAAGTTTGGGGCTGTTAAAAGAAGAATTGAAAATAGAATAGAGGGTGTTGAAGATGATATGTTAAGTAAAATAAGATTAGAATATGAAACAAAAATTAATGATAAGATAAAGAATGAGGTTGATATTAATAAACTTATTGAAGAATTAAAAGGAAAGTTGTATGAGAGATATATGAAATTAAGTAATGCTATTGATATTCATAAAAGAGAGTTAGAATCCATTTATAGACATAATTTTGAAAAATTAGAA
>CAYZJM010000055.1:3689-5737 GCA_964479015.1 Candidatus Woesearchaeota archaeon
GAAAGATATTAAGGAAGGTAAATCAAATCTTAATCTAAAAAATTTATATGATTTATTAGGTAATAAATCACCCTATAAATCTAAAATTAAAGAATATCTAAATTTAAAAGAGAGTGATAATGATAAAACAGAATAAAAAAGAAATCTATGTTTCAGAAGAAGATAAGAATGAACTTAAAAAGAAATATTCTGGAATGTGGGGTGCTATTAAAAAAGAGATAGAAAACCATGAAGAAAATTTTAATAAGCATCCTGATTGGGCATTCAAAAAAGATTATAGGGTTTATTTAGAAACTATAAAAGAAGAGATATACTTTCAAAATCCAGTGAAAGAAACATATAAAGAATATCTTGATACAACAAAAATAAAAAATAAACATTTAAAAATTCTTGAGGATGTTAATTTATTTGAAAAAATAACTGTTGATGAATTAGACAAGAAAATAGTTAGGGAAATTCCTGCAAGAAAAACAATATTTTTATGTTCTAATGGTAGATTGGTTATAAATTCTCAAATTGCTTCTTACAATCTTTTAATTAATGATGAGGCAGGAACTGGAAAAGATTATGTAACTTCAAAAACATTAGATATAATTCCAAATGAACAATATATTAAAAAAACAAGAATTTCTCCAACAGTTTTTACTTACTGGCATAATTCCAAATTTGAACCTGAATGGACATGGGATGGAAAGGTATTTTACACAGAAGATATAAGTGAAGGGGTCTTAAATTCAGAAGTTTTTAAGGTAATGTGTAGTAGTGGGAGTGAAGCAACTATTGTAAAAAACCAAAGAGCAATAGAAATCTCTATTGATGGAAAACCAGTAATAATAACAACCACTGCAAATTCTACTCCTAACGCGGAATTAACAAGAAGATTTGAAATAGTTAATCTGGATGAAAGTGTAAATCAAACAAGAGAAATAATGAAAAGACATTGTGAGTATGCAAAGAAAGGATTATCTCCTGAACTTGATTTGGATATTAAAAAAGCATTATCTCATTTAAAAAGATTAAGGGTTGTTATTCCTTATGCAGATAGTTTATACTTATTATTTCCTCCTGAAAGTGTTATGATGAGAACCAAATTTCCAAGATTTTTAGATTTAATTAAATCTTCTGCTGTTTTACATCAATTTCAAAGAAAATGGAAATCTCCAGACATAATTGTTGCAGAAAAGCAAGATTATGAAATTGCTACTGAAATTATGGAAAAAATTGCTTCAAATAAATATATGGTTTCTCTCACAAGAAATCAAAGAAGAATTATGGAGTTTTTAGAGAAAAAAACAGATGAAGATGAGGATTTTGTTGTGAGTGCTACAAAATTGAGGTCTATGATGGGTAATTTCTTAAGTGTTCCTGCAATGTATAAAAATTTAAGTCAATTAGCATCTTATGGATTAATAAAAACAGAATTAAAAGAAGATGGTGGGGGTAGAGAAACCGAGTATTATTACTTAAGTGAGATTGTTTCAAATGGAATTCATAAAATTACTTTTCCAAAATTTGAGGAAATTTTAAGAAAAAATGGTCAAAAATAGGCATTTTGTTACTACTGCGATTGGACATTTAAGCAGTTTAACCCCAAAAGCTATAACCCATTTAAGCAGTTTAAGCAATCCTGCATGCAGGATTAGTTAAATTGGTTAAACTGGTTAAATGGGTTAAATGGGTTAAATGGGTTAAACTGGAACTATAAAAAATGAAAAGAAAATGTAGAAAAAGATTTAATCCTAAAGGTAAATTTCAGAAATATTGTGAAGATTGTATAAAATATGCTTCAAAACATAAAATTAAATTGAAAAGATAGATTTAACCCTCATATACCGAGGGAGAATAAGAAATAAAGCCCATACATAAACGATTTTTCTATTTGAATGGCAATATACCTTAAAGAAGTGAAAAATAAACCTCAAAAGAGCCAGTTTTGTTGGAATGAATCATAGAAACCAACATCTTTGCTCCTTTTGAGGGAAATGAGATGATTATCTATTATAAAGTTGTAGGTAAATGTCAATTACCAACCACTAAAGTAGTTGGCT
>CAYZJM010000056.1:0-5712 GCA_964479015.1 Candidatus Woesearchaeota archaeon
TCTTTAACCTGGTTTGTAGAAGAATCATAATAATCTTCATCAAGATTCCAATGCCCGACAAGTCCTTTTTCTAGTGAAGATACTTGTGCTCCTCCACTCAAAACTCCTGAAGCGTAAGCAACCCCTAAAGAAGATAAAACAATCAGAACCGCAAGGGATATTTTTAAGATAGATACTCCTGAATCATTAGAAAACAAACGTGACCACAACTTTTTATTTTTTATCAATTTCATCATTTCAATTTTTCATTCCTCTCATCCACATAAAAACATGCTATCCTTTAGATAGTTTGCTCTTAAATGAGTATTCAAATAATCTTTTATGATTTCAAACAATTTCTAAACTAATTATTTTATAACCTCTTTTTTAACTAAATTAATATAAAAAAGAATATATTTAAGTTTAGCGGTTAAATTAAAATCCCTTCTATCTATTTTTCTCAAGCCTCACATGACTGCCCTTCCTTCTTGTTGTTATAAACCCAAATCTAGAAAGAATTTTAATAAGTTTCACTCCTGAAATTTGGGGGAGCTCCATTTTAGACTTTTATATTCATAACTCTCTTTCTATTCCCTACCTCATTACCCTCATCAGATTCCAAATAAATTTCGATTGCCTCTTTGATATTCTTTAGAGCTTCTTCTACTGTTTCTCCCTGAGATACACATCCTGAAAGAGAAGGAACATAAACCGTATACCCTCCTTCATCCTGTTCCTCTAAAATAATTTTAATGTCCATATTATTTATACACCCCCGATTGTTTTTGAGTTTTCTCATTGTTTTTTGTATCCAAACTTTTTATCATAGGCTGGAGGACCGAATATACCAAGAACGAATGCAATCACCTCTATCTTAGACTCTCCTTCTGTAAGTGTATAAAGCATCCTCCAAAAATTAGGAAGCTCAACTCTAAACAAATTTATTCCTCCATACTTCTTAACATATTCTTCAGGAATTAGCTTTTTAGAGATTTGATTTCCATATTGAGGATTTTCCTTTATGAATTTTATTTTTTGGTGAATTGCATTAAGAATTGTCCTTTCTGTTTTGAATCAAGATTTTGTATCCATGTTATCCCTTTTAACCCCACAAAAATCTTGTTACTGTCTTCTAGATACTGAAGAATAACCATTAAAGTATTAGAATTAACTTGTCTTGGTAGATTTCTTTTAAGCTCAGCTACAGAAATAACACTCCCTTCTTGATTTTTTAAAGTATCCTCTACCATTATTACTGTATTAAGGGTTGGCCAATGATCAACTTTTCTTTTAAAATATTGTGACATCTTAATAAATTATAATTATTTACTTATAACAAAAGGAGATAAAGATATTATTTAAATCTTTTCTTTTAACTGCCTTTTTATTATTCAAAACGTTTAGTATAGCTTTATCTTTTATTCTTATCTCTTTCAGAAAAATTAGTTCATTAAAATCCCCTTATCTTGTTACAATCTCTAAAGCATCTCGGTGTTTTAACTCATACTCTTTTCCAAGAGCTTTGTTTGTTCTTGCATCAATTGCTTTAATAAAATTCTTTCCAAAATCTGTGTGTAATCTATAAGCAAAATCAAGTGCTGTAGAACCTTTTGGAAGTAAAAAACAATCTGCAAGTATTCTCCCATTACTATCTTCCAACTTAGTAGAACTAGCAGGAAATACAGAAATATAATCCAAAAGATCAAAAACTGCAGAATTTAAAACTGTTTGAACTCCTGTCCCTTCAGGAAATAATGTTAAAACTTTTTCTTTTATCTTTTGTAAAGCTTCTTCTTGCTTTTTTTCCAAATCTTTCAAAATCTTAAAATCTGTTTCTCCTGGAATATACCCTATTAAATTAGATTTTGCTGCTTGTCTTAATGCTAATTCAGAATCAGAAGAACAAGGGACAACAATATACTCTGAAAATTTACTCTTAATTTTTTCATAATTTTCTTTTCCTTTATCTGAATCCACTTTATTAGCAACTATAATCATTGGTTTGCTTTTTTTCCTCAATTCAGAAGCAAATCTCTTTAATTGTTTTTCACTCCAAGAACTAGCGTTTTCTTTAAAATTCAGATTCCTTTTAACTTCCTTAATTTGCTCTTCATTTACTTTCAACCCAGAAAACTGTCTTGCAATTGCCTTACTAAAATTCTCTCCCTCCATCTCTACTTTCCTAATAAATGACTTCCAAACTTTATTTAGAAGATTAAAAAACCAACTATCCAACTCTCCTTCTAAAAATCCTACATCTTCACACGGATCGTAATCTTCTCCTTCAGAAAGCACTTTCCCTGTCTCATCTGTTTTTCCAGAAGCATCAACAATATGGATAAAAGCGTCTGCTTCTCTTAAATCATCTAAAAATTGATTTCCTAACCCTTTCCCTTTTGAAGCTCCTGGAACTAATCCTGCAACATCCATCAGCTCTACAGGAACAAATCTTTTATGATTAATACAAAATCCATGGTGAGGATTACACTGAACTCCAAACTCTTTATCAATACAATCAATCTTAACATACCCCACACCTCTATTTGATTTTATTGTAGTAAAAGGATAAGATGCTATTTCAACTTCAGCTAGTGTTGCAGCTTTAAAAAAAGTACTTTTCCCTACAGATGGCTTTCCAACTAGTCCTATCAACATAACCTCAAGATAAATTGAAAGTTTAAAAGATTATTGAAAGATTTATGGCAATTTTAATTTAGATAGATAAAAAAAAGAGAATTATAAAGATTATCAACAAAAATTAACAAAACTTATAAAGAATCTTTTACCTAGAAAATTGTATCTAAAATGAGCCTGTAGCTCAGCCTGGTCAGAGCGCCACTCTGATAGTATTCTTATCAGAAAGGTGGAAGTCCACGGTTCGAATCCGTGCAGGCTCATACAATATTTATCTCTTGTAAAAGATATACAAATATGAAAAAATATTAAAAATGATAGAAAAAAGCAGAAACAACACCCAAAAAATTAATCCTGAAAATAGATTAACAAAAATAAGCAAAGAAGAATTTATCTCTGTTATAAAACTAATCACTCCCGGGACAAATCTAAGAGCTGCCCTTAATGGAGCTCAAAAAATAGGGAATGGGGCGCTAATTGTTATAGAAAATGAAGAAGTTCTTAATTTAATTGATGGGGGTTTTAAGATAGACACCCCTTTCACAGCACAAAAACTAATAGAACTTACCAAAATGGACGGAGCAATAGTTATTAGTAAAGATTTAAAAAAAATTAATTATGCTAATGTCCTTCTTACACCTGACAGCGAAATTAAAACAAATGAAACAGGTACAAGGCACAAAGCTGCAGAAAGAACTGCAAAACAAGCAAAAACCATTGCAGTTGCAATCTCTGAAAGAAAAAAAGAAGTTACTCTCTATTACAAAAATCTTAGACATCCTATAATTAACACTGAGTATTTATTAAGAAAAACAAATGAACGTTTACAACTTCTTGAAAAACAAAGAGAATTATTTGACAACTTATCAAAAAGGTTGACAAAAATGGATTTAAAGAGCTATTTTAATCTAAATCAAGCAATTCCAGTAGTCCAAAAAGGAAAACTTATCCAAAAAAGCACTTCTGACCTTAGAAAATACTCTTCAGAACTAGGAAGAGAAGGAACTTTACTTAAAATTAGATTAAAAGAAATAATCACCGGAATTGAAAAAGAAATAGAACTAGTTCTAAAAGATTATGCAAAAGACCCAATATTTGCAAGAAATATGTTAGAAAAACTGACTTATGATGAGATATTAAATGAAAATAAGATTTGTAAAATCTTGGGATACGAAAAACCAAATATAAACAAAGAATCCGTTCAAGGATGGCATCTTCTTATGAAAACATCGATTTCTGAAAATGAAGCAAAAAGACTTATAGAATGCATAGGCTCTTGGAAAAAGATTTCTACTTCTAATGGGGAAAAATTAAAAGAGATTTTAGGAGAAGAGAAAGCGATGGCATTTAAAGATGACCTAAAAAAGATAAATATTAGTTACAATTTGAAATAAAAAATTACTTATTTCTAAATTCTAGAAAAAGCCTTCCTTCAGAAAAATTATAATTAATTGGTTCCTCCATTTGGATACTTTTTGAATAAACTTTGTCATTTGAGATAGCTTTGATGCCAACTCCATTTTCTAAATTAATCATTGATATATCACTCAATGATTTAACTCCTGGCAATTCTATTTCATAAACAACCCTGTTTGAAAGCCTCTTTATATTAGTTTTAGGTTCTTCTCTTGGGAGTTTCTGGAGTTTTTTCAGTTTTTCCTTAGAAAAATTATCAGAAAATGCTTTTCTAACTTCTTGTTTCTTTTTCTTTATTGAATTTCCATAAGAAGCAACATTAACCATCGGAGGGCGATTACCTCCAGACGTAGAAATATTAATAGAAATTCCTTGTTTTCTTACTTTTGGATCTTTATTATTCTGATTTTGTTCCTTTTTTGAATCTTTTTCAATTTCTTTAAACTGTTTTTCTAAGTTTTTCATTAAGGAATTAAAAATTAGATTAAATCCACCAGGAATCTTAAGTTCTTCTTTAGGAACTCCAGAATCATTTTTACCCAAAAGACCAAAATTTTCACTCCTTTTTTTGCTCTCTCCTCCATCTGTTAACTCTTCTCCACAATAAGGGCAAAAATCATAACTTTTTCTAAATTTCTTTCCACAACTTTCACAAAATTTTTTATTAGACATGATTAAAAAAATCCTCTAATATTTAAAAAACTTTGGAATCTTTTTTCAAAAAAATTTAACAAAAACCAAGATAAAAAATAAAATAAATATTAAGATAGCCTCGCCAGGATTCGAACCTGGGTCTTCGGGTCCAGAACCCGAAATACTTGACCACTGTACTACGAGGCTATTAAAACCATTTAAACTATCTAAACCGTTTAAACCGTTTAAACCGTTTAAATAATAAAAGATGAATATATAAAAAGCTAACCATCTCAAATGTCACTCCAAACACCACCTCAGATTCCATCACAACCACATTAACATTATGACCGTATTATTAATTTACTAATATCTCTTTATTTTATTGCCCTATAGGTTCTATGATTTTTCTATGATTTTTCTATGATTTTTCTATTATTGTTCTATTACCTCTTTAATCATACTTCTATTATCCCTATATTTCATCCATAATTACCTCTCTATTACATTGCATGATTTACCTCTTTTCATTAATTATCCTTTTGAACATTAAATTTAAATATTAATTTATGATTTATATAAAATGGGAGAAAAAGAAGTTGGAGAGGTGTTTACTTATTTTAGCAAACCGAGTGTTGCAGCAATAACTTTGTCAGATACATTAAGAACAGGGGATAAAATAAGGATAAAAGGACACACTACTAATTTTGAACAAACAGTAGAAAAGATACAGATTGATAAGGAAGATGTTGAAGAAGCAAAAGAAGGAGATAAAATAGGTATAAAAGTTTCTGGAAGAGTGAGACCAAACGATAAAGTTTTCTTAATAGAATAAACCCATGAATAATAAGGTATAATGGAATTCTAAGATAAATGAAAGATAAATGAAAGAAAAAACAAAGACAAGATAAATAGGTACAAAAGGAAAGAATAATAAAAATAACAACCTTTAAGAGCATCATATAAAATTTATAAATGATATATCTCTTTTAATTTAAGCCCCGATAGTTCAGAGGCCAAGAATGCGGCCCTCTCACGGCCGTGACCCGA
>CAYZJM010000057.1:0-5562 GCA_964479015.1 Candidatus Woesearchaeota archaeon
TTTCTCTTCAGTTTCTTTTTGTTTGCCCTCACTAGTCTCTTTACTACCTTCTTCAGCAGATTCTTGTTCTTGTTTACTCTCTTCTTCTTTTGGCTTTTCTGATTTTTCTTCAGATTCCTTTTTAGCTTCTTTTTCAGAAGCTGGAGTAATTTCAACAATCTTAATCTTAAAATTAAGTTTCTTTCCAGCTAAAGGGTGGTTCAAATCAAGGGTTACATTTTCATCATCAACAGCAACAATTTTTGCAGGAAATTGTTGTCCATCAGGTGTTTTTGCAACAAGGGTCATTCCTTCTTTAGGTTCTTGGTCTTGTGGAAGTGAGCTTTTTGGAACTTGTTTTTTAAGTTCTTCTCTTACTTTTCCATAAGCTTTTTCTGGTTCAAGAGAAAACTCTTTTTCTTGATCTTTCTCCATTCCAAGAACAGCTTCTTCAAAACCTGGAAGTATCTTTCCAGAACCTATCTCAAACTCTATAGGATGGCTATGGTCTTCATGTGTTGTGCTATCAAAAACTTCACCATTCTCTAGTTTTCCTTCGTATTCTACCTTCACGATATCTCCTTTTTGAGCAACCATATAACATCAAAAAATAGATCTTTTTTAAGTCTTTCCCCCTTTCAATAGATTATTAAATAAAAGTTCGTACAATACTAGTATGGAAAAAGAGGAATTTCTCGAAAAATTAAAAATTGAACTCAAAATATCAAAAAATTCCCATTATACAATAAGGAATTATGTAAAAGCAAATGAGGAATTAATAGATTTTTGTAATAAAAATCCAAGTGAAATAAAGAAGGATGATGTAAAAAAATATATTTCAGAGAAAATTTCTTCAATGTCTTCTTCATCAGTAATTGTTTTTCTTTCATCAATAAAATATGCATATCTAAACATCTTAGAAGAGGATATTACTGAAGGGATAAAAAGGCCTAAAAAGGAGAAGAGAATTCCTACGGTTTTAACAAAAGAAGAAGTGAAAAGGTTGTTTAATTCTATAAATACTAGGAAGAGTAAATTAATGATTAGTTTATTGTACGCTTGTGGATTTAGGGTTTCAGAACTGATAAACTTAAAAATCTCAGATTTAGATTTTGTTGAAAGAACAGGGTATGTAAGGCAAGCAAAAGGGAAAAAAGATCGATTGTTTAATATTCCAAACTTTTTGATGAAAGATTTAATAACACATTCTAAAGAACAAAAAAACAAAGAGGAGGAGTACTTTTTTACTGGGAGCAAAGGGAGAATGTCAGAAAGAAATATTCAAAAGATTGTAAAAAAAGCATCAAAAAAAGCAAAAATAAACAAGGAGGTCCATCCCCATACATTAAGGCATTCCTTTGCAACTCATCTTTTAGAAAGTAGCATAGATATAAGAAAGATACAAGAACTTTTAGGGCATTCAGACCTTTCAACAACCCAGATTTATACACACATTTCAACAGAAGAATTAAAAAAAGTCCATTCCCCTATTGATAATCTAATGAAAGATATAAAAGAAGATTTAAATGAAGCCTCAAAAGACATAAAAGAAGATTTAAATGAAGGATTGAACAAAGAATAAAATGGTAAAAGTAAAAAACCCAAAAGTTGTTATCTTTTCATTAATAGCATTAATTTTCATAATCCTTACATTTATTATTGATTGGGAATTTAGTTGGTTGTTTCTTGTTGGAGCAATCATTCTATTTTTCTTGAATCAAAAAGAGTTAATGAGGAAAAAGCCAGAAAAAAAGCTAGAAAAATTAAAAAAGATTAATTCAAAAAGAAAACAAGAACAAAAGAGTGTAAAAAAGAAAAAATGAATAAAAAGAATAAAAAGAGGTCAAAAAAATCAGGGGGAAAGATAAAAGCAGTTATTTTTGATTTAGGAGGTGTCTTGCAATATGGCAAAAAAACAAAAAGAGGAGAAGTTAGAACAAGAGGGGTTCATGAAATGGTTGCAAAAAATCTTAGAATTTCAATAGATCAGTATTTTGATTCAATAGATTCTATTTATACAAAGGCGATAATTGGAGGGAGTACAAAAGATAAAACACTTGAATTAATGTCCAAGAACCTTAAAACCACTCCAAAAAAATTAGAAAAGATTTATTTTAAAGCATACAAAAAAAAGTTCAAGGAAAACAAGAAACTTTACAATTTTGTTCTAAAACTCAAAAAGAAAAGTTACAAAATAGCTATTCTTTCAGATATATGGCCTGTGGCTAAAGATGTTTTGATGCCTAAAAAATATTTTAAAAATTTTGATGAAGTTATTACTTCTTGTGATGTAAAAACAAGAAAGCCAAATAAAGAGATATTTCAGATTGCTCTAAAAAAATTAAATCTTCAACCCAAACAAACACTTTTCATAGATAATCAAGATTGGAATGTAAAAGGAGCAGAAAAACAAGGGATGAATGCAATAAAATTTGAAAACAATAAACAATTATTTAATGAGTTAAAAAGGTATAAGATAGAATAAAAATCCAACAATTAGTGCAAAATTATAATATAAATAATTCAAATTAAAAACAAAAAATGCTAGATAAGAGATGTGTAAAGTGTGGTTATAATTCAGAAGAAAATAGAAAAAAATTTGATGTTTTTTTATGTGATATCTGTTATTATTTTTCCCCAGATGATAAAGAAGAATTTGAAAAATATATAGAAGAAAAAATTGAGGGGGATAGTCTAAAAACATTTAGGAAATATTCTAAAAATGCAGGAGAGAGGCAAAAAAGAGGGATGATAAAAAAAGCAATCCTTGGAGAAACAATGTCTAGAGCACCTCTAGGTTATAAAATTGAAGGAAAAAAACTTGTTCCAAATGAAAATTTTAGAGATATTGAAAGAATATTTGAAGATTTTTTAGATTCAGATATAAGTTTAACAAAACTTTCTAAGAAATACGGGTTATCAGTAAACGGATTAAAAAAAGTCTTAACTAATTTTACATATATAGGAAAAATAAGATTTAATAATCAAATTTATAATGGGACCCACCAACCTATCGTTTCTCATACCCTTTTTAATCATGTTCAAAACAAGTTAGAAAAGATTGGTGTTAAATAGGTAATTGTTTAGATTAATAAGATATTGTTCTAAAATTAAGAATAAAGCATGTTCTAAATAACTATATTTTAGAGAATGGATTTATTTATAAGTTTTTTTTGAGTGTTCTTTATATGTCCAAGGGAATATTTTATGTTGGCATGGATGAATCAAACCATGGGGAGTTAAAATCTAAGATAGGAGAGATTATTGTAGCATGCGGGTCTTTTAACAAAAGGTTTTGGGAGTATAAAAAACACCCAAATAGAAGAGATTTTTCTAGGATAGAAGAAAGGCTAGATCAAGGAGTAGATTATATTTACACTCTTCTATCCCATAACATTGCAAAGAAAAATTACTCAAACCTCCACACAGTCGCCCCTTTTTTGATAGATAATTTCTTTTTGGGATGTTTTTCAAATAAGAGAATAGAAAAGGTATTTTTGGGGTTAGATGGAAGACTCAATAGGCAAGATAGACTAGGACTTTCAGAAAATCTTGAAAGGAGAGATTTAGAATTTTCAATTAAAAATTTTGTAAAAAGGAATGGGGTCCATTATGGTCCTGAATTAATTTATCTTTCACATTTAATCGCAAATAGTATATTTAGTAATTCTATGGAAGAAATTGCAAGAGATCCAAGATACATCCCGTTTAAAGAATTGAATTTCTAATTTATTTCTCTTTAAAATTTACCTCTTAGAACTTTGTCTCTTAGACCTAGCCCTACTATCTCCTGGTTTATAAGGCTCTTTCCTTCTAACATCCGCAACGATTAAGTTTCTATCATACTCTAAGAATACTTGGGTTAGATGTTTTGATTTTGAAAAGTCTAAAATTGCTCTTGAGATAGCTACTCTTGCAGCATCTATCTGGCCTTTTGATCCTCCTCCTTTTACAACAACAGAGATATCAAAATTATTCTTTCCTATAACACTTTCAGCTATTCTTAATGGTTCTTCGATTTTAAGTCGATCAAATAGTTGAAGATTTTTATAATTCTCTTTGTTTATTGTTATGTTTCCCTCACCTTCTGTAAGAATTGCTCTAGCAACCGCGCTTTTTCTTTTTCCAGATCTTATTATTTTATTATTTTTCATTTTACAAAATCTTTCACATGAGAGTATTTAAGTTTCTCTTTTTCTTTTAATTGGATTGTTTTACTCCCTTGGAATTCTTTAGGAATACCAGTATAACATTTTATTCTTTGATAAGCTATCTTCCCTCTACCTTTTCTATGATTCGGGACCATTCCTCTTATTGCTCTTTTAACAATTCTTTCTCCACTTCTAGAATATTTAGGTCCTTTTTGTCCACTCCCGATTTTTGTTCTTCTCTTCTCAAATCTCTCTTTTATTTCTACTTTGTTCCCAGTGATTATTATTTGATCACAGTTTAATACAATAATATCTTCTCCCTTGATTGCTTCTTTAGCAGCATAGCTAGCAAGTCTTCCAAGAATTGCATCTTTTCCATCTATTATTTTCATTCTAAAAATTTAACTCCTTTTGCTTCCGGATTTGATTTTATTTCGTCAAGTATCGTTGAAATTTTACTTCCTGATTTTAATATTTTCTCTTCTGCAGTTTCTGAAAAACTTAATGCTACAATTTTCATTTTTTTATCTAGTTCTCCCATTGAAAGAACTTTTCCAGGAACAATAACAGTATCCCTCTCATTAAACATATCATTTATCTCTTTTAAATTAACATTTTTCCTGTTTCTTCTAGGGCCTGATAAAATTCCAGATACCTCTCTCCATTTCTCATTTTTTTTAGAAGCTAGAATAACTTCTAATAGAGAGGGGTTTGTTTTTCTTACCAATTGTTTTTCTATTTTTGATTTTGTTTTCATTTTTGTAATATTTGTCTGCCTTGTTATTTTTATCTTTCTTAAATATCTTTAACCAACAGAAGCATTAAACTCCTGCTTACGCGATTAACTCGCAGGTTAATATAATTCTCATCAAAATAAGATTATTTAAAGGTTTTTATTTGATTTTTTACTTTTTTATTAAAAGATTTATCATTTTTTAGGTATTTTATTATGTCTACAAAAGAAAAATTTTATATACTTTGTAGACGTACAAAATTCATGGCATATACAGAAATAAAGAAGAGAAATAAAAGGAATTATTATTATAGAGTTAGATCTATCAGAAAAGACGGGAAAGTATCTAAAAAAAGAATTTATTTAGGAGCTGATTTAACAATTAAACAGTTATCCAAAAAAGAATTAGAAGCAGATAAAAAATTTCAAAAAGAAGAAACAGATAAAAAGTTATTAAAAATAAAACCAAAAATAGAAGAGATCATTAAAAAAAGAGGAATAAAAAAGGCAGGGATATTTGGAAGTTATGCAAAGGGTAAACAGAAAAAAGAAAGTGATATAGATATTTTAGTTGAACCCACTAAAAAGATGGGTCTTTTTGATATAATCTCTCTTGAAAATGAATTAAAAGAATCTTTAAACAGAAAAGTTGATCTTTTAACGTATGCTAGCCTAAATAAATTCTTAAAAAAAAGGATA
>CAYZJM010000058.1:0-5504 GCA_964479015.1 Candidatus Woesearchaeota archaeon
TTGGAACTTTCATCTCTTTCAAAACTTTTATCTTATCACCCTTTTCTAAAATGATCTTTTTGTCTTCTTGAACAATAATCATATTTTCTTGAAGTTCAATAGTATCTTTTTCTTTTTCTTCTGATTCATAGATACCAAATTTTTTATTAATTTTCATCCAAATTGGTTTTTCAGAAGCAGAAAAAACAGTATAAATAGTTCTATCATCTTCAAGAGAATCCAAAGTTTCAAAAAACTCTACAGGATCAACCTCTTCCATATACTTTAAATCAGAATATTCTTCTGTTCCATAGTATTGAACACCATTTGTTGTATCTGCTGTGTAAATACCTTGTTTAAATCTCATCATTTCATTAATCTTCTTTTTCTTCATATTTTATTCCTTATTCAAACATCTCTTCAACTGTAGCAGTTTGAGGAGTATTTATAAATGTAAATACAATTGTTCTGGCTTTTGGAGTTACTTTAACAGCAACATCTAAAACAAACTTTTCTTCTTGTCTTATTTGATCATTGTTATTTTCACTGTCACATTTTACTCTATACTCAGAAATTACATTATATGGGGCAACTGTCATTGGCTCTAAGATTGCTTCAGTTTTTGTTCTTACTATATTTCTATGAGCCGGATCATTCATTTTTACTAATTGATAAGGAAGAACATTCTTAGTAATATTTTTCAATACATAATCAGCAATACCAGAATAATCAATAAAAGAATAATCATTCAATTCTGAAATAGAGGTTCTCCTAGAGACAATCATTGGACCAAAAGAAGGATCATAAATAACAGGATTAACTCTAGCTTCATCAAGAGATTGAAGTTCATCTTCAGAAGGATCATAAACAGATTCTATTACTCTTCCTCCTGTTAAGATACCCCCAACCCCATTTTCATTTGTCCAAGCAGGAGCAAGTCCACCAAAAGAAAGTACAATACTATCAGCATGCTTTTTAGCAATTTCCCCCATTGGAATTCCAATAACATTTCCTTTTTTACTATAGAGATTAAGTAGTTTAAACCATCCCCAATAATAAGAAATTCCTCTGTTTGTAGCAGTAAGAGTATCCTCTAATGTAGCAGATACACTTTGATTTGCCATTGGAAGAATGAATCTAGAATATTTTTGGTAAGAAGATCTTAAAGTAGAAAATAATGCAGGTACAGAATCACTTACAGTTGCATCAAAAAATACATCTACAGGATAACTTCTAAAACTTTGAAAGAAATTATAGCCAGTTGTATAATCTACATCTGATAGTGTTCTAGAACCACCTGTTATTGTAGTGTAAGAATCATCATCAGTAAAAGAATCAAAAGAAGCCCCATTTGTATCATGAGCAACAAAGAAATCATGATCATCAAAAACAGTATTTATAGAAATATTTTTTCCAAATCCATTAGTTGTTCCATCTATAATACTAAATTCAATTGTAGAATCAATAGCATCTACATAATTTCCTTGAGTGTTCTTAATCTGATAAGAAAGTAAGAAAGTCCCATCTTCTGAACCTTCAACTACTTTTGCTTTTAAATAATCTGCCCCAGCACCCCTTGCTTCCAGTAAACAATAATAATCAGAGATATCAGTATCATAACTTACAGAAATTACATCTCCTGTACTAACATAACCTTCTACAAAATTCAATTCAACTACACCAGTAGCAGCATCAAATGTAGATGGAGAAACCTCATCTACGATAGTCTCCCCTTCTAAATTTTCAATTGTATTTGGGGTTCCTGTTACTGTTTCAAGTCCTTCTATAAGTTCTCCATTCTTGTAAACTTTTAAGGAAACATCTACATAATTATCAGAATGAGAAACTGTTCCTTCAAATCCTTGTAAAGAAGATCCTTCTGCCTCAGTGAGAACTCTATATAATGTGATTGAAGAAAGGTCTTTAGAATCAGTTCCTAAAAGAGCATCTCCAAGAACTTCTGTTCCTGTGGTTCCTAAAAGCAAACCTGCATGATAACCATATGTAGAAGGGGATAACAACCATAAAGGATATGATTTATTATATTCAATCGCTTCTAAAAGAGATGGATTAGAAGGAGTTGGTTCTCCTAACATATTTAAAATTCTCTGAGTTTCTCCTTTAGCAAACTTTACTGGAGTTTCTAAACTTCTTTCAGTTTTTGCAATTGTTGCTCCAATACCAGCACCAGAAGATGCTAAAGATTTTTGACTTCTGTTATCTAGGATTGTCGATATACGCCAAGATTCCATATTTTAATTCTCCTATTCAATAATTCTCTATTTAATTTAATAGTAAATAAAATTCAAATAAACTTTTAATTTATTTCTGTCTCTCCTGTTACATGATTAATAACTCCTGTAATTAAAGAATCATAATCATCCCAATCTATATTATCTAAATCATGTTTTTCTGCAAAAGATGCCAATACAGTTTTAGGAATCCAATAAGTATTTGAAGTATTTACCTGTACAAGAAATGTATCTAATACAAAATCCATAGAAATAGTTCTTATATTGTTTTGTTCCAACCAGTCTCTTTCAGAATATTGTGGTCTATAATTCAAATTAGGATAACCAAAAGCACCATAATTTAAAAAAGTTTCTCCTTCTATTTCAAGTTCTGGTTTTATAATAGTTTCTAATGCAAAATTCCACATATTTTGAGACATCACATACTGAATATCTTTTTCTTCATTTGAAAAATATGTAGATTCAAAAGAAATTTGTACGGGAGTCAACTGAATCTTCTTTTGAATTGTCCAATCTGTTACACCAAAAACTTCTAATTGATTATTCTTAAGAGTTCTATCTGTATTTGGAACTATACCATTAGAAGAAATAGAAAAATTCATAAAAGGCATATCTAAAGATTGAATTTGAAAATTAGATTTATCTTCTCTTTTATTTGTTTCCAATCTTCTTCTAAAAGCATAATCATTTGTAGAATAAACAATTCTTTGAGGATCATTAGGAAAAAGAAAACCTTCCCAAAATTCATACATTGCAAGTATTGTAGATAAATATACATTGATAAAAGAAGGGTCGTTATAATATGTTTTTCCTAGGAGTCCTTTTGTTATTTCCATCTATATCCTACATTTAATCCTACTGACAAAGGATAATTTATTGAAGTAAATACAGAAAATCTTTCAAATAGATCTCCTCCAATCATTATTTGTGCTGTTGGAGTTTGTTTTATTACATTGAATCCAGCACCAAAAATAATAGATGGTGTAAATAATCTAACTCTTTTTTCTTTTTCATAAAGCTTTTTTAGATCTTCGTAATCTTTTAATAGATTTTCCTTTTCTTTTGTAGTTAAATTTACTTTTTCTTTATAATCCTCAGTATCTTTAATAAGATTCTCTGTTTCCTCTATGAGTTCTTCATGATCCCATTTTTCTTCTAAATAGAGAACTGAAACTGTTTTAAATGCTTCTTCTAAAGTTTCTCCTTCTGGAACTCTAACAGTTTTAATTCCTTTAGAAGTTTCTACTTCAAAAGATGTAGAGCATATATCTTGCATTATTAAGCCAAATATAAGAAAATTAACTATCAGGAAAATAATCTTTAGCTTTTTCATCTCGTTCATCTTTATCCTCCAAATTTTGTTTTATTTTTTCTTTTGTTGATTTCAAGGAGGCATCTAGTTTTTCTTCTTTTTCTTTTACTTTTTGTTCTTCTTTTTCTACTTTTTTAGTTTGGTTTTTAATTTCTTTTTTCTTTTCTTTGATCTTTCTATCTAAATCAGAAGTATCAAATCTAAAAATTCTAGAAAGAACAAAAAGTATAATTGGTATAAAAAATAGATACCAGAACTTTTTTAACCATTTAATCATTTTTATTCCTCTCTTGCTGAATCTTTTATATCAGAAATCTCTTGTTTAATATCTTCAATTTCAGTTTTCAAAGATTCTTTTGTTTCTGAATCAGAATCTAACATTTGTTGTTTTAAATCTATAATATCTGCTTCTAAATCAAGGATTCTTCTCTGATCATCTACCGATAAAGCATCTTGTATTCTTTTCATAGTAAATTCCTATTCTTCATTCTTTTTGTTAACATACTAGACATTGGATTCAACCAAAAATCTATGGACTTAAACAGTCCTGCTAGATGTTTATCTAAAAAAGCCCCATCATTTCCATGTAAATGTGGCTGATTCCATCTTTGTGGTTTTATATCCGTAGGATAAACTGATCCATCTAATTGAGATGCCCAATAATTTATACCCTGCCAGTGAAAACTGGGACTGGTATTATAAACCTGTATATTAGCAGTCTCTAATACATCTTTTATTTCTTTTCTAGTTATTTTTTTATCTTCCATGTAATCTGGTCTAGTTTCTTTTAAAATTTTCATAAAATCTAAGATTCTAATATAAAGTTCATATGTTTTACTAGGATTCTTTTTTATTTGAAAATTGTTTTCAGGGTCAGTTTCTCCAAATTCATAATTATCTGGATAAATTGGTTCTGTTACTTCAGTAAGAAAAATAAATGTTACATGATCCTCTACTGTGTCTATTTGACAATCTAATAACTCTGAAGTTACATTTTCTGATCTTACAACATTATATCTCTGCGAAATAGTGTTTTTTGTAAAATCTGAAGTTGCTTCCGTATCTTTAAAATCTGACAGCTGAAGATATTCATTCAGTTTTTCTTTAGATGAAAAATACCATATTTTTTCTTTTTGAATTTGTTTATCTTTGTCACCAAAATAACCAGAAAGATCTATTGATATTACCATTAATCTTTCTAGAGGTCCATTATAATCCTCTAAAGGAATAAGAGGAGTATTCATAATTTCTTTTTCAAAAGGAAAAACTCTTGCAGAAAATAATCCATATGCTTTTAAAGCTCTATATGTGGTAATTGGGACATTTGATCTTTTTGTATCATAAAGAACAACCATTATTTTTTGGGTAGTTTCTAATAGTCTCATACAAGAAACAAAATTTAAATTATTAAGACCAAGAGTTTCTTTTAATTGTTTTCCAGTAGTATTTCTCATATTATTATAATAGTAATGATTTCTTAAACTTTATCTAACAATGAAGGAGATGCCCTCCAAGTTATATAATTAGAAGATATTGTAAAGAATGTCCATACATCAAATCCTACTCTTCCAGCATCTGTATTATCCCCATCACCTACTCTTCTTACAAGAAGTCTCAATAGATCAGATTCATTTTCATCTATATGAAATGCTCTATCTTTATCAAAATAAGCATCTGATCCATCTCCAGCACCTTGTGAATTCATCCATTCTATAACATGCCCAGTATCTTTATTTCCTATCATTTTAATAGATTTTATATAAGCTAAATCTGCAGTTGTTGTAAAAGAATAAGGAGAACCTGTATCAGGATCATTTAATACTTCATAATAATTTTCTGGATCACTTACTGTAGGATCTGCAATATAACTGAAACCATTTCTATTTGAGCAAATATAAATATTGTTGTTCTCAAAAAGAATGACTCCAAACATGAATTCTTTAGCATTTCCTCCATGTCCA
>CAYZJM010000059.1:0-5448 GCA_964479015.1 Candidatus Woesearchaeota archaeon
CGAATAATTTCACCTTCTATTGTTTGAGGTTGCATTGACCATTTATGAAAAACTATCGCATCATAAACTTTTTGGCATATTTTAATTTCAACATTTAAATTTTTTAAAGATTCATATGCCATTTCAGCACTAAGTTTTTCATGAATTTCATGATATAGTCTACCAACATCATGCCACCATGCTGCAACTTCAATTAATTCAGTATCAACCTTGGAATATTCTTTTGCAATTTTAATTGCAAATTCAACAACTGTTTGAATATGGGTGAAATTATGAGCAGTATCTTCTATTTCAGAAATGAATTTTTTAGCTTCTTCAATTGATTTTCCAAATTCTTGCCTCATATTAATTTAAAGATAGAGTGTAATTAATAAATCTTAGGATTGGACTCGAGTAATATTGGGTAATAACATCGGGGATATGAGAAGTTGCGACCAAAGGGAGCAATTTGGGTGGAGAGACCTGTAAGGTTTCGGAACCGTTAAATTCCTGTTATGTCTCCCGTTAGGGGTTGATTTTTAATGCAACGTCCTGAAGGGAAATCTCAGAGTATTTTTCTGGGGCGTTACTTCCTCTGAGCAATTAATTTAACAGTAAAGTGTCTATGTCTTGGTTCTCCATGAGTCTCCCAATCACCTAACTTTTCTTCATAAAAAAGAATTTTCCAATCCTTGTAGAGTTTTCTCAATTCTCCTTCGTCAAAAAAATATCTTCCTTTTGACAAAACCATTTTCTTTTGTTTTGGAGTTTCAGCAACAAAAGAAGCAATAACATTCAAACCTTTTGGTTTTGTCTTTGATTGAATTTGCTGAATTATTTTGAAGATATTTTTTTCATCAATGAATTGAAGAATATTCATTGCAAAGATTGCATCAAATTTCTCACAATCTTGTAAATATAATTTTACATCCGAAACATCTGCTTTAATTTTTAACTTTTCTTCTTGAGCAAATTCATTGAGTTTTCTAATTCCTTCTTCTGAAAAGTCAATCGCAGTGACGTCAAAGTTATTTTTTACCAAAAAGAAAGCATCTTTTCCTTCACCACAACCTAAATCTAAAACTCTTGCATTTTTAGGCAGATGTTGAATTGAATCAACAACAAGATTGTGGGGTTTTAATCCCCAATAAAATTCTTTTTTTGAGTATCTTGAATCATAATCCATAATAGTGATTGGGAAATAATTTAATATAAACTTTGCTGTTAGCCCCAGAAAAATATTGAATATAACATCTGGCTTAAGGGAAGTTAATTTTACAGAGCGGAACGACAAAGAAGTGATCTCTGGATTTCCCACTTTCAAAAATTCTTTGATATATTAGTTGCTGAAAATTGTCTTTGCCTTGGAGCGCGCTTTTTTGTTTCTTTCTTTTTAAGAAAAAAATCACCATGAGAGGTGAGAAGAATTATTTGTCTTTCAAATATTTTTCAATTTCTCTCCAACAATTTTCAAGAATCTTCAAATTAAAACCATGGCCTAAATGATGTTCTAAGATTTTTAGATCTTTTAATTTTTTTCCTAGATTTTTTGAATGCTTAATCGAAACTGTTTTATCATTTGGATCATTTAAAACCAAAATAGGAATTTTTATTTCTTTAATATAAAGAGAATCATGCACCTCTTTAAACTTAGACATTCTCTGAACAAGATTGTCAAATTTAATCCTATAAAGATTTTTATAAGCTCTCTTTACAAAAGGTATTAAATGGTTTAAATCTTGTTCCTCTCCAGAAGAGTTATGTTTTTCAAAATCCCATACTGGAGAAAATAAAACTAATTTATTAAAATCATTTACTAAAGCAACCAATCCGCAAGAAATTGCCCCACTAAAGCTTTGCCCAAAAAGAATTAGATTATTAATCTTAAATGAGACCTCTTCCATATTCCAAAGATTTATTATTTTCTCTTTTTTTAATCTGTCTGTAAAAATCTTTAATTCTCCCACCGGGTTACTCTCCAAAAAAAATCCCTTGCTCTGAAAAGAACCTTTAAAACGAGGGAAAAAAACATTATATCCTTTTTTATATAAAAATTTCATTTCAGAATCCATTTTATTAGAACTAGGAAAACCAGGAAGCAAAATTATTGTATCTGCAATTTTATTTTGAATAATAAATTCACAAAAAATATCTCCAATATATGTTTTTAATATTCTTGTCATAAATTATCTAAAACATCCAAGTTTAAAAATTTAAGGCTTATGAAAAATTATTTAGAATCTTCTCAAGTTTAGAAGAAAAATCTTCCTTAAATCTTTTATCTTGATAAAAAGAAAAAATTCCTATATCCCTCAAAAGATAGGGAACAAATAATCTAAATTCTTCTTTAGTTAAATAATTAGAGACATTATTCAAAATGTTTTGATCGAGATGGATGCTCTCCTTTTCTTTTATTTTTTTTATAAAAAATGGAGAATAAAATCCTGCCATCTCAAATGGGATTTGCCCATCAAGGGAAAAATTCTCAAAATCCACCATTGCTAACCGGCCATTTGTGGATATTCCTGTGTTTTCATGGCTAGGATCTCCGTGCAAAGGATATCCTCTTACATTAACATTTTCTAATAAAGGATAAATTTCAGTAAGAAATATATCAAGATAATTTTCAAATCCTCTTTTTGAATCCTTTTTTATTATAAAAGGTGCTGAAGATGTTTTAGTTTCAAAGTTTCTTGATTTAATTATGTAATTCAAAAACAAAAATTCTGAACTTTCAAATAAGTTCTCCCAATCATTATTGAAATTAACTTTTGTCATTAACAATGTTCTTGAGGTTGCAAATAATATCTTAGGTATTTCGATATCTAAATAATTTCTTGAGAAAAAAGAAATACCTTTTAATTCGTTATCTGTCTTTCCTTTTCTCTTCAAATAAAAATTTCCAAATTTAAAAATATCCCTCATCTTGGTTAAGAAATGTACTTTTCAATATACTTTTTAGTTTGTAAAAACATATTTTTATTATCAAATTCTGGAGGGAAATTTGCAAAAATCCCATAAACATCCCTTTCGAATATTAAATTTCTAATTGTCTTTTCCATTTTTAATTTAAACTTTTCCTTTTTCTGATGGAAAAGAATCTCTTTAGAAATAATTAAAGGGTGTTGCATAATAAAACTATTACCCTTAATTATCTTAAGGTTCTTGTTCTGGGCAACAAAAATATTTTCATTAGATACTTTTTGATTATATAAGGTAACAATCCAGCAACCCGTCTCTTTCTGTTTCTCTATCATAGAACTAAAATGTTTCGATTCAATAGGGTGATTTCCTGCAACAAAAAGAAACCAGTCATCCAAATATTTTTCTGCATGTTTTATCCCTTCCCTAAATCTTTTTGGAGGATTTGATATCAAAACATATTTTTTAAAATATTTTTTAATTATTTTTTCAAGATTATCTTTATTTTTTTTATTGCAAATAAATACTGGTTTGGTTATTCCTATTTTTCTCAAAGAAATTAGTAAATACTCTATTGTACTCTTTCCCATTAATTTAACTAAGGACTTGTCTATCCCTCCAAATCTAGAAGCTTTCCCCCACACATAATTAAAGCATTTTTAAGCATTTTTAATATCCTTTTCTATTAATCTAGTTGTTTCTGGTATAAAGGGTTTACACATTTTAACTAAAGATAAATATTTTTGAGCAAAAATTTCTCGTGTAGAGTCATCCCATAATCCTTTATCTTTATTTAAATTTATTTTTCCACTAATATCCTTAAGATCTTTTTCAATTCTCGTTAAAAGTTTTGGATAATCTAACTGATTCATTTCTTCAATATAATCTGAATAAAGACCTCCTTCTCTAAGTTCTTCACTTTTAAGAGGTTTTCTTAGATTGGCTAATAAATAAACAAAATTTCTTGCACCTTCAAAATTAGATTTTGGAAGTAGGAGTTTCTGTTTGTTTTTTGAAAATGCGGATAAAACAGAATGCCTAATCATATCTCCATGATACTTATCTTTAACTAATTTATCAATATCCCAAAAATCATCTTCTTCTGGCACTATTTTTGGCCAAATTATTATTTCATCCATTCCAGGATTACCTTCCAAGGCAATACGCGAAAGAAATCTTAAGAAAATATATTTAGATAAAACACTATTTGAACCAGCCATTGTAAAAAAAGAATCTTCATATTTATGATCCCACATATTTGCGAGAACAAAAAGAGGCCAAATATTCTCTCTACAAAGAGTATTTCTTGGAGAATATCTCGTTGATTTAGTTATTGGAATGGGGTCCATATTTCTTTCAATAAGGCGTCCCAACTCTCCTTCTATTCTCTTTGGAAAAAAAGTTATATCCTCTAAATAAGATTTTAAATTAAAATCTTTCCTTATCCTTGGACAATTTAAATAAGATGTTTCATTTTCAACTATTAAATACCCTTTCTCATAAAGTCTAATAAAATCTTTTTGCACTCCATCTATAATTTTTTCATTATCATCAATTAAAACTTCTAATGAAGATAAATTTAATTTTAGTCTGTTTTTGTCTTGTTCAACTATTTTCAGGTTTTCCTCTCTCAAAAATTTATGTAGTTCAGGAGAAATATTCTTTCCTTCAATTAATTTATCCCCTCGTTTGCCATAAAAATTATAGGACCTCCCTGGAAAGATTATTTTTTCTCCTAAAAAATCTTTTTTATATCTAGCAAGGGTATCAAGTGCAATAAGAAAAAATGCGTGTCCAATATGAGTTTTTGGGTTAGTATAAATACCTATTGGGGGATTTGCTATTACTCTTTGTCTCATTTTATCTTTTATCTCTAAAGAAGTATAAAAATGTTTTCTATTGTTACTACTCTATAATAATATTTAACAAATCGGCGAAGCCGACTATCTGTTTTATCTTTGATAAAACCGCATGCTTCTTTTTATTTTCAGCAATTTCTTTTAATCGGCGATGTTATGCGACAATTTTAATTTCACATTGGAGCGTTAAACGAAGATATCAAAATTAGAATTTTTGATTTATCTCGGAAGATAAAAGTTAAAACACCAATATTAAATATGGATATTATGTATTGGCCTCATTAGTATTTCTTTATCGTTTTTATCGTTTTTATCGTTTTTATTCTTCTTTAAACCCTAATTTTAGTAAACTATAAAAATGTTATAAATGTGTATTTATATGCAAGAAATAATCAAAATACTTATTGGAATTTTAATAGTAATTCTTGGTTTTCCGATTGGTTTATTCCTTAAATCTGTAACTAAAGATGAACTAAAAAAAGGCCAGATATGGTTTAAAATTATAACTCTCCTTGGTCTAATGGGGGCGGTTATTTCAATAATCTTTGAAGAAGATGTATTTTTCTTTACATCTTTATTTATCTCTGCTGTAACAAGTAGGAGCATAACTTTAAAGAAAATCAAAAAGACCTCTAAGAAAAACAATAAAAGAGATCATAAGAAAAACAATAAAAGAGATCATAAGAAA
>CAYZJM010000060.1:0-5365 GCA_964479015.1 Candidatus Woesearchaeota archaeon
AAAGATATGGGAGTAAAGAAATTTTAAAACACTCCCCCCTATAAATGCAGACCGAGGAAAATTTATTGATTTAAAGAGATGCCGGTTTGACCTTATAATCTCTGTAGAATCGCTTGTTGCAGTTTGAAAAAAATTAAACATTATAATTCCCATAAAAAGATACAGTGCATAATTCTCTATATCAGAACCTAAATTTTGAGAGAAAACTATAAACAACAATCCAAAGAAAAGTATTGGATTTAAGATATACCATAAAACACCAAAATAACTTCCTTCGTTTCTTAATTTGAAACCGGATTTAGCAAGGTAAAAAGTTAAATCAAGAAATCTTCTTATTTTTTTGTTCATACAGATAATTAATCAATATCCCTTTAAATCTTTTACTAATTTTTTACACCTATTTTTTATTTTTGAATTGGGTAGTCAAAATTAAAGATGATTATACTAAAAGATAAATTTTAATCATTAGATTTTTAAGAAAAGATGTTGATTTTATTAAAATGAAATTTGAGGGTATTAATCTCAAAAAGTTTAGATGGAGAAATTGTAGAAAATAGGGATTTTAAATAATTTTATATATCCCATTGGTATGTTAGTCTTATGAAAATTTTTCCTAAAAAATCTCAATTCTACCTAACCAAAAAACAGTCCGCTTTTTTAATATTAATTTCTATTCTTATATCGGTTTATGTATTTTATCCTCACTTCCCGAGTGAACTAGAGACTCATCCTCTTCCATTGCATATGGACGAATGGAATCATGTAACACAAGCAATAAATCTCGAGGAAGGAGAATACAATTTTAATAGCTTAACTAGCTTGCAAGTAGGATTTCATTTTTTTCTTTTTATATTAAATAAGCCATTTGATTTAATTTTAATTTATAAATTTCTTCCTGCAATTTGGGCTTTTATAACTTCAATTGTTTTATTCTTTTTAGTTTATACAACAACAAATAAGAATTTTTTTATATCAATTGTTTCAATAATCTTTTTTGGGACTATAGGATTCAATAATCTTTATTTAGGAGCATCCTACTTTACTCCCCTCACGTTTGCTATACCCTTTATCTATTTATTCATGTTTTTATTTATTCAAGGATTGCAAAATAAAAATAAAAAGTATTTATTAATAAGCCTTGGGATTATGCTTTTTCTTCTACCAATACATGCTCCCTCAGTACTTTTTGCAATCCCTATCATGATGCTTTTAGGTTTTTTACACTTTGGGCATATTAGAAGAGAGTATAAATTTTTCTTGTTGTTTCTATTTATCCCTCTAGCAGGATTATTTTTTTATGGGCTTGTAACAAAAACCTCTTCATTTAATTTTCAAAATTTGATTAATTTGATTATATTTAATAGAGGCTGGGCAGGTATAGAAATGAAAAAAATTTCATTTATTGTACTTTATACCTTTTTAGGGTTTTTATTTTCAATTTTAGGATTTTTAGGTATTTTAATCAAAAAAGAAAAGAAATACATCCCGTATCTTATCTGGCCAGCATATCTTTTCATCTCAATTTTATTATTTAACTTATCGGGAGTTTCTTTATTTTCGCCTGTTCAAAGAAATTATTATTATTTCCTTTTGGGCCTCCCAATGATAAGTTCTTTGGGGGTGTATTATATTGCAAATCTCTTTAACCATTTTTTTAAAAAAATTAATAAAGATTTTTTCAAATCTAAAAAGACAAGAATTATTTTAATCACATCCATAACAGTTATAATTCTTTTTTTAGTATATTTTTCTTCATTTTCTCAAATAAGTAAGCGTCTTCCAGGAAGAGTGAATATGAATGATTATGAAAGCTTGATGTATTTATCAGAGTTTCCTAAGGGAAGTGTATTAGCTCCAGTGAGGTCAATTTCTTTTGGGGTTAGACCTATCTCAAAGCATTATCCAATAGCAGTACTCTATTTTAATCATGCAGAAAGGCAAGAAGAGGTAGATTTATTCTTTTCAACAGAAGATTGTGAGATAAAAAATTCGATTGTAAAAAAATATTATGTGAATTACGTTATTTCTGATAAGAATATTTCTTGTGATGGTTATGAATTATTATACTCTAAAAAACCTTATATTTATAAGACTCCGCAAATTAATTAGACCATTAATAAGAATTATGAAGTAAGAGTGATTAAAATGGAATTAAAACAATTTAAAAAGTCCGTTCTGAAGCCAGAGATATCTATTATTCTTCCTTGTAGAAACGAAGAAAATGCACTAGATTACTGTTTAAAAGAAGTAAAAAATGTTATTAAAGAAAACAATTTAAATGCAGAGATTATTGTTTCTGATTCTTCTATAGATTCTTCTCCTGAGATAGCAAGGAAACATAACGTAACCCTTGTTAAACATAATAAAGAGGGATACGGGATTGCTTATCTTGAAGGTTTCAAAAGAGCAAAAGGGGATTATATTTTAATGGCTGATGCAGATGGAACTTATAACTTTAGAGATTTCCCAAAATTTATAAACTCTTTAAAAGAAGGACATGATTTTGTTATAGGAAATAGATTCGAGGGAAGAATGGATAAAAATGCTATGCCTTGGCACCATAGGAGAATAGGGAACCCTCTTCTTTCAGGCCTTTTAAGACTTTTTTTTAGAAATAAAATTAGAGATTCTCATTGTGGCATTAGAGCAATAAAAAAAGAAGCATTAGAAAAGCTTAATCTACAAACAACAGGGATGGAATTTGCTTCAGAAATGGTAATGAAGGCTGTTAAAAGGGACTTAAAGATAAAAGAGATCCCTACAGATTATTACGTTAGAAAAGGAGATTCAAAGTTAAAATCTATACCTGATGGATGGAGACATCTAAGATTTATGTTATTATATAGTCCATTATTTCTTTTTTTTATTCCTGGAATTTTTTTGTTTTTAATTGGTCTTTTTTCAGGAATGTGGATTTATTTTGGAGAGGTCGAATTATTTGGGGTCCAACTTTTTTATCATCCCCTTTTTCTTTCTTCTCTTTTTGTTATAGCAGGATACCAATTAATCATCTTTTCATTATTTTCTAAAACATATGCAATAAATCATCTTGGAGAGAAACCAATTTTAAATAGGTTCTATAAATATTTTTCAATAGAAACTGCGAGTGTAGTAGGAGCTGTTGCAATGGTAGGGGGATTCTTAATCTATGGGATGATGTTTTCTAATTGGATTGGGAATTTTGGAGCTTTTGGATTAAATGAAACTAAGAATTCTATTTTAGCTTTTACACTTATAATTTTAGGAATCCAGACAATTTCATCATCTTTTATGTTAAGCATCTTAGGGATTAAAAAATGAAAGAAACAAAATTTCTGCTTTTAACGTTTGATATAGAGAAATTTGTTCTCCCAGATGAAAAAGGTATTGATTGCAATCAAGAAGAAATTTTTGAAATTAGTAAAAAAGGTCTATTTAAAATTATAGATGTATTAGAAAGAAATAACATTAAAGCTACATTTTTTGTGACATATGATTTTGCTAAAAGATATCAGTTGTTAATAAAAAGATTAGTTAATCAGAGTTATGAAATAGCGCTTCATGGGTATAAACATGATGAAGATTATAAAAAAGATAAAAGTCATAAATTGTTAAAGAAAGCCAAAATCTATCTAGAAAAGACTTTTGATATTAATGTAAGAGGTTTAAGGACCCCCCGATTACAAAAGATTGACCAAAATGTCCTAAAAGATATTGGGGTTGATTACACTAGTAGATTGCATCCAACATATGTACCTGGTAGATATTTTAATTTTTTCTCATCGAGAAAGCCCTCATTAATAGATGGCATATACGAAATACCAATTTCTGTTACTCCTTTGTTGAGATTACCCTTTACTTGGTTCTGGTTTAGAAATTTAGGTTTGAGGTATTCAAAAACATGTACAAGACTTAATCTTATCAACACAGATTATACAAACATTTATTTTCATTCCTGGGAATTTTCAGATCTAAAATTTTTCAAGGGAAAATTAAACTTTTTACTTTTAAGAAAAACAGGCAAATCTCTTAGTGAAATGTTGGATAAGTATATCAAATACTGTAAAAGAATAGGTTTAAAACCGATAACTCTTTCGGATTATCTTAATAAAAACGTTTAAGTATTTTGAGAGAAAACCACAGAGAAAAATGAAAAATGGGCATTAAAAATAATTTTAGGGGTTTATTACTAAATTTATCTTCTTTCACAAGACCTTATAGATTGTGGCATAATAAAATTCGCCTTCAGATATTTTTTTTGTAGGGGTATTATTCAAGAGATAATCTAAATCTTCTTCATTAATTCCGCAATAATGACCCCAACACCCCCTCGGTTCATAATCAACTAGATACCCTATATTCTGTTTTTTTAAAATTTCATAAAACCCCTCTACGTCTCTTGAATTAATGCATCCTTGAATTTTATTAAGAGAGGGGGTTAATTTTGAACGAGAAATATATCCTCCGATTATTGGTTTTTCATGATAAGTTTGGAAATAAAGATATTTTGAATTCAAAGATAAAGGAAGATTTAAAATTGTAACGTCTTCAACATTTAGATCTTTTTCATTAAAAAAAGAAATCTGGTTTATTTCCTGTTCATAACCATAAAAAGAGGGGTAAGGAATAGGGATATATTCTATTGAAATGATAATCAATATAATTAAACATAACAATTTTTTTAAAAGTTTTTTGTTAAGTTTAAAATAATTTTCTCCCCATCTTATCCATTTTTGGATAAAATAGTTCAAAGAGTATCCAAAAATAATCATCATAGAAAATAGAACCCCAAATGAAAATCTGCTAGTATTATAAATAACTCGGTAAAAAGGAAGAATTTTCAAAATAATTTTCAAAAGGAAGCTATTAGGGTAAATTGAGAGAATGAAGAATAATAAAACAAGAAGTGCCCAGAATTTTTGATTCTTCGTTTTAATAAGATAAATCAAAGAGAGAATTAAAACAAGGTAACTTAGAGATACAGTATCTTCTGCGAGATTGAAGTTTACTAAAAATTGTATTGATTCTCCCCATAGAGAATGAAGAAAATTTGGCAAGAGATAAGAATAATAATGAATACTACTAACTCCCCCAGTAAATTGATGCCCATCTCCTTCAAAATATTCTAAGAGCATAGGATTAACAAAAGGGAATAGAATTGTTAAGAAAAGAATAACAAATAGGATCATTCTAAAAATAAATTTTTTATTGATAATCTTTGGGCGTTTTATCACCCTATAAATAGAGTATGGAAATGCGATGAGAAAAGCGTAGAGAAGATGATACCAACTAGATAAAGAGGATAAAAACAAGAATATTGCAGCAATAATTGAATTTCTAACTTTTTTCTCATCAAAAATTTGTTTCCCTTGTTTCAGTATATTTG
>CAYZJM010000061.1:0-4119 GCA_964479015.1 Candidatus Woesearchaeota archaeon
GCCTTTAACAAAAGAGATGATCTTCGAAGCAATAGATAAAACAGTTGAAGAAGTTGATTTTGTTGTTTTGGATTGGAAAGGGTTAGGTCAGAAAGAAAAAAAGGATGAGATTATAAAAATTCTTGAAGAGAATTATATCCAGTACAAAAAAGCGAGTGAAATAAAGAGGTAGAAAATAGTTTGTTATTCTAAAAATTAATAAAATCAATTATTCCTAAATCTGTTAGAAATCAATAAGCCTATTAGAATAAAAATAACATTTTCTACAAAAAAACGCTGCGGGCAGGATTCGAACCTACGCACCCCCGGAGGGGTCTGGATTAGCAATCCAGTGCATTAACCACTCTGCCACCGCAGCTTAATGTGTCAGATATTTCAGGTAGGTTTTCTCTCTTTTTAATGTTTTTCTTTAATTACCTAACTAAAAATTAAAAGAATTATCTCTATTATCCTTCTATTTTAGCTAAAAATACCCTTAAAGGGGGTTATTCAAAGGCTTATCTATTTAAATGAAAAATTTAAAAGAACATTATGCATCTATAATATTATGGAAAATAAAAAAGAATCTAAGGATAAATTAGATATTAATGCTTTTGAAGAAAAATGGAAAACGTTTTGGGATAAAGAAAAATTGTATCGATTTGAACCTAAAAGTAAAAAGAAGATTTTTTCTGTTGATACTCCTCCTCCAACTTTATCAGGAAGGATGCATATAGGGCATGCCGCATCTTTCGCTCAAACAGATTTTATAGTAAGGTTTATGAGAATGAAAGGGAAGAATGTTTTTTATCCATTTGGGACAGATGATAACGGGTTACCCACAGAAAGATTAGTTGAGAGGAAAAAAGGAGTTAAATCTAAGGAAATGCCTCGAAATGAATTCGTGAATCTTTGTTTAGAGTTCCTAAAAGAAGAAAGGCCAGAATTTATTCAGGATTGGAAAGATTTAGGAATAAGTTGTGATTGGGATCTTTCATATTCTACAATTGATAAACATTCTAGGAAGATCTCTCAATGGTCTCTTTTAGATTTGTATAAAAAAGGGAGAGCTTATAGGAAAGATGCTCCATCTATGTGGTGTCCAGAGTGTCAAACAGGAGTTGCACAAGTAGAGGTAGAGGATAAAGAGATGGATTCAACATTTAATGATATTAAATTCAAGACAGGTAATGAGGATTTGATAATTTCTACAACAAGGCCAGAGTTACTTCCTGCATGTGTTTCTGTGTTTTATCATCCCGAAGATGAGAGATATAAAGAATATAATGGAAAAAAAGCAAAAGTTCCTCTTTTTGATTTTGAAGTCCCAATTATGGAGGATAAAAGAGTAGATCCTGAAAAAGGAACAGGGTTAGTGATGTGTTGTACTTTTGGGGATCAAACAGATATGGAATGGCAAAAAGCATATAATTTTCCAATAAAGATGGCTATTGACGAGAAAGGAATGATGACAAAAATTGCAGGTGAATATGAAGGACTTAAGATAAAAGAAGCAAGAAAGAAGATTATTCAAAAATTAAAAGATTCTAAATTACTCATAAAACAAGAACCCATTAAACACCCTGTTAATGTTCATGAACGTTGCGGTACTGAAATCGAGTTCGTAAAAAGTAAACAATGGTTTGTAAAATATTTAGATATAAAAGAAAAAATGCTTGAGTGGGGAGAAAATTTAAATTGGTTCCCTAAATTTATGAAATATAGATACAATAATTGGGTTAATGGGCTTCAATGGGATTGGATGATATCAAATCAAAGACATTTTGGGGTTAGTTTTCCTGTTTGGTACTGTAAAAATTGTGGAGAAATTATCTTTGCTAATGAAAATCAACTCCCTGTAGACCCTTTGAAAGATAAGCCTCCTATAGATAAATGTCCTTCCTGTGGTGGAAAAGAATTCATTCCTGAAGAAGATGTTCTGAATACCTGGTTCACTTCTTCAATGACTCCTCAAATTGCAACAAAATTGGTAGATAAAAATACAGAAAAAAAGCTTTTCCCTATGACTCTAAGACCTCAAGCTCACGATATTATTAGTTTTTGGCTTTTTAATACTGTTTTGAAAAGTCAACTTCATTTTAATAAAAATCCTTGGAAGGATGTTACAATTTCTGGTTTTATTACATTAAAAGGAGAAAAAATGTCAAAGTCCAAAGGGAATACTGTCAAACCAGGAGAAGTAAGGGAGAAATATGGTGCAGATGCAATTCGTTTTTGGGCAGCTTCATCAAAATTAGGAAAAGATGGGGATTATCAAGAACAAGAAGTTCTTTTGGGAAAGAAATTAGTTAAAAAACTACTTAATGCTTCAAAATTTGTCTTTATGAATTTAAAAGATTATGATAGAAAGAAGCCTAAAAAGTTAGAAAGTATAGATGAATTATTTTTGGATAAGTTAAATGATTTAGTAAAAAATTCAACCAAAAATTTTGAGAGATATGATTATTCCAAGGTAAAACAAGATATTGAATATTTCTTTTGGAGAAATTTTTGTGATAACTATCTTGAAATTGTTAAGAAAAGAATTTATAATGAAGAAGGGGATAAGAAAAAATCTGCACAATACACTCTTTACGAATCTCTCAGGGTAATCTTAAAATTATTAGCTCCAATTATGCCTTTTATTACAGAAGAGATTTATCAAAAATATTTTAAAGATTATGAAAAAGAAAAATCAATTCATATAAGTAGCTGGCCAGAATTTCAAAAAAAAGAAAATAAGAAAGAAAATCCTTGGGATAAGATACTTGAGATAATTTCTAAGGTAAGACAAGAAAAATCAAAAAATAAAAAATCTATGAATTCTCTTATTGAGTTAATTCTTGATGAAAAATCTTTGAATTTAATAAATCCTGTTTTAGAAGATTTTAAATCAGTAACAAATGCTAAGAGAATCAATAAAGGGAAAGGATTTGAACTAATTTTTGTAGAATAATTTTTTGAATAATCTTATAACCTCTTTTATGAGAATTTTGTAGGGATTAGGAAACTTTAAAAGGATGACGGTATAATTTTTATTAGCGCGGTGGAGCAGTCTGGAGTGCTCGTCGGGCCCATAACCCGGAGGTCGCGTGGTTCAAATCCCGCCCGCGCTATAGTCTTTTTTCTCAAATTTTTTCTATTTTAGGTTATTAAACAGAAGGTTTAAATAAAATAATTCTTTTTAAAGGATAATAGTAATAAGAACAAATCTTAAAAAATAAAAATAAGTTAACAAAATTTAGAAATAATAAAAAATGAAAAATTTGGAAAGAGATTTAGAAAAGGAAGAAGAATCAAATAAAAATCGTTTAGAGTTCAACTCAGAAGAAAGAGAAAGAAGATTGAGAAAGAAAAGGATGATTACTAGAGGAACAATCGGATGCATTGGAGGTATAGGAGCTTATCTCCTTGCAAGTTACTTCTCTAGCTATATTTCAGGGATGGATTTTGATATCCTTCAAGTTCCTTATAAAGATTGGATTACTTCTTCTACCCTATTTGGATCTTTGGGAGTTTTTAGTGGTTTTGATGACAATACATATGATTAAAATAGGATTAATACAATACGAGTATTCTTTTAAATAAAACAAATTTTAAGAAAATATGGATAAAAATTATATTAGAACAGTCGCTTCTGCAGTAATTCCTTATGAAGGAAAATTTGTTTATGTTAAGACAAAAAAAGATGGATTATGGGGTCTTCCTGCAGGAAAATTGAATCCTTTTGAAGAGATACAATCGGGTTTGGTAAGAGAGGTTAAAGAAGAAACAAACTTGCAGGTTATTGCTAAGAATTTTTTAGGAGTTTGGGATTTTAAAAGTAGTCGTGGAAACCCAATATCTAATAGGGTTTTTTATACAAGGGTTCGTAGAGGGGAAATCAAAATAAATAGGCCAGAGGAGATACTGGAAATAAGAACATTTTCTTTAAAAGAATTAAATGGTTTATATCTTGAAGACAAAATGAGAGCCGGAAAATCCAATTTGGAACCTGTTGAAGCATTCATAAGAGGTGAAAGATATCCTTTGAGTATAATTCATACACTTTATTAAGAATTAGAAATGAGAGTATAATATTATAATGAGGGAATATCTAAATGATAGACCAGCTTTTATCTTATTTAAATTCACTAAAAG
>CAYZJM010000061.1:4129-5240 GCA_964479015.1 Candidatus Woesearchaeota archaeon
AAAACTAGTATTCCTGTTTAATAATATGTTAAAATTAGGACTTGATGAAGCTGGAAGAGGCCCGGTTATAGGCCCATTAGTACTAGCAGGATGTTTAATAGATGAAAGTAAAGAGGAAGAATTAAGAAAATTAGGAGTAAAAGATAGTAAACTTTTGAATAAAAAAAGCAGAGATTTCCTCTATGATAAAATAAAAGGGATTTGTGAAACTTTTGAGATAATCATCGTTCCTCCAAAAGAAATTGATGAACAGAACGAAAAAGGAACAAAATTAAATGAACTTGAAGCTAATTCTTTTTCAGAAATTATTAATCGAATTAACACAGGAAAAAATAAAATAAAGGTGATTGCGGACTGCCCTTCACGTAATCCTAAGAAATGGAGAGAGTTCCTAAAAGGGCATATTAAAGATTGTTCTAATTTAGATATTATTTGTGAACATCATGCAGATTTAAATCACATCTCAGTTTCTGCAGCATCAATTATAGCAAAAACAATAAGAGAAAAAGAGATGGATAGTTTAAAAGAGGTTTATGGAAAAGAGATTGGTTCTGGTTATTGTCACGACCCTGCAACAATTAGGTTTATGGAAAAAAACTTAAAAGAGTATGATGAAGAAGGGATATTCAGAAAAACATGGAGCACCTGGAAGGTCGCTTTTTCAAAATTAAGCCAAAAAAGCCTTTCAGATTTTTATCCCTGAAACTTTAAAAACTTCATAAATCTTTTTAGAAAATAGAATATTAAGAATAAAAAGTTAAAATAGGAGGTGTTAAAAGAGATAATGACTTATATAAAAAAATTAGTTATGAAAGGGTTTAAGAGTTTTGTAAAGAAAACAGAAATTCCTCTAACCCCTGATATTAATGTTGTTCTAGGACCAAATGGGAGTGGGAAGAGCAACATATTGGAGGCATTATGTTTTGTTCTTGGAAGATTGAATATTAAATCTATGAGGGTTTCTAATACCGGCAATTTGATTTTTATGGGAAATAAAACAGTTCCTTCTGTTAGGGAAGCATTTGTGGAGGTAATCTTTGATAATGCCGACAAGACTTTTTCAATAGATGAAAATGAATGTTATGCTTATTTTAAAGAACTGGCTTAGGAG
>CAYZJM010000062.1:0-5204 GCA_964479015.1 Candidatus Woesearchaeota archaeon
TTATAGTATCGTTGTCCATATTGATATTAGAATTATAATTATAAAGACTATTATTAGTGCTAATGTCTTTTTTAGTGCTTTGTTGTTTAGATCTATTCTCTTTTGTTTAAACTTACTTACCTTGCCATCTACTTCAATTCCATACTTCTCTGGGTTCTCAATTATTCTTCTAATAGTTTGAGTTGATTTATTAAACTTCTTTGCAATCTTTTTTAATTGCTCTCTTTTAGTAAAATTAATTCCATTTTCCTCTTGCCACATTTCTAGTATTTTTTTTGCTTTTTGTGGTCTTGTTTTGTTCATTTTACTTTTTTAATTAATTCCCCGATTGTATCGTAATTTTTAACTTTTATCTTTTGTCCGTTTATTTCTTTATAAGCATCTATTTTTTCTCTTCTTTGTTGGGAATCGTCTAGGTTCTTAATTTTTACGAAATATTTTTTGTCATTTAGAGTTACTTCTTTCATTTGTTTTTAAATTTAATTACTTATCACAACCTTTTATCTTCTATTTTTATGGTAACATATCGTTAATGCCAAGTCAAGGATTTCTCCTATTTCTTTGTTAATATCTCCTCTTTCATTTTTTCTAATCTCTTTTTTCTTTCCTGCCTTTCTCTTTTTTCAACCTCCTCTTTTCCTAAGTTAGCAATATCTTCTTGTCTTTTTGCGTATTCTTTTTGTCTTTGTAATGCTTTCATTGCTTCAAACTTTTCACACCAGTCAGTATATTCTTCCGGCTTTCTAACTATTATTTTACTATGTCCTACTTTTTCATTATCAAACCAGATAACTCCTTTTTCTCTTGCTAAATATCTCTCCTCTGCAAATGGATCATCTTGTAATCCTCTTTCGTTTTTCCAATCTTCAAACTTTCTCTTTTCTTCTTTTATTTTATTTTTGGTTTTTTCGTTATTTATATTGTACATTTTACTTTCCTGATTTTAATAAGTTTTTTTGTTGGGCTTCTTTTTTACTTAAAAGATTATCGTTAGCTACACTCTGGTAATAAGAGTAATCTACTTTTGCCTCTGGTTCTCTTGCTAATTTCCATTGTCCATACTTTTTAATAAATTTTTCCCCGTCCTCTTTTGCATATCCTACATCATCTCTTTCTGGTTCTTCTCCTGCCCAAATAAAACGATTAGTTAAAAATGTTCCTAATCTTTCTACATAAACTGTTTCAGCCCCATTATTAAATTGTTTCATTATATTTTGAAATTCCTCGTCAGTTAACTTGAATTTGTTTTTTGAATTATAATAAATAGTTTTCATACTGTTGGAATTTTGTTTTTATTTTCTTTATCGCGGTAAACCTTTAGTTTTCCTAAGTTTTCTTTTAACTGATAAGGAGTTGTTATTGTTGGGGCATATTTTTCTCCTTGTACTGAAATTGCATATTTAGTTAGTTTTTTTGCTACCTCTAAGCCATATTTATCAATTAGCCACTTCGCTGCTTTCCTTGTTGTTTTGTTTCCGTAATTGATACCAGGATTTACATTCTCATAAAAGAGATCAAAAATTTGATTTACTGGGCTGGAATCTTCTGATTCCTTACTATCTTTGATAGTAATACTCTTTTGTATATCGTTTTCTTTTGTATTACTATTTCTTTTGTAGAGTGAAGATTTTTCACCTGAAGATTTTTCACCTGCAAATTTTTCACTGGTTCTATCAACCTGTGAACTTTTTTCACTGGTTTGTTTAGCCTCCTCTTTTTCTTTTTGTTCTATCTTTTTTAAGAAGATTTCCCCTAATCTATAATAAATTTTCTTTCCTGATCTATTTTTAGGATTATTTAGTTTTTTTCCTTTTTTATCTCTTGCTTCTATCCAACCTTTTTCAATGCAAGTTTGTATTGCTGATGAAACTGCTCTTCCACTTCTCCCTGTTTTATCCATTATTTGTTTTCTTGAAATCCAGTCCTCTTTTTTTCTTGTTCCAGTATTTGGATCTAGTTGCCAACCTAAAGTTGCTCTTGTAACAACTAGCACTACTCTTAATTCTGTGTCTCCCATCTTTTTCATCTCCCCATTATAGAGTTCATTAGGAGTTGGAGTTGTATTTGGTATTGCCATAGTTCTTTTAAGATTAATTAATAACAAACAAAAAACCCCACAGAACTGAACTGGGCGTGGAATAACCGCTGAATTCTGTGGGGTTTGTTGTCAATTATCGTATTAAAATTGTGCTTTCCACCTTTGTTCATAATAGATAAGAGTAATGTTTAATTTGTCTATTTTTATTATACCTCGTCCAAAATTATTTTGCAACCACCTGTCTATTACCACATTTTGGACAAGCGTGTTTGTTCATATTCTTTAATACCCAGATGAAAAAGAATAAAGGAACAATTAAAGTCCAGACAAAAACTAAAGCAAGAATGAAAAATATAACTCCTTTAAAAAGTCCTCCGCCAACTCTTTTACCTTTTCCTTCATAACCGCAGTTTGGACACTTGATTTCTTTATTAAACATTTTATTTTTTTGGTTAGGTATTTACAACCTTTCTTGTTTATATTATATTCTGGTCTTAACAATTAGTCAAGTTTTTCAAGATTTTCTCCATATTTTTTAGCTACGTGTTGGCAAATTTGAATTATCCTTGCTCTGGATAAATTGTACTCTAGTGCTAGTTCCTGGCAAGTATGAGCATTATACTTTCCTATTCCGTATTTCTTTTTATAAATATCAATGTTTCTGTTTTTTAATTCAAAGTGTATTCCTTTTTTGTTCTTGATCATAATTCTTTTAAATGTTTAATCTTCTTTTTATACCATTCTTTTGTTTTCCAGCTTCCTCCCATTTCTTTATTTGCTTTTGTCCGTAGGTCATCATACCATTTCTTACCCCTTTTAAGTATAATTCTATCTTCAATCTCTTTTCTTCGGTTCGTCCTATGGATTAAATTGTGATGAGACCGACATAAAGGCACTGCATTGCTGATTTCATACCTTACTTGGGCATAACCACTCTTTGGATAAAAATGATGGCAGTCATCGGCTATATTGTTGCAGAGGCAACATTTCCTACCCCAGTAATCTATTGCTTTTTCTTTCCATAATTTGTCCGCCCTACTTCTTAAAGATTTCTTACTCATTTTTTAATTCTTCTAATTTTCTTTTCATCTCTTTAAACTTTTCTGCTTCTATAATAACAACAAAATCCTTATAATCTCTTTTTGCCTGAACAAAGCCATCTTCAATTTGTATCTGATCTAAATATTTATAAACCTTTTTAGGAACTTTACTGCCTAGCTTAACTTGAACCCCTTTTGTTTGCTCCTTATTAAGCCAAACATCTATTCCTTTATCGGCTTCGTTAGATTGGAACTCAAGATGGCGTGAAGCATTTGGATATAAGTCTTTCCAAAAATGAACAACCTCTAGTTCTCCTCTTTTCCCCTTTCTTCTACTATTAGTCATAGTTGTTTCTTAATTTATTCTACTTATATTATAACATAGGTATAAACAAAAATCAACTAAAAAAGACTAAGAAGCCGTAGCTCTATAACCTGAAGGACTTGATTTTATAAAACACCTCGGGCTTATATTTGAATATAAGTCCCGCTAGTTTTCTAATGTCATACGGATATAGATTACTAACCTCTCAGTCTTTTTTTAAATAGCTTTTACATTAACCTTATTACATATTAACAAAAATCGCCCCTCACTACAAGAGCAAGGGGCAACTAAAGAGGTGAATAACCACTAGTGGGGTCGGTTAAGGAGTATTAAGCGTCAAATACTCCCATTTCTATATTAATGTGTTCCGTATTTTTTTGCAATAGTCTTTACAAATTCTTCTCCTTTCTTACAACCACAACTTTTACTTTTTCCGGAAGTCAAATCATCTAATCTTACAAATCTTTCTGTTCCACATTGACACTTGCACTTCCAATAAGTGCGTTGTCCATATCTATTACACTCATCTAATACAGTCCAGTAACCAAATTGTTCGCCTGTATGACACTTAGGTGTTCTCATTTTTTAAGATAATCAATTAATAACACTAGTAGATATGCACCTAAAAAAAGGATTGTTGTAACAATCATAATAGGTAGTAGAACCAATACTCCCATTATGTGTATTACCGCCTCAAAAAATTTCATATTCCTATTTCTTATTAAGTGATAAGAACTCTAGAATTCTAGTTAATTTCTTTATGATCTTAGTAAGCATTGCATCATCTTTCTTTGTTTCGGTTGTCTTTGCTATTTTTAGAAAGACTCTAAATAAAACAGTAGCACCAGATATAATAATTGCAATGGCTTTTGCTAATTCTTTAATTATTTCTATTATCTCTGTGATATTCATAATTTGAATTAAGTTAATTTATTTTTTTGACCTTTTGCCACGTTAAATTACCTGATTTTTTACTTTCTCCTAATATTTCTAATTTGTCGCCCGGTTTAAGTAGATCTATTTTTGTTCCCCACGGAGCATTCCTAAAATTAAGTTTATAAGTTGGTGTTACTTTATCTCCCTTGTTAAATCCTTTTATCATCTTTAAATAAGAGTCTGCTACCCAACCTGTATCTGGCTTCTCTGGTTCTTCTACATCTAACATAATCCAAGCATTCCAGAAATCGTGTTGGTTAAATTCATCAAACTTAATATAGAAATATCCGTCTTTTCCATAATCAGTTCCCCAAGAATTTCTAAACCATAATTTATTTCTAGTCCAGCCTACACAACTAATTGCGTGTCCTCCTACACTTTTGTCCTTAGGAAGTGGTAAATGTCCGTCCGAACCCTCATCATAGTAGCTTTCATACCATTTCATTCCTGTTCCAATAGGACATTTGTTTTTGTATATTGCCTCTCTAAATGAGTTTAGTGTCCTATCTACACTCCAATATGTCCTAGCTTTGTACTTCTTTGCCTTCTCATAAATTTCAGGTGGAGCATCTGCTTTTACATATTCCTTCCAACTATTTTCTCTAGTGTCGGGGTAATCTTCTAAAAGAGGAGAGCCATATTTCTTTATTGCCTTAAATGCATTCCGGAGGAAGTCTCCTTGTATTTCCCATAATCCACTTTCTTTTTTAGTATTTTGATAAGTAAACTTTTCAGAGAGGTTAATTTTCTTTCCGTATTCTTTTGTATCCCAGTATTCTTTTACACTAGTTGCTGCGTGGGCAGTACAGTTATGTACAGCAATACCTTTTGCTATATAACTGTTATCTTCTTCTACTTCTAAATT
>CAYZJM010000063.1:0-5198 GCA_964479015.1 Candidatus Woesearchaeota archaeon
AAGAGATTATGGATAAAGGATTAAAAGATGTAAAAAAGAAAGTAAATAAAAATACAGGTGAAGCAGAATTTTCTTTTACTATTGAAGCAAATACTCCAAATATAAATGAATACCCAGAAGACATTAAATATAAAGTTCATTTTGGTCAACATACAGAAAGAGAAGCAGAGATAAATAGACCAGGATTATCTGATATAAGAGTAAAATTTAAAGTTGTATCTTTAGTGTTTTCAAATGATCATTCTCATATGAATGAACTAGCAGATTATATGAAAACTCTGGGATATCCAAAAGAGGATTATAAATTTAGCACAATGGCAGTTTATGGAACAATAGCAAGAATTTTAAATGATTATTTGAGATCAGTTCCTAGTGAAATTGTTCAAGCTATTGGGTTTTCTACTGCACATAAAGGATTGGTGAAACCTTATACAATTCTTTGTAAAGAAGCAGAGAGAAAAGGGCATTTAATTTGGTTAAGTCCATTTAAATTTGATGGAAGAGAATCAGCACATTTTTATCTATTAAGAGAAAATCTTTTTAATAAAATAAAAACAATAATACAACAAAAAAAGGATGAAGCATAATGAAAGTAATAAAATTTTCAGAGAATTTAGAACTTCTTAGAATTAATGAGGGATTTAGAGCAGGAAAAACTCCTGAAATGTTAAAAAAACTAATGGGAGTTATTGGAAGAAAAACTGGTATTTCTGATTTTACTGTTTCTCCTGTTCCAGATTATTATGCAAATAAAAAGAATTCCTATATCGGATTTTTTATTAAATATAATGGAGATAAATACCTAAGATTTAATTTTTTAAAATCAGGATCTAGCAATAAATTTGATAGTATAGATTATTATAATATGAGAATTATGCAACCTGATTATACAATTGACTTACAAGGATATAATGTTGTAGAAGTTGTGGACTATATTTCTGATATTCTTACTGGAGAATTTTGGAATTATACAGAGTCTTATAAAAGAAAAGAATATAAACTAGAAGAAAGAACTTCTTTTAAAGATACCGTAAAAGCTTGGCTAGAGGATAATGAATCTATAAAAGATGAACTAATTTCTGTAATTCAATCAGGAAATCGAAACAGGATAAACTCCTCAATAGAATCATATCTTTCTTATTTTGAAGACTTTGCTAGAGATAATAGAATGCCTTTATCTTCTAATAATTTTGGTGCTTTGAGATATCATTTAAAAAAGATATTATCAGAAGAAAATGTAAATACAGAGGATATTCCTTCTGTTGAAGTTGAACCTGGAGAATCAGAAAATTTAGTAAGTCCAGGAAGTGATCAAGAAGAAGCTTATAATAATTTAATGAATAATGAGCATATTCTCAAATTTAAAGCTTTAAGAGTTTATTGTCTTCAAATTAAAAAAGGAAATGAAAATTTTAAGAGTCTTTATATCTATGGAGATGGAGGAATTGGAAAATCATTTTGGGTGAGAAAAATTTTAGAAGATCTTCCTCAAACAGAAATGAAAACAGGAAAATTAGGAGGTTACACAGGAGTTGTTCAAACTTTATATGATAATAGAAGGGACAAAATACTTATTTTAGATGATGTATTAACTGATGGAGAAATGAAAAATCCTACTATTGGTAATATTTTGAAGGCAGCACTAGATCCTGATCCTCCTAGAAAAATTGAAGTTGTTCGTGCAAGTTCAAGAGGAAGACAAAGTAATGAAAGCTATTTTGAAAAAGGAAAATTCTATTTAAATGAAGAAGACTATACAGAATTTGAGGAATGGAAGAAAAAGAAAATAAGAGAAGAAATGGAGTTTGTGGATTTAACAGAACCTATTATAGATGATTCTCCTAATGAATTCTATTTTGATTCTGTAGTAGTTTTCATTACAAACTATAAGGGAGTTCCTCAGCCAATTCAGGATAGATGTTGGATACTACAAATGGATTTTAATAATAATCAAATTTTAGAATTGATAGAAGAATCCTTAAAAGTAGCGGAACCAGATGCTGAATTAGATGTATTGGATGAAGCTTATAAAATAGCTGATAAGAAAGTTGCACAAGAAACAGCTCTTGAACTTTTAAAAGGAATGGATGCTAAAAACTTAGTTCCAAGAAAACTTTCTTTTAGAGTGTTCAACAGGATTGTTGTTTTATTAAGTATGGGAATAAAAGAAGAAGATTTGAAAAATGCTATTGTTTATTTTGAATTAGGAAATTAAAAAAATGAAGGAGAATTTGTATGAGTAAAAAATTAAAAATTTGGAAAGAAGGAAGAATTTGGTATTTTAATGATGAAAAGAAAGGGATTGAAAAAGAGCCTTTTGTAGGAAAGATAAATGATATTTTGACATATATAAATGTTATAGAAATTATTAAACACAATGATAAAATGACAGTTCTATTTGATTCAAAACCATTTAAAGGATGGGAATATAGTTTTTCTAAAAAGAAAGAAGAAGGAGATTGGACAGAATATTCTAGTAAGTATTTTAGAGTCTCTGATTGGTTATGTCCTGTTTTATATCAATATTTCAAAGAGCCACCAGAAACAATCTATTTAGATGTTAAGGATTAAAGAGAATGCCTAGATCTATCAGAAATCCAGATGGCTGGACAATAAAAAAGTTGGTTCAGAATACTTGGACTCATATGCAAAATAGATTTGAATATAGAGAAAGAGATGTTTTAAAATCTATTATTGTAAAAGAGGTAAATGTTTATGATGGTAAAAACCCAGGAGAAGCCAGAACAACTTTTAAAATAGAATCTAGGAGTTATCCTCAGTATTATCCTTATTACACAAGATTAGACAAAAGAAATAGACCTAGATCTAAACAAAGATCTTATCGTCATGAATATGAAATAATTCTTCAGATGGATTCTTTATCTATAAATGACGATAGAATTAAATTAAGAACTGGAGCAGATGCAAAATGGGATTTTTCTGAAAGAGGAAAATCAAAAAAAGTAGGAAGAGGGAGAAATCAAAGAATCATAGAGGGATCTAATATAAAACGTGGTTTGAATGGAGATCATTTTTTCCGACTCAGTTGGATTCGTAGAGAATCAGGTATTCTTTATGGAAGAAATTATGCAGGGTGGTTTCCAAAACAGACAAATCCTAAAGGGATTCAGTTTTTGACAAAACATGAGCTTCGAGTATTAGAAGTTCTTATGAATAGAGGAATACTACATGAGTGAAAAAGTTAGAACTCCAAATTCTGGTAAGTTGTTTCTTCCAGGTGGAGTTATAATAGATGTACAGGAAATTATAAAAAATCATAATATTTCTGTGTATTCTAGTTTATATGAAGAACTATCTAGTTCTAAGATGGAATTGACAGCTGAAAGTGTTATAACAGTAAATAGACAAACTGAGGCTGAGTTTATAGAAGTCTATGTTGAACAAGGAGAAATAAGAGTAAGAGCTGATGGGGGAGTTGCCTCTTCTACAACAGGAATTCCCTTAGGATTAGGCTATTCAGAATCTTGGTATACAGATTCTATTTCTGATGGTAATGCTCCTTTTATAACAGGATTTGATTTTGAATTAGAAAGAGATTCTGATGTAGATATAGTAGGAAATATAGGATATTCTGATAATAGACCAAAAGCAATTGCTTATGAGCATGTAGATACTCCTGTCTATACAACATTAACTAATGCAGAAACTTTTTATGTAATTCCTTTAACTTTACAAAATATAACAAGATTTAAAGTAGAATATGATGAAAATGGAAGAATGAGATACATGACTCATGAACAAAAAGATGGAAGACATAATATAAGCGGAAGTATACAACAAGATGGATCTATTGGAAGAATACTATCCATAGGTATAAGAAAAAACGGAACAGAAGTTCTTTCTTATACTAGAGTAAGATGCAGAGAGACTGAAGTTCCTTATGCTTTTTCTTTATTTTCCTCTTCTTCTCCTACAAACTATGATGATTATTTTGAAGTTGTGGTTTCTTCTTTAGATGCAGGAGATCCAGTTTCTATAATTGATTTACAATGGCACTTTGACACTGTATAAGGAAAAATATTTTATGAAAGAAAATGAAATTAATATAGAAAACAGAAAAGAAATTGAATTTGAATTTGAATATTTTAATATTATTTACGATCCTATAGAAGAACTTTGGATTTTAAATGAATATGATGAAAATGATGATGAAGAATTTATTCTTATAGAAGATAAAGACCTAACTTATGAAGATAATGAAGATTTTTGGAAAGAAAAAGGTTTACAAAAAGAAAATTTTGATAAATTGAAGGATTTTATAAATGAAAAGAATAAAAAAATTTGAAGAGGACAGAAAATTAAAAAAAGTTACTGTTGTTCCTGATAAAGGAAAAAATTGGACTCTTCAATGGGATACAGGATTTTATGTTTTTTATGGTGATGATATAGAAAAATTTTCTAAGTTTCTTATGAAAATACATGCAAAAGATAATAAAGAAGATCCTAGATCTTATAGAAGTTTAAAGTATTTAGATATGGCAAAAGAAATAACAAATGGAATGGATACAACTATCTGGGTTTGGGAAAAAGATTTAAAAAAGATTAGAAATTAATAAATAACTATTAAATAAAAGGATGTTATAATCTAATGCCAAAAAAGAAATATGATACTTTTATAACAGAAGAAGATACCCTTTTTATAAGTGAAGAGCCAAGAATTCTTAAAAAAGATGAAAAAATTTTTATTAAGAATTATTCTAGAAGAGAATTAGAAGATATATACAATGAATATTTTGATGATAATGAAAATGTAGAGGAGATTTCTTATGATTTATGAATATCAATGTAAAGAAACTGGAGAAATTGTAGAAAGAGAATTTGATATGCATAGTAAAATTCCTCCTTTTGTAGAAGAGGGTGGAAAGAAATATAAAAGAGTTTTTACAAAAGCAATACATATACCATTTCAATGGAGTAAAGAAAGTAGTTTAAATTTTAAAAAATCTCCTTCTGGAAAGAAGCATTTTTATTAAGGAAAAAGAATGAAAAATATATTTAAAGAAGCTATTTTTCAAACTATTACTGAAATTGATTTTGATAATGCAACAGATGAAGATATTTTAAGAATTGCAATTTCAGCAGAAGAAAGTGCTATTAATTTATATAATAGATTATCAAGAGCAACAGAAAATAATCTTTTAAAGAAAGTTTTATTAGATATAGCAAAAGAAGAAAAA
>CAYZJM010000064.1:0-5132 GCA_964479015.1 Candidatus Woesearchaeota archaeon
CTTTAATTTTATTTAAATCTCTATCCCTTATTTTCATATGCCTAACTAAGAATTCCTTTAAGCTTTTTATTGCTTTATTTGCCTTTTTATATCTCGGAACATGTATCCATCCTCTTCTAATAGGGACAACATACTCTCTTTCAATTCTTTCAGTTCCTGTTTTCTTGGTTGTTTTTTGAGCCATTTTTTATTATTTATTTTTTATTAAAACTCTATCCAAAGTGGGATTTTCTTTGTTTTCTTGGTTTAGCATGAATCTTTCTCATCCTCCAATTTCTCCTATATCTTGTTATTGCAGAAGGATGAATCTTTTTTCCGGCTCCAAACTTTTTTAAAACAACCCATACTGGGGCCCATTTGGTTTGTCTTCCTTTTTTTGAAAGAGTCGCTTTTTTTTGTTTATTTTTAATTCCCATTATTTTATATCCTCCAAGAATTTCCTTCCTTTTTCAGTTAATTGTCTTCCCGGTTTTTTCCCTTTAACCCCTTTGATACTTTTTGCAATTTCAGTAAAACCTGCTTGATCCGATTGTTGTAGAATTAATCTTATAATTTTTCCTCCAGATTTTCTAAACCTATCTGGTTTAAATCCTTTCCTTTTTCTACTCCCGTATTTTGTTCTTAGTCTTTTAACTCCTACAATATTATTTTTATAAATCTGTTTTAATATGCTTGCAGATCTTTTATACCAAAAATCTTCTTCTTCTATTGGTCTTTCTCTCGAAGAACCCGATTTTATAAACTTCACCCATTCTGGCTCTTTAAATTCAGGAATTTCCTTTAAAGCTTCAGCTAACTTTTCATTATACTCTTGCGCTTGTAAATCATAGACTCCCATTTTTTACCTGTTTATTAATTTGGTCACGCCTTTCGGCATTAGAACCCCTCAATTTAATGAGGTGTTTAACCTAAAATTTATCACTAAATATAGTTTATAAATTTATCTAATCGGTTTTCTCCATTTTCTTAGGGTGATTGTAAATCCAATTACACGAGAGGAATAATTTTTTCCAAGTTTTTCAAGGATCTCTTTAGAAAATTCTTTCAATTTATTTCTCTCGTGACCTGCACTTTTTAGTACAGAAATTCTAACAGATTCGTGTGTTTTGAATGTATCTCTAATTGTCTCAATAAACTCTTCGCTAATTCCTCTTTTACCTAATTGGAACTCTGTTTGCTTTTTTTTCATATTTAAAAAAAGAGAAGTTTGTTTTTAAATCTAATTTATTTTATAAATTTCTCATTATCGAGTTGAGATAAGAATCAAGTTGGATTTCATTACATTCTCTTAAATTTCTATCTTTTTTGAATTTTTGGGATTTGTAAATTTTTTCAGGATGGGGGATTCTTCCATTTTCACTAGAAAAAGAGAAAAAGTCATAATGCAATCCTTTTGAAAGGGGGATATTTCCTTCAAAAAGAACCCTAGAATCCATCGGGTTAAGTTGTTCATAAATCCTTTCTTTTATTCTTTGAACCTCTCTTGGTTCATTTATTATCATAAATGTCCATCTATGTCTTGCTAAATCTTGTTCTCCTGTTGAAGTTTTTATATTATACCTTATCTGTCTTTCTAATCTTGATATTTCTGGTTCTGTTTTTCTCATATATTTTGAAGAAGGATAATCTTTAAAATAATTGTTATAATAGATTAAATGTATTTTATTTTTCAGTTTATATGCGTTAGTGGTTTATTGGCAGAATACGAGCTTCCCAAGCTCGGGAACCGGGTTCGATTCCCGGCTAGCGCGTTTTAAAGCTTTTGATATCCTCTTTTTTGATTAGAATTTTTTTAACATTCTTTACCCCAAATGTCCCTTTTTTCATGCCTTCCCTTTTTGATGTATTTTTTTTCTTAAAATTATGGACCTCTACATCTTTTTTATTTTCCTTCCATTCTCTACTATATCTAGCACAAAAAATTGCAGCTTGTTTTCTATCTCCTTTTTTAGGAATTCCCTTTATGTTTGCAAAAGGACTTCCAGGAGAAGAAGTATGAAATAATTCTTCATTTTCTTCAGCTTGTTTTACAAGTTTTTCATTACTCTCATCATCTTTCCCTGCTAGAATGAGGGAGTTATTATCACTAATCATTTTCCTAAAATTTTTTCTAAATAACCAATCGTTAACAATTTTAAGACATTCTTTTTGGTTTGGCCAGGTCAATTTTTTTATTGCTTGTTCAAAAGGGAGCCATTGATAATCGGAATGTTCCCTTTTGTCTAGAGAGATACTCTTTTTCTTGCCTGCATCAATAGCATAAAGAGAAAACTTTTGACCTATTATCCCTTCTCTATCAGGGTATTCTTTATCATAATCATATTCTCCTTTTACATTAAAACTTTTAATTTTATTTTTTGTTTCAATTCCAGTTTCTTCTTTCAACTCTCTTTCAACTGCTTTTTTTATGCTTTCGTTATTTTCTATACCCCCTTTTGGGAACTCCCATCCTTTCCAATGAAGTTCTCTTTTTAGTAGGAGATACTCTATTTCACCTATTTCATTTTTATTTTTTTTAGCTTCTTTGTTTTCAAAATAAACAACAATGAAAACAGAATTTCTATACTTCCCCATTTTAGTATATCAAATTTAATGTTTTTAAAATTAGCCTTCTTTTGTATAACCTATTACTGATTATTTCTTTTTTATAAAATCTATTTTATAATCCCTTTACTTTCTTCAGATTCCTCAACTCTTATCTTTTTTCCTTTTTCGACCATATAAGCTGTTTTTTTAGTATCTTTTCTTACTTCAAATTTCCCTTCCACAAAATTATAGTCAGGGTGAACAATTTTTAATTCTATTCCAGAGCGATATACTCTAAATGGGAGTGTTTCTTCTATTGAATTATATGTAAAAGTTTCTCTTCCTCTTAAATAGTCATCTATTTGATCAATTGCAAAATTTTTTAAGTCTCCTCTAAAGTACTGGCCTGCTAATTCAGATTTTGAAGGGGCATCCGATTTTATCTCAATCCTTGAACCATCTATGTTTACATGAGATTCAGAATCTTTTACTGCCAATTCTAGAGTATTTATTTTTGAATTTACTCTTTCATCAATGAGATCTTTTATAAAATTCATTGTCAAATTATCTGAGAGGTATCTACCCAAACAGGTAAAATTTCTTTTATCATTTTTTACTTCCACATTGATTACCTCTCCTTCTGTGGATAAAGAGAAAGGAATTTTTGTTTCAGGGAAGCGTCTATGAGATTGGAACATTGTTTCTTTGAATTCATCTTTTGTTTCAGGTCTCATTTCTCTTAGATAAGGAATTTTATCAATATGATCAAAAAAATCTTGTTTTGAGGAAATGTCAAAAAAATAAGTTGGGTTTAAAGATTCTAACTTTTTAGAAATATCCGAAAGAGGAATTTTTCCATAGTTGTTTGTTTTAAGATCCCATTTGTTTCCTCTTGCAGATAATGTTACATCTAAATTTTCAGAAGGTTTATTCTCATAAATAGATTTCCAAGAATACAAAATCTTTTCTTGGTCTTCATCGAATTTAAATGCTTTTTTACCAGTATTTACCTTTCTTGTTTCTGTTGTGCCTGAATTTGAGCCGATTTCCCATCCCAATCTAAATCCCCCTAATGCCCCAAGAAAACTTCCAATGGTCCCCGGTTCAATATCTGAGCTTTCTGAGCCCTCAACTGGAGAGAGTAACAATGCACCTAAAAGTGCCCCTCCTAAACCACCTACTATTCCAGTAGATAATCCATAACTTGTTTCTCTTTCTTGAACAGCGATTTCTTCAAAATTTTTTCTGGTAGTTTCTTCTTTAGTGTAATATACTTTTTCTTCAAGTGATTTTTTTATAGGGATTTCATTATTAGAAATCTCCCCAATATTATGTTCCAAGAACCTAAGACATTCTCTATTTACTAGCCTTTCATCTTCTTTTTCAGAATTAACATACTTCCAATCTGTCTTAACACTTTCCCAACTTCCAGTAGTCGAGCATCCGCCTAGAATAATAGGGATAGAACCAATAAGAATTATTTTTTTTAAGAGTATTCCTGTTTTCTTTAACAAGTTCATCTTAATTTTAAATAGAAAACATTATTTTTAAAGATTTATACATTTAATAATCCCTTTTGGAATATAATCTTTTAATAATCTTTTAGAGTTTTATAAAATAAGAATTGCTTTATTTAATCGTAACCAAAATGTCTATGTTATCCACAGGGGTTTTATCTGATCCTTCTCCCCTTTCTACTATAAGATTATATATTATTGAACAAGGAGGAGCCGTTTCAGGCAGATCCCATCTAACTAGTCTTGGGGTTCCAAGAGAAGATCCTCTTTCAAGACTAAATTCTCCGGTACGTCCAAGGATGTAATTTTCAGCTTCTTCACTACTAAAACTTCCACCACACTTATCTTTAAGTTCCTCTTCATCCGCTACCTTTACTTCGTAACTGTAGGATTCTGTTTCAATACCCTTGTTTTTAACAGAAAATGCAAATCCTTTTGGGGTATCTTCTCTCTCTAACTTTATATCCCTAGATGCTGGGTACACTACAACTTCTCTTCCTTCATCTGTAAATAATTTACTTATTCGATCTTGAACTGCAGAATCAATTTGTTCTACAGCACTAGTGCCACTTCTAAAGATTGTTTGAACAAGAACTAATCCAAGAACAAGAGCAACAACAACAAGAACGATTGTAACAAGCATGCCCATACTAACTTCCATTGCCCCCTTCTTACTTTTTGATATAGGATTCATTTTAAATTTGAGATAGTCCTATTGAGGCCTCTAAAATAAGTAAAATTGCCAATAGAATCATTCCAACGATGATTGCAGCAATGCTTAATTTTTTGGCGGTGTCGGATAAATTTGTTTTTTGTTTATTGCTATAATTTAATCCAATAATACCAATAACAATTCCAGCTAAAGGAGAAATAAATGAGAATACTAATCCTATAATCCCTAAAACATAGCTAATTTGGCTAAAATCCTGTCCAGAATTTTTACGACTTTTAGTGTTCAATTCGGACTTAGATTTTGTTTTAGATTTCTTTTTAGACACCATCTTTTATTGATAATAAAAATCTCATAACTTTTATAAATGTTTCGCAAAATGGGGATGCGGGGAGTCGAACCCCGGACACCATGATCTT
>CAYZJM010000065.1:0-5016 GCA_964479015.1 Candidatus Woesearchaeota archaeon
AGTGGAAAAACTACGATGGTGAAGAAATCAAAAGATTATCTTAATAAATTTGGGATAGAGAGTATCTCGGTTCCAGGAGGGGTGTTTTCTAAAATAAAAAATCCTTTGAAAAAGCAAAAAAAAGTTAAGAGTTATTCTGAAAGGGTTTCAAAACAAAACGAGAGTAATCTTAAAATCCTGGCAAGAATTCTTCTTCAAATTCCAAAACAAATTAAAATAGCTTACTATCGAAAAAAAGGCATTCTTGTTATATCTGATAGATATACTTACGATGCTATATTTTTTTATGGGGCCAATAATTTTTTTAGAATCCTCATAAAAATAATATCCCAAAAACCGACAAAATGTTTTTATCTTAATGTAGATTTAAAAGAAATCCATAAAAGAAACGATGAACTAAACACAAACGCTATTAAAACAATCCAGAATAAAATTGAAATTAACAGAGACTATTTGAAGATAATTGATCTAAAAAATGAAAATCTTGAAAAAACTGGACTAGAATTAAAAGAACATCTTAACAAAATAATAAAAAATGTATGAAAAAAGATTAAAAGAATTATCAAGAAAAATTGGTGAAAGAGAATTAAAAACATTCTATATCTTTACTCATAAAAAACACCAGAGAGAAGTTTACTTCCAAAACAATAAAAAGGCTAAAGAATTTTTAAAGAATAAATTAAACTCTAATTCTAAGAGATTAAAAAGGGTGAAAAAGATAAGTTATTACTTAATAAAAATAGGGCTTTTACAGCCGTTCTTAAAAAAAGTAAAACTCTCCGATAGATTCGGAGATGTTGTTTTCCTTGGAGAACAGGTAAAAGGATTTAACTTGAGCAGAAAAGAAGTAATCTCTTTCCCAAAATACTCTCCTCAAAAGGATAATTTTGTCCATTCAAAAAAAACTCAAGAGGAACAATCAAAAAAAGGCCTTGCACCTAAGATTCTTGAACTGAATAAAAAAATACCTTATTCAAAAGAAGAATTATTAAAAGGATATAAAAGAAATAGAGAAATTGAAATTTTTAATAAAATAATGTCTTTTTATGAAAATAAGGGCATAAAAAAAAATTCATCTAAAAAGTATATTAAAAACTTAAAAAATAAAATTAAAGAAGATGGTATCGGAGATGGTTATCTTAAGAGAATCTTAAATAATATCTCTAATGTTGGTACAAAAATTTTACTGACAACAATTCATGGAGATTTTGCAAGAGAAAATATACTTTTAGATAAAAATAATGAGATTTTGTTTATAGATTGGAATCCTAGAAGAGGATTAATCATAGAAGATTTAGTTAATTTTTTTAGAACTGAAGAGGATTTATTAGGAAATAAAAGATTTAATTTAATTTTAAAGGAAGTTTTTCCAAAAGAAGTTACAAAAAATATAAGAATTTATTTGATTCTAAATGAAATTTCAAGAGTTATAAAATTAAGAGAATTAAAGAGTTTATCTAAGAAAAGACTTGAAAATCTTTTATTTTAAAAGGTTTAATTTTGTACCGTTGTTAAAGATTTAACACTTTGATAATTTTGGATGTACATTTTTCTAAACCTTGTTTATCTGTTTCAACAACCACATCTAGTTCTTTTGGTTCTTCAAAAGGAGCAGAGACCCCTGTAAACTCTAAAATTTCCCCGTTTCTTGCTTTTACGTACATCCCCTTAACATCTCTTTCCTCGCAAACCTTTAAAGGGCATTTAACATAAACAAGTTTAAATCCTTCTTCACCAATTATATTCTTAACAAGATCTCTATAAAACTCTTCAGGAGAGACAAAACTCGTGAGAATAAAATCTATATCCGTTTTCTTAACTAATAAATCTACTATATGTGCGATTCTCCTAAGATTTTCCTTTCTATCCTCTCTAGAAAATCCTAAATCACTATTAATCCCTCTTCTAACATCATCCCCATCTAAATGGATTACACTATAACCTTTATTCTTTAACTCTTTCTCTAATTTCTTAGAGATGGTTGTCTTCCCTGAACAAGGCAACCCTGTAAACCATAATACTTTAGTGGCCATTATAAACTAAAAATAATCTTCTCGGATTTTAGTAAGTCTACTATTTTTTTAGCTTTTTCTTCTTCTTCATCTCTTGGATCTAATTCCAAATTTATTAAATTTTTATTAATTTTGTTTTCTCCTTCATTTACAATTAACATCCCTTCTTTTGTATTTATTGTTTGGAGCAACCTTAATTCTTCGTTATCTAAATCACTAGCTGTAGCAATAACTAACAATCCTGCATCCATCATTAAATGAGCTACCTCTCCTAACCTTCTTAGATGTTCTTTTCTCTTTTCTTTATCTACATCATTATCCAATCCCCTCAACAAATTACCAATCCCTAAATAATAGACTTTCTTTCCAAAATGGAATAATTCTTTTTCAAGTATCCTTGCAGTCTCTTTTTTCTCTATACTTGAGGGCCCTGTTAACAGAAGAAATTTTGGCTTTTGATTATATCTCAACGCTCTTTCCTCTGGAGAGATAGAACTTGCATACCATTTTCTCTCTCTTAGATAAACATTCTCCCTTACTTCCTCAAACATATCTTCTACTCTCTCTATGATTATCCCCCCTCCTGAAATATTATAATCCTCCACTAAAACAAATCGACCAGTGTTTTTTAGATTTTTAAATAAATCAAAAGCAATAGGAGATTGGCATTCTAATATACAATCTGAAATTTCATGTTTTTCAACTTTATCTCTCTCTTCTTCAACAAGGGTTGAAGCATTCATCACTCTCTCAATTTTCTTTATAGTAACCGGTACTTCTTTAGTTGCTAACTTCAACTTATACGTTTTCTCTTTAATCATCGGTTTATTTCCCATCCAAAAAATTTTAGTTTTGAGTAGATGACTAATTTCTGGTAATTTTTCATTTTCTTTACACATCATCTCTCCTCTGTTCACATAAATCTGCTTCTCTAATGTAACTCCTATAGATCTCCCTTCTGTTTCTTCCTTAATTTCTCCAGAATTAAATTGTTCTATTGATTTAATCTTAGAATTTTTATTAGATGGTAAAAATATCACATTATCTCCTTTCTTTATACTTCCTGATTCTATTCTCCCTGCTATAATCCTCCTATCATCTCTCTCTTCCGAAAATTTATAAACATCTTGTACAGGCATCCTAAAACTTTTTCTATCATCTAATTTTCTCTTTTCTAATGAATCAAATGCTTGTAATAATGTATCTCCATTAAACCAACTCAAGTTTTTTCTCTCTAGGATATTATCCCAAAAAAACCAGAAACCGGTAAAAATTTTCTATTGAATATTCCAATTTTGTTTAAAAATTCAGAGTATTCTTTTTTGATTTCTTCAAACCTTTCTTGAGAGTAGTTTACTAGATCCATCTTGTTAATCAAAACTAAAACCTGTTCAATCCCCAAGATAGATAAGAGATATCCATGCCTCTTAGAATTTTCTTGAACTCCTTCTCTTGCATCTATAACCAACACTGCCGCTTCTGCTTTTGCAGCTCCAGAAATCATATTCTTCAAAAATTCTATATGTCCTGGAGAATCAATTATTGTATAATTTCTATTCTTACTTTTAAAGTAATATAATGCAGAATCTATCGTTATTCCCTGCTTTTGCTCGTCTTTTAACGAATCTAACAAATATGCATACTCAAATGGTTTAGAATTTTTTTCACAAAACTCTTTAATCCTTTCTAATTTTCCTTTAGGTAATGAATCCGATTCAACTAAAAGTCTTCCTAAAACTGTGGATTTACCATGGTCAACATGCCCTACAAATACTAGACTCATCTCTTCCTTTACATTTAGTCCTTTTTCCATTTGATTTTATTTTAAACTACATATACCCCCCTTTTCTTAATTCTTCTAATCCTCCTCCATCTTCTTTATCTTGAGCACGCCCTTCTCTTTCTGCTATATGTGAAAACTTTCCAATTTCTAATTCTTTTACTATTTCATTAGGATTTTTGGCATTGCTCTCAATAGGGAGTGTGCAAGGATAACATCCCAGAGATCTATATCTTTTACCATCTCCTTTATCAAAATATAAATCAATTATTGGAATTTTTTCCCTTGCAATATACTTCCAGATATCTAACTCTGTCCAATCTAAAATCGGGTGTATCCTAACATGGGTTTCTGGAGCAAAATCTGTTTTGAATTGGTCCCATAACTCAGGGGGTTGACTTTCGACGTCCCATTGATTATCTTTATCTCTAGATGAAAAATACCTCTCTTTTGAACGGCTACCTTCTTCATCTGCTCTAATTCCTAAGATAACCCCCTTAAATGGCTTATTATTCTCTATTTTTTCATATTCCTTTTTTTCTTGATTTAACTTATACATCGGCCCTTTTCCTGAAATAGTATTTTTCAATGCTTCTGTCTTTAAAACCTTACAACACTGAAGTCGTGATAAGTTTCCGTCTGGATATGTTCTCTTATTTTTTAACGCCTCTTCATTCATCCCATAAATCATTTTTAATTTCCATTCCTTTGCTAGCTTATCTCGATATTCTATCATCTGAGGAATTTTAAATCCTGTGTCTACATGTATCAATGGAAATGGAACATGTCCAAAAAATGCTTTTCTCGCTAGATGTAACATAACAGTAGAATCTTTTCCTATAGACCATAACATCCCTAAATCATTAAAATGATTGTAAGCTTCTCTAAGAATATATATTGCTTGACTTTCTAATTTATCCAATCTATCCATTTTCTTAAGATAATTTTTAATTTTATAAGCTTTCGTATACTCAACCAATCTTGTTTTTCAATTTTTGAGTTTTTCTCTTAGAATTTTCTTTTTACTTCTTATTTCAGTGTCTCTTCATGGTTTTTTATTATTCTCTCTTGCGGAAAAACCTAACATTCCTAAATAAAGAAATTTACTTATCATTGTTGCAATAGCTGCCCCGTAGACTGCAGCAATCTGGCTATATTGTAAAAGAGAGGTAATTAAAATATAATTCAAAAAGATATTTATTATCGTAGAAGCCCCAAGAGATT
>CAYZJM010000066.1:0-4921 GCA_964479015.1 Candidatus Woesearchaeota archaeon
GATTTTTCCAGTATATCTTGAAGAGATTGTTTTTATATTCATCTCTTTTGCTCTTCTTTCTGTAATACCTACAGACCCCACATATAGATTATCAATTTTGGAAATAGTGTTGTTTAAAACTTTAGGGAACTTTTCTTTTTTTCCTAAGATGTTCTTTGCAATAGTCCTAGCTTGTCTAACTGCTGTTGTTCCTAATGGGCTCAATGTTCTTTTACTAGAAACAAAATCAATTGATTCTACACAATCTCCACAGGCATAGATATTTTTATCTGAAGTTTTTAGATTCTTGTTAACTAAAATTCCCTTATTAACTTTTAATTTTGATTTTCCTGCTAACCCAGTGTTTGGTTTTATTCCAGTACATAAAAATATTTTATCAAATAATATGCCCCCTTCCTCTAAATCTATTCTATTTTTACTTATTTCATTTAGATGTGCATTTTCATAAATTTTTATTTTTCTAGATTCCAAAAATTCTTTCAATTTTTTAGAAATATCTTTATCCAATAAATTGGGTAAAATGTTCTCTTTTATTTCAATAATTGAAACCTTTTCTCCTTTTTTTGATAAAGAAACAGCTAACTCTATCCCAATCATCCCCGCGCCGATTATAATTGATTTGCTGTTTTTTCTCATACCCTTTGAAATACTTTTTGCATCTCTAATAGTTTTTAATGAAAAATAAGGGGTTTTCTCAATTCCCTTTATTTCCGGAGTAGAAAAAGAACTTCCAGAAGCAAGAACTAGTTTGTCGTATGGAATTTTGTATAGTTTATTGTTTCTCTTAATTTCCTTAACGGTATTATTATCCTCCTTTTGAAAGATAACTTTTTTGTTTTTTCTGTCTATCTTAGTAACATTCGAATTTAAAAAAAGATTGATGTTGTTTTTCTTATACTCTTTTTCTCTAAATAGGAATATGTCCTTAAAGCTTTTTATCTCTCCTGATAAAACATAAGGAAGGGCACAAGGAGAATATTCAAGATTTTTTGTTTTTTCAAGGATTGTTATTTCTATGTTTTTATTTTGCTTTCTTAATTCAAAAGCAAGAGTTGTTCCAGCACTACCTCCTCCGATTATAACTACTCTCATTTTACAAATGGCAAGTCCACCCGCCATCTATTGTGATTATAGAACCAGTCATATAACTACATTCATCCGAAGATAGATAAATAATTAGTCCAGCAATCTCTTGGGTTTTTCCTGCTCTTTTTAATAAAACAGAACTTTCTATCATCTTTTTTACCTCTTTATTTCTTAATAGATTTTGAGTCATTGAAGTCGTAAACATCCCAGGGCAGATAGCATTTACATTTATTCCTTTTTGAGAGTATTCTATTGCCATAGACTTTGTCATTTGTATCACTGCCCCTTTACTTACATTATAAGCAGTAGAATTTGCAAAAGCATGATGGCCTGCAACTGAAGAGATGTTTATTATCTTACCCCCTTTTTTCATTAATGGGATACAATTTTTTGTAACTAAGAAATATCCTGTAACATTAACCGAAATTAATTTTTCCCAATCTTCTTTTGAAGTGGATTTTATTTGGGATTGATAAAATACTCCTGCATTATTAACCAAGATATCTATCTTTCCAAAATCTTTCTTAACAGAATTTATTGAAGATTTTATATCTTCTTCGTCCAATATATCTGTTTTGTAAAAATGAGCATTAGTTTTTATTTTTTTAGTAACTTTTTTCCCTTCTTTTTCCTTAATATCTAAAATTGCTATTTTTGCTCCTTGTTTAGAAAGTGCCAAAGCCATTTGTTCTCCTAATCCTCCTGAAGCTCCAGTGATTAATGCAACTTTATTTTTTAATTCAAACATTTTAATTTCTTTTAATTTCTTTTTAATCTAATGGACTTTCACATCCTTTAGAGAGACACTCTTGAATATAACCTTCTATTTCTGGCGCCATTGAACTTGAAAATCCTATCCAAGATTCTTCTCCGATAAAAGTTGCTGGAACCCCTCTTGCTTCTATTCCATAAACAGATGCCACCTGTTGAAAAAGAGGAACATTCTCCGGGTTTTCATATATTTCAAACATCTTAACTTCTATTTTATCTCCATACTTTTCTTGCCATTCTTCAAGATAAGGTTTTTCTGTAGCACAATGCGGGCAACCATTTCCCCAGAAAAAATAGATTGTTACCTTATCAGGATTTCCTTTCAAAGAGGTATCTAAAGCAGGGTTAGGATTCTCTTTTACAGAATCCCCTGTCAATCCATTATCTAAGAAAATTAAAAGACCCCCTATTAAGAGGACTACAGATATTACAATCAATAAACTAGCTTTATTATTTTTTTTCATTTTATTTTTGTTATTTATTCTATTTTTCCTTTTACCCAAGAAAAGGCTTCATTTGAATTTAATAATTCTTTAGTTTCCTTAGGGTTTGATACTTTTATTTTAATTATCCAGTTTTTATAAGGGTTTTTGTTTATTTCTGAAGGTTCATCATATAGGGGTTCATTTACTTCAATAATTTCTCCAGAAAGGGGGCTAGAAAGGTGTCCAGACCATTTTAAAGATTCTAAAGAAACATATTCTTCTCTTTTTTTTATTTTCTTCCCTTTTTTTGGGAGCATAACAAAAACAAATTCTTCTACGCTTTTTACAGCAGGCTCAATTATCCCAATTGTAGCAACATCTTTTTTTATGTCCACCCAGGAGTAATCCTTATTGTATTTCAAATTTTTTGGAAGATGATATTTTACCATTTTTTAGATTATTATCTTTTTTAGACTATTATCACTATCTTTTATATTTTTATTTTTTTATAACACTTTTCTCTTCAAGTTTCTTTTGTTTCTTAAAACCTACTTTTTTCCCATATGCCCAGGATATAAGTAGTCCTATGAGGATTGTTATTAAAAATATTGCAACCGTTGTTCCAATATCTTCTAATAGGGTGTGATTATATAATAAAATAAATCCTAAAACCCCCATTATTAAACCTCCAATCAATTTTAATGTTCTCCCATGTCTCTCTTCAAATTTTGAAATCTGCATAGTAAAAACGGCTATTAAAAAAATGATTAATTCTATTAAAAAGTAAACTAAGATATATGTCAAAAATAAAAGAGAATAACTAAAAGTGTTCAATTCATATTGAGCTATTATACTACTCCATATCCAAGGTAAACCAGCAGTACAAGGTAATTCAACAAGAGTAATCCCTAAAGCGAGAAGAGCACTTCCAATAATAAGGCCTAGGAGATTTCCATCGTGTTTCATAAGATTTCTTACCCTTTTGAAAATTTTTGGTTTATAAGAATCAGGGATTGTAAATGAAATTCCTTTTTTATACCAGAAAAAGTCCTTAATATTTACCGCTGCAAATGTAAATGCAACAATAGCTACTAAGACTTTTATCCAATTTAAATAACCTACATACAAGAACACATTAAATACCATTAGTATGAACAGGCCATAAACTAATCCTGCAACTGCAAGATATGTAAATCCAATCATAAACGTTTTTTTTCTTGAACCTGATAGAACAATGATGCCTAATAAGAACATCAAAACAAATAATGAGCAAGGATTAAAACCATCTACAAATGCAATCAAAAAGGTTGCAACAAATAAGGGCATTGAACCTACATCAATTTCTTTTCCAAACATTTCAATGGTTTGGTTTTTTGAAGGGGTTGTATCTTTAGGTTTTGGAGTCATAGGTGTAAAAGCCATTACCTCAGAGAGGGGGCAAGGACATCCTTCTTCTAAACAAATTTTAATTTCATTTTCTAATGCTTCTTTGATAGGTTTTTCACCAACAAGGTAATATTCTCCTATAAAAAGAGTAGGATATAATTCTGCTTCTAATCCATATTTTTCCTTGAATTCTCTGAAAAGGGTTTTATTCTCTTCAAAGTTAACATCATATTCTTTTATTTCTATTTCATAATCATTACTTACCGATTCAGCATATTGAGATATATCTTCACATTGAGAACAATTTTCTTCCAAAAATAGATGAATGCATAATTCTTCTTTTTGTGAATAATCTTCATTATTCTTTTTTTTGTTTCTGATTTCATTGAGGTCTAATTCTCTTGCAAGGTTTTCACATCCTTCTGAGATGCAATTTTCAACATAATCTTCAATTTCTGGAGAAACTCCTAACCAAGATTCTTCTCCAATAAAAGTTGTTGGAACCCCTCTCGCTTCTATCCCATATATTGAAGCAATCTCTTGAAAAACCTGAGCATCTTCTTCATATGCAAAAGGTTCAAATCTTTTTACATCTATTTTAGGATATTTTTCTTCTAAGTTTTCTAGGATAGATTTTTGTTGAGGGCAAAATCCACAATTATTATCCCAGAAAAAATAAATTGTTATGCTGTTATTATCTGAATCTTCTTCTAAAGTGCTTGAAGAAATTAGGGGAGATGAGAGAATCGTTAGTATGAATATAGACAGTATAAATAGGCATATGAGGATGTTTATATTTAGAGTCTTTTTTCTTTTTTTGTTTGTTTTCATCTTAAAATTTATTTGAAACCCTTTATAAACATTGGTTTCAAAAAACGAAACCCCTTTTTTGTCTTTTATTTTCTCTTATTTGTATTGAACATCAAGCAAAATTTTTTAAATAAACTAGAAAACTTTTTTTAATTCTCCATCTAATTCTATAACATTCGTCATACCTTCTTTTTTCTTACTTATCAATTTTTTTCCTTCTAAATTGTTTATCAATCTAGATGTTTTAACCTTGTTTAAATTTAAATCCTTTGAGATCTTGTTTTGATAGACTACATCCTTCTTTTTTATTAGATATTCCAATACTTTTTTTTCATTCGGTTCTAAAATATTTAGTATTTTAGAGAAAGAAGAAGAGATACATTTTTTCTCTCTTATAATCTCTTGAGTTAGGACATAATAAATTAATGAACCTGCAAATAAAC
>CAYZJM010000067.1:0-4904 GCA_964479015.1 Candidatus Woesearchaeota archaeon
GTATCCTGTCTAAGAGTATAATATTCTTTTATTGGAACTAACCTTCCTTCCTCATCTTTAATTTCTTCTGGAGGAATTTTTACTTCATGTGACATTTTCTCAAGTTGAGATTTTACTTTCAACATTTCATCATAAAATAATATACTCCCACAAAGAGTCACCTTCCCCATTTCTACTCCTTCCCCAAACCCGCAAGAACAAAACTTGCCAAAAGGGATTGTAATTGTATAAATGGATCAGAACCTTCTATCAACCTAAATTCTGCCTCTCCTGTTTTTTCTGTAAGTTTTACTTTTATTGTTGGCTCTATAGGAAGTTCCCATATTTCTTTTTGGATTGCTTTTATAATATCCTGACCAGAGATACTCTCTCTTAACATTATATCAAATAATTTTTCTCTTGATTTTTGAAAATCTCCTGCAATAGCATAATCAAGTACTACTTTAACATCCTTTGGTTTTATATTTGAGATTACTGTAGACACAAGATCTGGTTTAATTGAAGGAGAAATGGATGCAGTTGATTGTAAAAGATTTATACATTTCCTACAATCTCCCTCACTTCCTTCATATAATAACTCTACAGATTCTGAAGAGATTTCTAAGCTTTCTTTTTCAGCAATTCTTTTAATTATTTTTTCTATATCTTTCTCTTCTAAAAGTTTAAATCTAAAAATTGCACATCTTGATTGAATAGGGTCAATCACTTTTGAAGAATAATTACAAGAAAGGATAAACCTACATGTGGATGAATAATTCTCCATTGTTCTTCTTAATGCTTGTTGAGCTTCAGGAGTTAAAGCATCTGCCTCATCCAAAAAGATTACCTTAAATGGAATATTCCCGAGAGACCTTGTCCTTGCGAAATTCTTTACTTTTTCTCTTATCACATTAATCCCTCTTTCATCAGAAGCATTTAATTCTAAATAACTCTCTTTCCAATCCTTTCCAAATAATTCTTGAACAATTATAAGAGCCAATGTGGACTTTCCAGTCCCTGCTGGACCCGCAAACAATAAATGAGGGATATTAAGAGAATTTGTTAATGATTGAATCCTTTTTATAGTATCTTCTTGGCCTACAACCTCTTCAAACTTATGCGGACGATATTTTTCTGTCCAAATTTCTGAAACCATACTGTTTTATCTTATAAGAAACTTATAAAGATTGTTATAGTTAAGAAGTGATTTGAATACTTTTATATATCTCAAAAAAGAGATATCCTTATGGATAAAGAGAATCATGAAAAAACCCCTTTATTCACGGGGAAAGGAGATGAAGGGCATACAAAAGATTTATTTGGGCGTAAAATCCCGAAAAGCGGACTTCTCACAGAGTTATTTGTCAAAATAGATTATTTGCAAGCAGGGATTGATAAAATAATCTTTAACTATCCATTAAATGAAAAAGAAAAGACACTTCTTAAAAAAGTTCAAAAAAAGATAAGACAGTCATATCTAATGATTCAAGACCCAAATAACAAAAAAGAAATCTCAAATTCTTTTATTAAAAAAGAGGATTTAATAGAACTTGAAGAATACATAAACTCATTTCAAAAATACTCTAAGAATAATCCTAAATCATTTATAAGATTTAAAACACAGAAAGAACAAGATTTAAACTATTGCAGGATATCCTCTAGAGATGCAGAAATCTCACTTAATCGTTTTTTTGAATCTAAAAACCAAGAAAATAAAGAAATTGATAAACTACTTTTATCTTATTTTAATCGTCTCTCAAGTCTCTTTTTTGTAATAGCATTGAAAGAAAAAAAAGTATTTTAAAAAATCTTTTAGAAAAATGAATATAACTTCAAAAAATCAAATTACTTAACTCTCGCTCTTCTTAGCTTTCTTTTATGCTTTTCTTTACTCATCCTTTTACGTTGCCATTTCCAACGCATTTGGCCTTTCTTTTTCCAACGTCTTGAAGATCTTTTCATTTTTTATTTCCTATTAGTATTTTCTCAGTATCATTCTCTGGAGTAGATGCTTTAAAAGATTTTTGTTTAGAGATTTTCTATATATAAATCAATTCTCTATATAAAAATGCCCCGACCGGGATTCGAACCCGGGTCACGGCCGTGAAAGGGCCGCATTCTTGGCCTCTGAACTATCGGGGCATATAAAACTAAAAAAAGATTGTCAAATTAGTTTTTAAAGATAACGAATTACACTATGGCCAACAAAAATTAAAAAATAAAATTAAAAAATCTTAATTCAACCTTCAAAAGATTAAAATTTCACTTCTCTGATTCTCTAACTAGTTCAACACCTGTAAAAATTCCCCAAATCCAGGCACCTATCATCATTGGAATCCCTACTAAAAGAATAGTTAATGGAATCCCTACAACAAAAAGGACTAGTTGCCAAGTTCCTTCATTCTTCTTTCTTCCTATTAAACTACCTAGACCGGGCAGGACCAAGATGTTAAGAAGAAGGGATACTACTGCTAGAACCTCGCTAATCTTTTCTGTTTTCCCATTGCCTTTGGATTTATTAGCGCTCTTTTTAGCGGTCTTTTTAGCACTCTTTTTAGCGGTCTTTTTAGCGCTCTTTGTTACTTTTTTGTCACCTTTTTTAGCCACCTTCTTTTTTGCCATATTAACAGATGTTTTTGTCTCTTTTAAACTTTTTTAATTATCTCATCTTTTCTATCTAATTAACCTATTAAAGAATCCTCTAAAAATGAGCCCGCTCGGATTTGAACCGAGGGCCTCTGGCTCTCTTAGAGAACTCCAGAGAAGAACAACCCTTATGGATTGCACTCATATAAGACCAGCGCTCTGACCAGGCTGAGCTACGGGCTCGTGATATTCACTAAGATTAAAAGCTTAAAAAAGTTTCCTAAACAACATTTAAAAAATAAATCCAAAAAAATAGTTAACAATCTCAACAAGTAAAGTTTAAAAAAGGATTTTCCAATACCATATCATGGCAAAAGGATTATATCACTATCTCAGAGAAGCTTGGAAAAAACCAGATAAAGAAACTCAGAGAGAAAGAATGACAGAATGGAGAAAATCTGGAACATTCACAAAAGAAGAAAAACCATTAAGAATAGATAGAGCAAGAAGTCTTGGGTATAAAGATAAGAAAGGATTTGTAATAATAAGGGTTAAAATAAAGAGAGGAGGACATAAAAGACCTCGTCCAAATAAAGGAAGAAGAAGTAAAAGATTACACACTAGAAAAAATCTAATGATGAATTACAAAGAGATAGTAGAACAAAGAGTTTCAAGAAGGTACTCAAATCTCGAGGTTTTAAATTCATACCAAATAGGAAAAGATGGAAAACATTATTTTTATGAAGTGATTGCAATAGATCCAAACAAACAAGAAATAAAAAATGATAAAAAGATAAATTGGATAACAAAGCCAGGACACAAAAAAAGAGCAATGAGGGGTTTAACAAGTGCCGGTAAAAAAGCTAGAGGATTAAGAAGCAAGAGCCCTCAAAACAAAAATAGGCCTTCAGTAAAATCTGGTGGAAAAAAGAAGTAAGATATAAAAATTTATAAAAAATTTAAATTACTGAACATAATATAAATCTGAATTATCAAACAAAATACAAAAATGGATAAAACAATAAAAAATCTAATTAAAGCATATATAGGAGAGTGTCAAGCTAGAAACAGATATGATTTTTACTCAAAAATTGCTAAAAAAGAAGGATACCCTCAAATTTCCGAAATATTTTTAGAAACTTCTGAACAAGAAAAAGTACATGCAAAAAGACTATTTGAACATATTCAAGAATTAAAAGAAAAATTAGGAAAAGATAAAAATGTAGAAATAAATGTGGAAGCTTCTTGCCCAACAACTTATGGGAACACAATAGAAAATCTACAATCCTCTATTAATGGGGAACATTATGAAAATTCAGAGATGTATCCTGAATTTGCAAAAATAGCTGAAGAAGAGAGATTAGAACACATTTCAAAAAGATTAAAAGCAATAGCTAAAGCAGAAGAGAATCACGAAGATAAGTATCAAAGATTACTCAATCATTTAAAAGAAGGAACTTTTTTCAAAAGAGAAGACGAAACTGTTTGGGTCTGTATAGAATGTGGGTATATTCATGTAGGAAAAGAACCTCCAGAAGAATGTCCTTCTTGCAAACACCCAAAAGGTTATTTTAAAATAAAAAATAAAGAGTATTAATTACACTTAAGTCTTATAATTAAAAGGCAAAATAATATTAAAATTAATAAATTTAAGGAAATAATCTTATCTCTAATTTTGTATAACCTTTAAAAATGCATTATTCTTTAGAATATCTAGATTATTAAAGAGGGAAATTATGGAATACTCAAAATTAGCAGAGTTGTATGAAGATTTGTCTAGCACAACAAAGAGGCTAGAAAAAACTAGGATCCTCTCGGAATTTTTAAAAAAATTAAAAGAAGAGGATAGCGAAGTAACTCATCTTATTCTTGGAAGAATATACCCTGAATATGATGAAAAAAGAATAGGAATAAGTAATCAGCTTGTTGCAAAAGCAATTGCAAAATCTTCTGGTACCACCTCTGAAAATGTAATAAAAGAATGGAAAAAGCAAGGGGATTTAGGAGAAGTTGCACAAAAACTAATAAAAACAAAAAAACAATCAACACTTCACCAATCTCTTCTTGATACAAAAAAGATTCTTTCTAATTTAAGGAAACTTCCTCAACTAGAAGGGAAGGGAAGCGTTGATAGAAAAATTTCTCTTTTAACAGAACTTCTTAATTCGTCACCTCCTTTAGGAGCAAAGTATCTAACAAGAATAATTTTAGGAGATTTAAGAATTGGAATTCAAGAGAGCACAATAAGGGACTCTTTGTCTCTTGCATTTTTTGGGGGAGACAAAAAAGCCACCAAAAAAATCCAGGATGCCTTAGACAAATCAAATGACATAGAAAAA
>CAYZJM010000068.1:0-4814 GCA_964479015.1 Candidatus Woesearchaeota archaeon
ATAAAAAAAGGAGTCCACTGGATGGACATGAGATTCAAATGTCCAAGACCTCTTGCTAAATGAAATGGGGAAAAGGTATAAGCAAAACCAACTATGAATGCAACCCATTTATCTTTTATTAAATATTTTATTAGAAGATACATCCCATAACCAGCAAGGATAAATGAAAGAAAAAACAGGATGTTATAAATTAAAATTAGGTTATTTGTTAGGAATGTTAAAGGAAATGAAATAAATAAGGTGTTTGTTAACGATAGTGTATGAAATACCAAGCTTGTTCCTTCAGGATAAAATTGAAAAGAAGTGCGGTATAAATCAGAAATCCCTCCTCCTTCTGAGAGGGTGTTTTTTACGTGCCAGATATTCCATATAAATTGTAGCCCATCCCCTCCATCTCCTGCAGAGTGAGTTGTGACATTTGAGATTATGGGGTAAGTAAAAATTATACTCAAAATAAGAAAAGAAGTTAATACTAATATATGCTCCCAAAAAGTTTTATTTTTTAAAAAATTAAATTTCATTTTTAGATCAATAGGATTTATTTATTGAAAAGAAGTTTTATATATTTAAATATATTGAATTAAAAAAGATGGACTTATCGATTATTATCCCTGCTTATAATGAAGAAAAAAGAATCTCTTCTACAATCAATAATTTTCATAATTTTTATTCAAAAAAATTAAAGGAGAATTTTGAAATTATTATAGTTACCAATAATTGTTCTGATAGGACCTATGAAATATGTGAAAGATTTTCCAAAAATAAAAAGCAGATAAAATTAATTAATATCAATAAAAATTGTGGAAAAGGGGGTGCAATTATAGAAGGATTTAAGATTTCAAAAGGAGAAAAAGCAGGTTTTGTTGATGCTGATGGAAGTATTGATGCTTACAATTTTTTTAAGTTATATAAAAATTTAAATGATTCAGAAGGCATAATCGCTTCAAAAAGATTAAAAGATTCTAAGATAACAAACGAGAGCTTATTTGGAAAGTTTCAAAGTTTTATTTTTAATCTTATTGTGAGAATTTTTTTTAATTTAAAATATAAGGATACTCAATGTGGTGCTAAAATTTTTAACAGAAAAGAAATAAAAATGATTTTAGAAGATATTTCTGAAAAAGGATGGATATTTGATGTAAATCTTTTGTATATCTGTAAGAAAAAAGAGATTCAGATAAAAGAACTTCCAGTTGCATGCAATATTAAAAAGGGCACAAAGTTAACTTTTTATGATAAAATTAACTCAATTAAAAACCTTCTTATCTATAGATTAAAATGTTCAAAAATTTAAAACAAACTCTTAAATTTGGATTAATTGGTATCTTAAATACATTTATCAATTTGATAGTATTTTACTTTTTAACAAGCATTGTAGGGATTTATTATATCATTTCTGCAATTTTCGCTTTTTTTGTTGCCAATATTAATAGCTTCGTATGGAATAAAACCTGGACTTTTGAAGAAAAATTTAAAACCAAATTTAGAACCAAATATTTTAAATTTTTAAGTGTAAGTTTGTTAGCACTAGGGATTAACATCTTCTTCTTGTATATTTTTGTAGAATACCTCCATTGGCACTATCTTTTCTCTCAATTTTTAGCAATCTGTCTTTCTTTTTCAATAAATTTCTTTTTAAATAAAAGTTGGACCTTTAAAATTTAAGAAAGGAATAAGGAAGTAATTTTAAATAAGTTATATAAATATCTCTCAAAATTAAAATCTTAATTATATAAATAAATTATTTTTCCATCTTCTGAAAAGATTAAATCTATTTCAAAGTAAGCAAATCTTTTATTATACTTTTATTTAAAAATTTATACCATTAACATAAGTTCTGCCTTCTATTTCCCCCTTACATTGACAAACTCTTGAATATTAGAACTGCCGTTTTAGTTTTTTTCTATATCTTGTAAATCTAGTATGTTGATAATCTCTTTTTTTGTAAAAATCAAATTTTTGTCAGTTTCTAAAAAATTTAAACTTTTATTGTTGTGGAAAAGTAGACAAAATTCTTTAGAAGAATTAGTTGAACCTTTTGAGATATTTATATCTTCACACTTGTTAACTAAAACAAATTGAGTTTTATTTACTAATTCATTAGCTTTTTTGCTTAAAGAATAAGAATAATCAGAATCTACATCAAATTCAAAATAGGGTTTTATTTTTAATCCCCTTTTTATTTCAATTAAGATAGGGAGATCCATTCTTCTGCCATCTACATAGAATTTATTATTTTTTGTATCAATTCCAATATAATCTTTTAAGTAGGGGAAATCCCATAATCCCATTATGGAAGAACTCATAAAATTAAGATTCCCAAGTATCTTCTTTCTTTCTTCTTCAGTATTGTTTTTATCTAATAAATTTCTTCCTAAACCAATATCTGCTTTATAACCAATATAAGGCAGAATTGTAGAGCCAATATCTAAGGTTGAACCAGAAATATTAAGATTCTCCCCCTTTGATTCAGGAGTATTAATGATAAAAAGATTTCTTCTCTTACCTTTGTTTAAGGTTTCTTTAGCAGTGTTAGGTGAAGCAAGATGGTCAGATGCAATAACAATTACAGTATTTCTATCATATTTTGAATTTCTAATTTTTTTTACAAACTCACTAATTAGATAATCTGAGCATGCAACAGAGTTTAGCATCGGATTTTTCCCATTTTGATAAGTAATATTTTTGCAACTTTTTGAAGGGTATCCAGAAGGGTGATGAGTGTCTAATGTTAGGAGAAAAAGAGCAAATTTTTCTTTTTCTTGAGATAATTCTTCAAATCTTTGATAGGTAATATTCAATAAAGAATCATCATAAGCCCCCCAATACGATTGATAATTAGGATTTTTTTGCTTAGGTATTAATGCTTTTTTTCCGATTACTTCATCAAATTTATGAGTCTTGTAAAATTTTCCCTTCTCTCCAAAATTAAGATGGGCGCCTCCATAATAAGATAAAAAGTATCCCTCATTATGGAGAATATCTCCAAGACAAGTAGCAGAAGGAAGATATAACTCCATTCCGCTCATTGAAAGTCGTGAATGGCTAATTAGGGGAATCCCACACTGGCTAGCCACAAGACCCGCCATTGTATGATCTGATTTAGGATCAGAGATTATGTCTAAGAAAGAGATGCTTTCATTATCAATTTTTTTTAGGTTTTCTGTTAAATTAGGGAATAAAGATTCATTCATATATGTTCTTTCTAGACCTTCTGCATAAATAAAAACAAGATTTTTTGGTTCTGAAATCTGTTTAACCCTTGGAGTTATATAATATTTAGAAAATAATGCATCCTCTGAATAAATATTTGTGAGAGTTTCCTTATATTGATTTTGATAAGAAAATTGTTGAAGATTCTTAAGCCCAAGAGTAAAGGGATTTAATAAAATGGAGAATACCAGGGCAGTTAAAATTATGAACATGATTTTATCCCTTCTTTTCTTAAGGGGTTTTTTGAATTTATTTGATTTTATAAATTCTATTTTTTTAGAACTTTTTGAGGAAAAAAGCCAAAGAGAAAAGATTAGAGCAATAACAAGAAAGAGGATAGCTCCCGTTATTAATTCTGAGTATGCCCTAAATCCTGCACCCCGCAAACCTAACATTAAATAATAAATCACAGCATCATTTATTCCTTCACCAGTAAAATAATTGGATATATGATGAAAAATATAAAAGATAAAGGAAAGGAAAATAAAAAATGAAATTACAAATCGGATTATTTTAGATTTTATGTTTGATTTGAAAATATAGAGGTATATTGAGATTATTAGAAAGATAGCTGATAGAATTGTAAGATACTCCATAAAAAGATGTAGGATCTTAATTTTAAAAAACTTCTTTATCTAATTCTTATATAGGATGGCTATTCTAAAATTTTGATTGTTTAAATTTATTCTTTATATATTCATATTTTTATGATTTGTTAGATAAATTTATATAAAATTTCATCTTGGAATTTTTATGAAAATAGCAGTATTCCATAACTTTATGGATAACATCGGGGGTGCAGAGATTGTTTCATTGTTTTTAGCAAGAGGTTTAAATGCTGATATTTACACAACAAACATAGATTCAGAAAAAATAAAAAAGATGGGTTTCCAAGATGTTTTACCGAGAATAAAATCTATTGGTAAAGTTCCAAAAGAAGCGCCCTTTAGACAGCAATTAACCTTTATGAGGTTTAGAAAACTGAATCTTAATAAAAAATATGATTTTTTTGTAATTGCAGGAGATTGGGCAATATCTGGAGCGGTTAACAACAAACCAAACTTAGAATACTTCCATTCTCCTTTAAATGAAATTTGGGCTTTTAGAGATTATGTAAGAAAATCATTGAAATTTTGGATGAGACCGATTTATCAATTATGGACTAGCTATATAAGAATTCGATATAAAAAATATTTTAAAAATGTAGAAAAAAAAGTTTGTAATTCTAAAAATACTCAAAATAGAATAAAAAAATATCTCCAAAGTAATGCGAGAATCATTTATCCTCCTGTTGAAACAAAAAAATATGTTTCTAAAAAATCTGAAGGTTTTTGGTTATCTGTAAATCGGCTTGTGACCCACAAGAGAATTGAGATTCAGCTAAAGGCTTTTCAAAAAATTCCCAATGAAAATTTGATTGTTGTAGGGTCTTATGAGAGAGATGTGAGGCATTTTGAAAAGTATAAAAAGTCAATTGAGAAAATTATTCCAAAAAACGTTGAAATTATTAACTGGGTAGATAACAAAAGATTGAAAGAACTCTATTCTAAATGCAAGGGGTTTATTACAACTGCAAAAGATGAAGATTTTGGGATGACCCC
>CAYZJM010000069.1:0-4717 GCA_964479015.1 Candidatus Woesearchaeota archaeon
TAGCTATTTAGTCTCAAGGCTGTAGCGGTAATGGGGGTAATAGATTTGGCCAGATTACTATCAACTGGGCCGTCTCGCGGAATACTTATTTCTTCCGATCTCAATCCCTTCAGAAATGCGTTTTGAAAATCATCCTTTAACTCATAAGAAGTTGGGAAATATCCAAATTGTATTGAAAACAAATCTTTACAAGTATCATCGTCGTCCCATTTGGCTAACGTGTAATTACTCTTGTAGTCTTTCGGCTTGTTTTTAAATTCGTTTTTCCAATAGTAGTCAACAATGTTAATAGAGTCCAGATATCCAAGTACATCCTTTTTAGTATGCCAATCCTCGTAAAAAATATTTTTGGCGTAATGTCCAGGAGCTTTTAAAAATGGATTACTTTTGATAACCTTATCTATTTCTGGTGTATGTGAAACCGCAAATAAAACGTCAGCTGAAAAAAGATTTAAAAGCTTATTAGAAAAATTCTTATTTGAATCTGATATCGGAATAATAGGATTGTAGATACCCCCCATAATAAAGTATTTATTCCTGCTGCCTTAACTAAGTCTTTAATACTACCATCGCGAACCAGAAACCCTATTTTGACAGGACGATATTTTACTGATAATGATGTCGTTGACATAAGAAATATTGATTAGTGACTTAATTTATATTTATAGGGTTTTCTTTGTCATCGGGGATTTTTATTCCAAAGTTTTAGTTTTGAAATTTTTATATTTCTTTTTTTTATATTACTTTATTTTTATTTTTCATAAATTATATAATATAGTTTGCGGAGAATGATTCTCCCAAAGTGCTACTGCCTGCTTAAACATATCTTTTACCATATCTTCATTTTTCCGATGAAGCCCCCTTTTCTATAAAAGCAATCTCCCAATAGTAGACTCATTCTTGTTTTTTGTTTTCAAATATTTCCTTAAATCTATAAAGACATCTCTCTATAATCTTTCCATCTTTAAGTGGGACAAGATCAAAATCATCTTGTTCGGTGATTAAAGTCATAAATAAACCCCCATGAGATGTATTAAGTATTGATCCGTGGGTATGTTTAAAATCAGGTTTTTCCATATGAATAATAAGATTGTTTCTTAAAATTTGCACCTTCTTCCCAATCTTCTTTTTTAGATTAGTAAAAACTCTAGTTATATTTTTGTCTTTGGGATACTTACCGGAAATATTTTCCAAAAGTTTATATACAATGGAGAAATAAACATAGAAATCTTTAGTGATAACTTCAAGTCCATTAACAATATATTTAAAATTATCTTTCTCTTCTGTGAGCTTACCCAACAAACAATGGCAAAAATTATTAAGCTTCTGAACATCTCGCCAAACCCCATTTAACATTAGTAACTTTTCTTTAATTTCTCGATATTTATCACATAAATTTTCGACCTTAACAATGTTCTTTGGGGGTCTTAGAGATAAGTACTTAGATTTTTCTTGGTTTTTAGTCATACGTTCTCAAGGTTAATACCTCCTCTGCTTATTGACTATGTTAATTAATATTCTTTTTGCCATTTCTTAAACTCTTTCGTTTTATATTTTGGATCTAAGTGGGAATTAAATAATTTTACTATCTCCATAAAATTATGTAATAATTCTACATCATTCCATGGTACTTTATTCTCTTTAGCCTCTCTCTTATAAGATAAATGATGAACCTCGTCACTAACCTTCCCATAAAGTTTTTTAACATCCTCTGTCTTAGATGGACAAATTTTTTCCCAATTATTAATAAAATGATGTGCACATGAACGTGATCCTTTCTTGCTTACTTTGTCATAAAAAAACTGTAAAAGATTTCTTGCATGGACTAAAAAACTTTCAAGTGCAATATTTATTAGCCCATCATTGCTCATTTTAGAGAATTTTATCCTTGTTCTTAAAGAAAAGAAAAGAAAAGCATCTCAACTTCATAACAAAAATGTTCTTCTAGCCATGCTTTCTTATTTTCAAATTTTAATGTATTAAAATTTTTCTTCATTTTTATGACATCATCAATTCTTATCTATATCATTTCTAACTTCAGAAAGGGACCTTTTACCCCCTCCTTCCTTAAGGTACCAAAATTTATAACCATTAACGGGTCGTGGCTCATCTGCCATTTTTCCTTCACATTTATTTAAAATCACTTTTGTCAGACCAGAAAAAGAATATTCTTTACCATTTAGAAGCCACCTCACATTATCGCTCCGTCCTCTTTTACCTGTAATCTCCCCTAACCAAAAAGATTTTTTAGGACTCCATTCCCTTTCAGAAGTTTCGGGTACTTTAGACTTTTTAAATATAACCTCGTCTCCTTTAGTCACAATACCTTCATCTAATAATACCCTTATAGCTCTACCCTTAACATTTGACTCTTGTTCTTGCTTTTTTTCTCTTCTTCTTGCCATATAATCTTCAGCTTCAGGTATAGGAATAACAATTTGACTGTTAATAAAAATATTGTCCCCATGCTTGTAGGGTGTTAACTTAATGCAAGTTATATCCATCCCATATTCCTCTATTAACTACATTACAGGAGCAGTTATCTCTTTCCCAAAACTACCCGCCACGATAAAAATTCGTGGTTTATTATCTAGGTCAAAATTAACCCACCCTTCACCATCACTACTAAGCTCTTTTTCAGAATCTTCTAAAAAAGATTTAAATTTTTGTGCCACATCTTCACTGGTTAAATTCTTGCCTCTTTTATTCCAAAATTTCTTATAACTTTTTTGAATATCTTTGCTGGTAATATTGGCGACATAGCTAGCATATTTAATAACTTGCAAATCAGAATTTTTATCAGCTTTATCTCTTTTTAACTCAACCACAACAAGCTTACCATTTTTATCAAAGGCTAAGATATCTAACCTCTTATTTAACTCTTTAAACTCCTGATATTGGGATTCAATAATGAGCAATTCTTCTCCTAATAATTCAGGAGTTTTTATTGCCCATTCTTCTATATCATCAGTTTCCTTTAAACCTAAGCAAGAAAACTCTCGGCCAGAAAGTTGGTTAATTTCTTTTTTATCTTTATCTTTTAATAAAAAAAACATAATACAAATTATAATTAAACATTTAAATACTTAAATCATAAATTTAGGATTTTTAAAATTTTTTATTGAATTTATTTTAGTAATCTTATAATACGAATTTATATAAGTGTAGAATTCTTTCTCTTTAGTGTTCAATTAGCTCCCTAGGTTTTTCTGCTACTTTAAATTCAACCCCATTTAATTGTTTAAAATGTTTTTCCCCACATGCTATTTTTAACCTTTCCCTCAACCGTAAATCTTTTTCTTCTTTACTAGCTTTACTTTCAGCAACAAAATATATACGTTTGTCACTATTAAAAACTACTGCCCAATCTGGATTATAAGACCCTAGGGGTGTGTCGATTCTAAACCAACCAGGCAATTTGATATAAAATTTTACTCTTTCCATACTCTCCAATTCCTTAGCAAAATCTTTTTCCGTGTCAGAATCATATACTACTTGTTCAAATAAAGTTTTTTGTCGCTTCTTTACGTTATATAGCTTATCCACATAAGATTCCAATTCCTCCGATTCAAATAGAGACATTGCATATTCATCACCCAACTTTTCATACTTTATCCCCCTTACCATCAATTTTTGTAATACTTTTTTAATATTTTTTAAAGATAAGTCCAAAAATTGTTGAGGATTTATTAGTGCATCTTCTAATCTACCAGATTGCTTCAATATCTTTAATAAAGTTTCTTTAGTTAAATTAGTTTTTTGACTTAAATATCCCAGTAAATTAGGAACGTGCGGGGATCTTTTTACTGTTTTTCTCTCACTTCTTTTTAAGCTAGTTTCTACCCCTTTTTCTTGATTTATTTCTACCCCAACCTTTTCCACTCTAATTTTAGGTGGAGAAATTAATGGCATTTCGTTTATTCTTCGTGATGCTATATCTATCAATTCATCTGAGTCGAGTTGTACTTGGTATTTGGTTTTATGTTGAATTTTTTTCCAAAGCCCACGAAATTCTTTGTCTGTCTTCCAACCCTTCTTCAATCTAACCGTTCGTCTATCTTTCCTTCTTTTTATCCTATCTCTGCCAAATTCAACACCCGCATCTTCTTCCATTTCTCTTTGCAGCTGATTTGCAAAATCTTCATAACTTTCATTTGCCACTACAGTCAAGATATTAATATTTTCATTAAAAACCCTATTTCCTTCTTGATCAACGGGGATTCTCAACCCCCTTCCAATCTCTTGTCTTTTTTTTAACTTTGACTTAGTTTCATTTAGGGTACAAATTTGGAAAACGTTTGGATTATCCCAACCCTCTCGAAGAGCAGAATGTGAAAAAATAAATTTAATAGGCTCCTCAAAAGAAAGCAACCTTTCTTTATTCTTCATTATTAAATCGTAGGTAGGCACATCATATTGAGCATCTCCTGTTTTTGAATCTTTTAATCTTCCCTTGTTATCTTTTGAGAAGTATCCTTCATGAACCTCTTCAGGAGAATGGGGATTTAAATTATTATATTTATCTTCATTAATTAAATCCCCATAAATTTCTTCGAACCATCTTGCAAATTTACCCTTTTTATCTTCTCTTTTATAATCACGATAATTTTTTACTCTATCTATAAAGAAAAGAGATAATACTTTTATCCCTTTTTCTTTCAACCTTCTTTCTTTTCTTAAATGCTCTCGAACCGCCTCTTCCATCTGCACCTTTTGT
>CAYZJM010000070.1:0-4533 GCA_964479015.1 Candidatus Woesearchaeota archaeon
ATATTTATAAATTTATCCATGAATTTATCACTTTAAAATGATAAGGAAAAATCATCGAAATAAGTCTATTAGAATAACATGAATATAGTAATTTTTGGATTACTGGAATTTTATCCTTTTATAAATTTAATTTTAAATTTTTTTGTTTTTTCATTAAAATTGATAATGACTGCTTGTTTCTCAGAAAAAGTTCCTGTGTTCACAATTTGGCTTTTACCAATTTTATCCTTCCCAAAATTTTCGTGGATATGCCCACATAAAACTAATTCTGGCTTAAATCTTTTTATCATTAATTTTTCCAAATAAGAACCGTAATGTCTATTTTTAGCAAGTTTATGCGCTTTTTTGTTTGTTATTAAATCAAGTTTTGTTTCATATGGCGAGTTATGAGTTAAAAAGATAATTGGTTTCTTTAGAGCTTTTGCCTTTTGAAATTCAGAGATATACCTCTTTTTTCTCTCGAGATATTGGGTTCTTTTTGTTTTAATTATTCTTTTAACTTTTCTTGGGTTTAATTCTTTTCTTTTTTTAATAAAAGCTTCAACAGATTTTTTATCAACTTTTCCAGGATGAGTTGAAGAAGTACCCCCAACTAAAACAAAATTCTGAAAATCTTTTACTTTAAAATCTATTAATTCAAATTGTTTTTCAAAAATTTTATGGAATTTTTCTATTTCTTTTTTATCTGGTCTCTCTTTTTTTAGTATCCCAATATCATCTCCCCAAGGCACAACATCCCAATTTCCATGGACTGCATAAAAAGGAATTTTTTCTTTTTTCAACCTTTTTAAAATTTTAATTCCCGCATCAGTGCTTTTTCTTTCGGATGCTTCAAATTCATCCTTTATTTTTTTTGGAACCTTTTTTATTTCGGATTTATTTTTTGCATAAAAATATTCAAAAAAAAGTTTAGCCCACCTTGAATTTCCACAAAAATCTCCAACACTAAAAATCATGTCAGGTTTTTCTTTTTTCAATTTTGAAAAAAAACTTTCTGAGAATTTTCCATGAAAATCTCCAATTGCTAAAATTTTAACCATTTTTGTTAATTTTTAAGTTATTTGTTTTTATGAATAAAAGATTATATTTTTCTTCTTGTAATTTTTCTAAAGATTAAACTCAATACAAAAAAGACCAATCCAGCGATTATAAGTGTTATAAAGTCTTTAAGCATCGTGGTAATTTCCGAATTAAATAGTATGACTCTTTTAAACATATTTTCTAAAACGAATAAAGGATTATAGGAGACTACATTCTTAAAACCCTCTACGATTGTTTCTGTAGGTAAGATTATATTGGAGAAGAAAATGAATAGAGAGGCGATGGATATTGATGCAAGAATTATTGTTTCGTCTGATTTAAAGAGATAACCTACGGACATTCCTACAAGAACAAAAACAGATGCTGATAAAAATGAAATTAAAGCTAATTCTCCTGCAATGTGCCCCAAAGATAAATTTGTTAAAATTGCGCACCCTAAAAGAAGAATAAATAGTTGTAAAATGATTATTATCATCGAAGTTGAATACATCCCAAAAACAAATGTTAAATCAGATGTAGGGGTTGTAAAATTTCTGAAATAAGCTCTGGATTTTCTTTCTTTTAGAACCATTGTAGAAGCTAATATAATGCTAGATAAAAGGATTATAAGAGAAAGGAAGGTAGGGAACAATTTTTCCCAGTTTGTTGATTCTTTATTTATAAATTCTACCTCGCTTTTTATGGGGTCTACTATATCCTCTGCGGTATACTTTTCTGTATTAGATATTTCTTCGATGAGCTTTTCTATTTTTAAGTTAATCTGAATGATGGAAGATTCTGTTTCCCCACTTACAGATTCAATACTTTCTGTGTCTTCAGACATCTCAGTTTTGATGTTTGTTAATTCTGTTTTTAATGAACCTAAATTTTCTTTAGTTGAAGAGGAGACATTTTGAGAATCAAGATCATTTATTATCTCTTCAAGGTTGTTTATTTCAGTGTTTAATAATGAGATTTTAGCGGATACATCATCTTTTTTTGATGAGATGTCATCTAAGCTGTTTATTGTTGATTGGAGTTTTATTTTTTCTGAAGAAAGGGAATCTTTTGTTTCTAAAAGTATATTTAAAATATCATCAGTTATAGTAATTCCTAGTTCTGAGCCTTTTTCAGATATTTGAGAATTAATTTCATGTATTAAGTTGTAAACAAGGTCTGTTCTTGAATCATCTGCATGAATCTTTATTGTTTTTTCATCTCCTTTTATAGATAAATTAGGTGGGAAGACAATACAAATTTCTGTTGCTCCTGATTTTATTGAATTGATACACTCTTGTTCAGAATCAATTTTTTCAGAATAAAATCTTTTTTGTTCAAGCCCATCTAGAATCGAATCAGTAAGATTGTTGTATTCTTCAGAGTAAACTCCTACATCTATACCTCTAAGAGAGCTTGAACTGAATGCTGTTCCTATTAAGAAAACTATTAGTATTGGGGCAAGGAGAACTAAAAGAGTTGTTACCCTTGAACGGAATATAACTCTGAGATTTGTCCTTATAAGACTTAAAAAACGGTTCATTTTTTGTTTTCTTCCCCTTTTTCTTCTTTTGAATCTTTCTTTTCTTCAGTTTTTTTGTCATTTTCTTTACTTGTTCCATTTTTTTCTTTAGAATAACTTGAATCTTTTTTCATTTTATTTCTTTTTGAGAATATTTCTGTGAAAACGTGATTTAAGTTTGGGGATTTATATTTTGATTTTATAGAGTTTGGAGAGCCTTGTTCAACTATTTTTTTATCAAAAAGTATTGCAATATTATCACACAAATTCTCCATCTCTCCTAAAATCTGAGTTGTTAGTATTATAGTGGTTCCGCTATCTTTTATTTTTTTTATTAATTTTAATATTTGTCTTCTTAAAAGAGGGTCTAAATCTGCAGTGGGTTCATCCATTATCAACACTTTTGGTTCACTGATTAATGCAATTGCTACATCTAGCCTTCTTTTCATACCCATAGATAAGTCTTTTGCAATTCTCTTTCTAGATTTTTCTAATTCAAAAAGTTTTAGAAGTTTTTCAATATGTCTTTTGAGTTTTTTCTTTTTTATTTTGTATAGACTTCCAAAATGGTTTAGGTTTTCTTCTACAGTTAGGGTGTTATAAAAAGAACAATCTTCAGTAGAGAATCCAAAAATTTTCTTGATATTTTTCATATCATTGTTAATATTTCTTTTTGAGTACAAGACTTCTCCTTTATTGGGCTTGTAGAATCCTACAATTGTTTTTAGAATTGTTGTCTTTCCTTCCCCTGAAGCTCCAATTATCCCCGTTATTTTCTTTTCTGAAAAAGAGAGGTTTATGGAATCAAGAACAAGGTTTTTACCAAATCTTTTTTCTATGTTTTTTAGTTTTATAATTTCATCATCCATCTTTTTTGTGAACCATTTAAGAATGGTATTTTAATAATCATAACAGTTAGGTAATTTATATACCCTTCTCTTATTTTTAATTGTTTTTAAATATTTTTTATTAAGAATCTTAAAGAAATTAAATATTATTTAACTCTCTAGCACACTTTAGAATCTCTTTTTTTATTCCTCCTTCAGTATTTTTTGGTTTTTCTAATCTCTTATTTTTTTTATTTTTTTCATCGTTTAGTTTTTCTCTTTCAGTTTGGATATTTTCAAGTTCTTTATTTAAAGTTTTTACAGGATTTTCTTTTATTTCATCGTTTAATTTAGAAAGTTCATCCTGTTTTTCATTTATTTCATTTATTTTCTCGTTAACTCTCGAATTTTTAATTCCTGCTTGATTAATGAAATAAAGCAATCCTTCTTTATTTTGGTTAAATGAGTTGTAAAAATCTTCTTTGTAAGATTTTATTTCATCAAGCTTTTTTTTGTTGTTATGAAAAATACTTATGAGATATTTAAAATCAATAAAAGATTTAAGATTGAATATTTCTTTTTCAATCTCTTTTTCAATCTCTTTTGACTTTTCAATTTTATTTATATTTTTTAAATAACTCTCATCTTCCTTTATTCTTTCAATTTCTTTTTCAATTTCCTCCTTTTTCTTTTGAAGTTTTTTTAGAGCAGTATTTATCTCATCAAGATTTTTTTTAGATTCAGAGAGATTCTCTTCTGTTTCGTTAAGTTCTTTTATTTTTCTTTTTATTTCAGAGATTAATCTTGCAGAATCAAGAATATTTTTGTTTCTTTTGAATATTTTTTCTAAATCTTTTGAAAGAGTTATAATACTTTTATTTGTTTTAACTAGTTCTTTTTTGACTAAATGATTTGCTTTCAGGTAGTTTGTATAAGACCTTTTATCAAAATTAGAGAATATTTGGTTTATTTCCTTGACAAAATCGTCTAAGTTTTTATATCCTTTTTCATAATTTTTTTCATTAACTCTTGAAAGTTCTTTTAGAAGTATTTTTACATAACTTATGTAATTTTCAAGATTTTCTTTTACTATGATTCCCACTCTTCCTTCAGCTTTTTTTGATGCGATGTCTGTAGATTCTAGTTCTTTAAGTTTCTCGCTGATTT
>CAYZJM010000071.1:0-4448 GCA_964479015.1 Candidatus Woesearchaeota archaeon
ACCCCAAAATTTGAATATAACAAATTTTAAAGACAACCCAAATATAATTCTATTATGCCTCGGTAGTTTAATGGCTAGAACACAACCCTGTCGCGGTTGAGACCCGGGTTCGATTCCCGGTCGGGGCGTATATTTTTAGTATAACCTCCTAAGACCAGAGATCAAAGTCGTGAGCCCTTTTTTACTTTTTTAAGAAGAAGGTGAAATAATCTTTAAAGGAAATTATATAAATAATGCTAGTATAAATCTATCATGGTAAAAATAAATTTTGTTTGGTCATTTATTTATGAACAAGCGATACACAGTCCAACAGTAAAAGAAAATTTTGATTATGAAAAATATCAAAAATATGTTGAAGATTATCTAAAAGAGGTTAAAAGTATTTGGAAAGCCAAAGAAAAACAGGTTTTAAGTTCTTGTGAAAAAATTACGGACTTAAAATGGAAAAAAGAAGAAATTCCTATCTATGTGATTAAGAGAAGTTCAATTATGCCTATTTCAGATCCTTTAACAATTCCAATTCAGTTTAAATCTGGTGATGAGGTTTTTTCATTAACTCCAGAAAGATTTGTAGATATGATGGTGCACGAAATTATCCATAATCTTTTTATACAAAATGAAAAAGAGATGGGAGATTATTTTGGGTTTATACTTGATAAGTACAAAAACGAAGACTTTGATACTGTAATACACCTACTTCTACACTCGATTCACAAGAAAATATTAAAAGAACATTTTGATAAAAGCAGATTAGACGAAGAAATAGAGATGAGCTCTTTTTATCCGAGTTATAAAAAATCTTGGGAAATTGTGAATAAGGTTGGAGAAGATGCTATCATTAAAGAGTTTAAAGATTATGCCTTTAAATTCCCTAAAGAAAAGGCGTAAAGAGGAATTTCATCTTCTTGATTTATATATAAGTATTTTTTTACATTTTACTAAACTAAAAAGGGTGTATATTTTTAGTGCTACATTGATACAACCATACTGACGAAAAGTGTATACAGTGTATCCACTCATTTTTATATTCTGCATTCAAGATAAAGAAATGGCAGAAAAGATTTTAATGCACAATAGAAACATAGAAGCAAGACTAAAATCCTTAAAAGATTGGAAAACAGCAGAAGAAAACAAGGATGATATTGTTAAGTTTTTACATGATTTAGAGATTGGAAAAGTAAATAGAGGAAGAAGAGTTTCAGTTGGAAGGCAGTTGAAATATCTTGATTTATTGAAAGTTCCTTTTGTTTTTTGGAATAGGATCTAAGTCTTTTATTTGCCCTTATCTTAAAATTATTTTTTAATTTTTTGTGTCTGTACTAAAAGAAATAATCTTTGATTCTTTTATCTCAATATCCCATTCTTTCAAAGAAATAAAACTATTCTTTACCAGATTATTAAAAACCCTAAAAAATTTTCCCAAAGCTTCTTATAACTTAATTTGATTACTCATTTTTTTGTCCCTACAATTCATCTATAGTCTCTCCAGTCTTGTTTTTCCATTCTTTCCAGCCATTTGCATTACCCCCAATTACCGAAGCTGCAGCAATTGAAGGAGAATTAAATTCAAAATCTTTAGAAAAAGTATAAGTATCCTTGCCATTTTTTATCAATATCCCCCTATTTACTAACCCCTCTCTTTTTTTGATTACTGTTTGGCTAGATGAAGGTCTTGTTTCTAAATTTGCTAAGGATCCCTTATATACCACAAATCCTCCTTCAGTAAGATTTCCCCTAGCTTGTGCGTTTTTCTTTTTGCAGTAAAAGACACCCTCTTCTGTTTGGGCTTTTTTAATTTGTTCAAAAATAGGATATCCCAAGGTTCCCAAAATAAGTTTCATATCATCAAAAAAAATTAATGCAAAATCTTTGTCTTGATTAGTTAAATTTGATTCTGTAGGGGTACAAGAATTTGTTACTTTTGTTCTATTAATCTCTAATGCATGTTTATAGCAATAAGACTCTAAAAATTTTATATGGGCTTTGTTCAGATTATTTTTGCTAGAGATAAAACAAACAACATAATTCCAACCGTCTTTTTTTGAATCATGTTGTTTTAATCTTGTTAAAAGATTTTCAGCTTCTCCTATATAAGTTTCAAAATGAAAAGTCTCATCCTTATCACTAAACAAAAAATAAATTCCAACCTTGTTTAAATTTTCCTTATCTTTTGCGTCATTCAAAAGATTTCTTGGAATTAAAACAGCTTTTACAATAGAATTTGGAACCTCGCATATTTTAATCCCTTTTGGGTTCCCATCTGGAAGATATATTTGTATCGTTTTTCCTCTTGTCATATTTCTTATTACCTATCTCCCTTTTTAGAATTTACTATCTCATTCAATTTATTTATTATCTCAATCCAGTAAATGTCCCAGTCTTCATTTTTAATTATCTCGCATAGTGATTTTACAATCTCAACTTCCGCTAAAGTATCAAGCTCGCAATACTTTTCCAATGATCTCCTAATTTTTAATCTTTCCGGGTCCTCAACATCCTCATATGTAACTCTTTCATATTCTAAACTAACCAATACTCCATTCTTTATATCTAAATCATCATATTTCAAATCACTCAAGACAGGTAATCCATATTTGATGCTAGTAGAACCCTTTTGTTTAGGATCATAATAAGAAAAGTCCTCAAATGGCTGAAAACTCCAAAAACACCTTCAATTTTGAGTAAAGAAATTAGAATAAATAAAACCCATATAAGTAGAGGGTTAAATGAATTAGAAAAAAAAATGATTAAATGTTTGAATCCAAAATCTAAAAAAGGAAAGCTGTATATGATTTCTGATTATGGAAAAATGGTTCTGGAGTCTGCATTTAGAGTAAAATAGATTAGAAATAAGTTTTTATATCATGATTCTCTTCAAATAATATGAATAAAATATCTGAGAAAGAAACAAGAGAGAAATTAATTGATCCTATTTTAGAAAGAGCAGGATGGAAAGTTAAAGGAAATTATGTTAAGGAAGAAATAAATCCTGTTAAATCTAATTTTCAAACTAAAGAATATTTTGGAATTGGATCTGGTATAGATAAAGGAGTTGATAGATTTATTGATTATTTATTATTAGACGAAGACAGAACACCTTTGGCAATTGTTGAAGCAAAAAAAACGGCTGTTAGTGTTGAAAAAGGAGAGATTCAAGCAAGAACTTATAGGGAGGATATTGAAAAACAGATTAATATAAAAATTCCTATTTTTTTAACTAATGGAACAAGCTGGTATTATGTAGATGATTTAGATAGAAGAAGAAAGATTGTATTGCCTTTTTCACAAAAAGATTTGCATAGAATTGTTAGTCTTATGAAAAAAAGAAGAAATCCTGCCAACACTAAGATTCGGTCGGATATTCTTGATAGAAAAAGGGCGATTGAAGCTGTTAAAGTAGTTTTAGAACATTTTTCTCAAGGTCATAGAGAAGCTCTCATTAATATGGCAACAGGAACAGGAAAAACAAGAGTAGCTATGGCTTTAATTGATTGTTTAGTGAAAACAGAGAATGTTCAAAAGGTTTTATTTGTGGTAGATAGAATTTCTTTGTCTAATCAAGCAAAAGAAAAGGGGTTTAAAAAATTCTTTCCTGAAACTCCTGTTTGTGAGTTAAATGTGGAAGGTTTTTCAGATAGCGCAAGGTTTTATGTTTCTACAGTCCAAACATTAATGTCTCCTCAAAAATCAAGAGGAAAATTTTATGAAAAATTTGGTCCTGGAGCATTTGACTTAATAATTTTTGATGAAGCGCATAGATCTTATTATGATAAAAATAATGATATTTTCAAATATTTTGATGCTATGAAAATTGGACTTACTGCAACACCATCTTCAGAAGAAACAAGAAATACTTATGAATTATTTGGTTGTGAAAATAAAAAACCAACATACAAGTATGATTACCTCTCTGCAGTAAGAGACGGAGTTTTAGCACCATATGCAGCAGAAATTGTTGAAACAAAAGTTCTTTCCTTAGGTATAGAAGGAAAAAATTTGAGCAAACAATTACAACAAGCATTAAAAGTTCAAGAAGAGGATCCAGAATTATTTCAAACTCCAGGTTCTAAATTTGAAAGATTATTTACAGATAAAAAAACAAATGAATTAATAATTAGAGAATTCATGGATAGGTGTTACAAATCAGATGATAACCGGCCTTGTAAAAGTATTTTCTTTTGTGCAAGCATTAAACATGCTGAATCTATCGAGGCCCTTTTCCAGAAACTTTATCCTACTTTAGCAAAAGAAGTTAAAGTAATTACTTCTGACAGAGCACGTTATATGGATGAAGTTAAAAGATTTGGAAAGAGAGATGGTCCAAGAATTGCTTTATCTGTGGGGGTTTTAGATACAGGAGTTGATATTCCAGAAGTGATGAATTTAGTTTTTGTAAAACCTGTTATGTCTTCCATTAGATTCTGGCAGATGTTAGGGAGAGGAACCAG
>CAYZJM010000072.1:0-4396 GCA_964479015.1 Candidatus Woesearchaeota archaeon
ATGTCTTAATGCTTGTTTTAATGCATAGGGGGTATTTAGGAATCCTTCTAAATATTTTGGTAAGAGAAGTTCTTTATTTAATTTGATTAAGCATAAGCTTACAAAGATACTAAACTCGTAATCCCAATCAATAGCTTTCGCGATTCCAATTGTTCCATTTTTTGTATATAAAACATCTCCTTTTTCTGGTTTGCATCTTTTTATCAACTTCTCATGTTCCTGTTTCGTTATAAATTTTTTAGAAGGATTACTTTCCGTTATATCCGTAACCCTTAGAAAAGGGATTCCTTTATCAACATATTTTGGAGTTAAGTGGGTTCCATCTGTAATCTTTAAACAAATTTCATTTAATGGTTTTTCCTCAAACCCTTTCTCATAAAACATCTCATAAAAAACACTTTTCAAATATTCATCAAGTAATTCCTCTGCTTTCTTGCTTTTATTTGTTAATTCCTCTGCTTCTTCTAAAAGTTTAACAATTCTCTCTTGTTCTTTGACGTCAGGTTTTCCGTTTGAGAAAGGAATGGGTATTTTTATTGATTCAAATCTCCCTTTAGTTATATGCTTCATAGTTGAACCATGACTTTCTCTCAAGAAAAGATGAATAGTTTTTTTAACAAAATAGTAGAGATATTTTTTATAAATAGATTCTTTCTTTGGAACAACTTTAAAGATATGCTGGTTTAACCAACCTTCTTCTTTGTCCCATAAAAATGCATCCAATGTTGCAGACCAGGAAATTAACAAATCTCCTTTTTTAACAAGATATTTCTCATCAAAAGTTTTAGTTGTATAATTTGGATTAGTAATTGATCCAGTCAAATCCTGAATTCTAATTATTAACTTTCCCTTTGATTCCCATTCAGAAGGCTTAAATGCTCTACCATTTACAAATTGAGCCACATCTTTAAGTTCTACTTCTTTCCATTCGGTTTTATTTGTTTGTGTTTGTTGTTTCATTTTCCTTTTTCAAAAATAATCTCTTTTAGTCTTTTAATTTCATTTTCAGTAGGTTGATTAACTGCATAAGGATTTACAATTATATCTCCAACAAGAATGAATTTAATTTTTCCTTGAGAATCTTTTATTAATTGCCTCTTAAAATAGATTAATCCAGAAACGACCTTTTTATTTTTAACCAAAGGATTGGGTTGTCTTATCCATTCCCCTTCAGTAGTTTCCCCAGTTTTGTTATTTCTATAAAATTGATAAGCTAATGTTCCAAAAAAACTATCTGCAATCATATATTTATCTATAACCGAAGAACTTATATCTACAACAATAAAAAACAAATCTTTTCTTGTTCCTTTTTCCATTTCTTCAAAGCTTTTTGTAGAATAAAATTGGCTTGATTTATCATTAAGTATCTTATTGAGTTTATTTTTTATCGTGACTGCTCCATTATCTAAATGCAAACTTCTATCTCCATCTGAATTTTTAACCTCAAAGAAGACGTCCCTTTTTTTTAATTTAATAGATAAATCCGCATGATTAATCTTATTTGGAATTTTTGGCTCCAAAATAATTTCAAAATGTTGTTTTTTGGGCAAGAATTTATTTGAAAAAATAACCTCACTAAAATTATCCCAAAATCTTTCTTCATATTCAAGAGAATCAAGTAATGTTTTGGTATTATCATTATTATTTCTTTTATTTAAGATATCTTTTGAATTTTTTAAAAAATTTTCAAATTCATTCAAATAATATTCTTTTAATTCTTTATCTCTTTTCCAATTGCCCAACCAAAATAATGGACTAAATCTTTTTTTATCATATAACTCTTTTAATTTATCTTTACTTATGTTATTTAATTTTGGAAACCTGCTTAAAGATTCATTAATTTCATCAAAATCCAACTCGGCTATTATATGATTTCTATACTTTAATTGTTTTAATAATTCAGCAGTATAATCAATTAATTTGTCAAAATTCTTATTTCTTACAAAGTCATCAAAAGAAGATTTATTTTCATTGATAAAATTTTTTGTTTCAGCTATACTTTCTATTTTTTGAGCTAAAGGTAAAAATAAATCAAATGCCTTATTTTTATCTGAATCTTTGTAAATTATTCCAATAATTTTACTAACAAGTTTGTAGAATAATTCTTCATCTTCTTTATCAATCTTTTTTTCAAGTATCTTTTTTGTAGCTAATTCTATTTTTTGGGATGCTAATTTCTCAAACACTCTTGGAAAAATATGTTTATATTCTAACTTCTCCGTTTTTATTCTCTTAAAATTATCTAAAAAATAATCCATAAATTCTGCCTCTTTTTCTACTAATTTTTGAATAGCCCAATCAAAATGCTGAATTTTAAATTCTAAATCTTTATTTATCCAATAAATAAATAATTCTGAAACTCTTTTAACTTTTTTATGGCAGTCAATTAGTGGATACATCATATTGCCTATAATATTTTCGTCAGAATTCTTACATAATTCAATTAATTCCAAAAGGTGTTCTTCATCTAATTTAATTCCAATTATTTTCCAGAATAATGAACTATTAACAGAAGAAATATTTCTTTTTGCAAGCGATTTTATTTTTTCATAGAAGTAACCTTTTTCCTCTTTGTAAAATGATAGATAAACATTCATAAGTTCAATTAATACCTTTTCATCAGATAGTAATGCTGTTTTATTAAGATATTTTTTTATTTCTAAAGGCAAAGTCTCTTCTTTATATCTAACTAAAATTGCTTTTAGGATAGTGTTTCTCACAGGATATTCCAAATCTTTTTTAATTAATTCATTTAATGGTTCTTTGTTGTGAATTGAATATCCTCCAAGTATTAATCCAGATATTATTTTAAGATCAATATCCTTAGATTTATCTTGGATCATATCATACAATTTTATTGCTATTTCTTGTTTTTCTTTTCCAATTTGTATTAACATCTCGTAAAAAGGTCCACTTGCCATATCCCCTTTTATTTTTAAAAAAACTTTTTCTAAATAGCTCAAATATTTTTCATCGTTTGAAACCAGATCAAACAATACCTCAACAGATAATTGAAAATAATTCCAAATAGATTCTTGATTCAGCTCATCTAATAAGACATATTTTTCTTCTTCAATCAGATCATCCTTTATTTTGAAATATTCTTCTTTTTGTTTATCAAATTCAAATCTAAATTGTTTAAATTTTTCAATCATCTTCTTTTACCTCATAATTATCTAACTTATGTACATCAAATTGCTCTGAAGATATTTTATTTTTTAATTTTATTTCAAATTTTTTTGTAATCCCTTCAGCAATGCGGACAATTTCAAGGGGGAAAAGAACTGGATGACCAGTCCCCGAATCATGTGTCCCAAGAATGTCAAAGCACTCAAAAATTTCTTAAATAATTTTTGTTCATTTATCTCGTCAGACATTCCTTTTAAAACATCATCACAAAAACCGATGAAATTTTCTCCAGAACCAATTATTTCTATTCTCTCTTTAATATTATTAAGTTCATTTCCATTTTTAAATGCTTTAAATTTACCAGTACTAATATCTATTACAAAAAAGGAAGTGCCTCCAATGTTGTCTTTTTTTATTCTTTCATCGGACTCTAAAGAATTATACCCATTATTCAAGTCTGCAATTGTAATCTTCCCCTCAATTCTAGTTTTACAATCTTGTAAACTTTCCATACTTATAAGCTGATTATAATATCCATTAATAACATCGTCTCTTCCAGCTCCCACAATTAAAAATTTCCCTGCGATTAATGGAAATATTTTTGTTTTTTGAAATATTGTGTGTAAATAAGTGTGCTGTGTATCCCCAACCAAATATAATTTATTTTTTAACTTAAATAAAATTATTGATGTCATTCTTCCCCCTCCAAACCAATTTCTTTTCTTACCATCTCTCTTATCTTTGCATTTATTGTTTTGCCTTCTTGCTCACAAAGTTTTTTGAAAAAAAGGAATTCACTTTTATACAATCTTGTAGAAACAATCTTCCTCTCTTCCCCACTTAAGGGATTATCTTTTATTACCATTAGAAATGTCAGATAATTAGAGTATTTAAATCTTTTCTAAAAAGGTGTATACACCTTTTTATTAATTATACAATAAAACTTCTTTTTTTGGAGTTTTATGCCCTAAACCAAGAGTTAAGGGAATTGGAACATTAACTTCTTTTCCTTGTTTTTTGAAAGTCATTAAAAGTAAAACATATACATAGTTTGTTTTATAATCCACAGACATTTTGATGCTTTTAATTGAATCTAAATCTTCTTTAGAAATTCCTAGATTTTCACTTGCATCCATTATTTCTAAACCACAGATAAAATTATTATGATTTACATCTAAAACAAAATCTCCTATATCTATAGATGCTTTTACCTTTTCTCCATTATTTATGAAGAAAATATCATTTTCAGGATCATAATCTATTGTCT
>CAYZJM010000073.1:0-1513 GCA_964479015.1 Candidatus Woesearchaeota archaeon
ATATCTAAACTTGCATTTTCTATTTGATTTATAGTGTTATTGCTTAATACCATATTCTTATAAATTGAAAGTCTCTTATATATTTAACCTTTAATTAACTTTCGAGATAGTTTGTGTAAGAATTAGGGTAATTACTCAAAGCAGAATCTTCAACTGCTACTGGATAAGTGCTTGGCTCACTTCCGTCATCGTAAATCATATCACTTTCGTTTGTTAAAGCAGTTTCACTTGCAAAAAGAATTTCTCCTGTTTCTTCTACTGTAAATAAATGAGTAAAACTTGCAGTGGCGGTTATATTAAAACTTGAACTTAAATTTTCATCAATTTGAATAAAATCTGCGTTTTGGTCTATTTCTTCTAATTGCTTAACTCTATCTTTTGTCTCTTTTCTCCAGTCTCCTAAATCTGTGGTGTCCTCTCCGACTGTAACTGCTAATCTTCTTGGATATTCTCTTCTCAATTTTGTGATTATATATTCTCCGTCTCTGTTTGGATTTAGTTTGTTTGTTACGTTTACTTTATATCCAAGGATTAGATTATTAAAATTAAACTTGGTTGGATACGGGTGATTAAATTCTCCAATAGAAAAACCATTAGCATAAATATTCAAAAATTTCCTTGCATATTGTCTGGCCTCATAGGAACTTTCAATATAATTTTTTTGAACTTCTTTACATTTTCCGCTTCCAGATTCTACTCTGATCCTTGAATAATAAGAATAATTAATTGTTGGGTCTGTTTGTGAATTATTAAAAATGATTTTTCCTTTTTTGGTAGAACCACCTACTTCGAAGTCTCCTTTAATAACCTTATAATCTCCGTTTATTGTTTCTGTTGTCTGTGTTAAACCTTCAATTTGAACATCTTCGGGTGTTCTGGTTGTATAAAAAACTGTATCTGTGCCTGTTAAATTTTCTGTTGTTCTCTGTAAAATTTTTGCTCCCTTGACAATAACTCTTGTATATTTTCTGCTTGTATCATCATTCCAACCATCCGGCAAAAACCAATCTCCGTCTTTTGCATTTATATCTATACTCGAATAAGTCTCTCCATATTTGTATAAAATAAAAGTGCTATTTTCAACTCTCCAGACTGCTCCTAATGTTTCACATAATTCATTTACTGCTTCCATTGGGTTTCTGTCTTGATAAATTTTCCTTCTCTCGATTGTAATGTCATCTGCACTTGGAAAGTTATTAGAAAAAGTCAAACCTACACTCTCCACTATGTCTTGAATTATGGCCGTGATTTGTGTCCCATCTGGATAAAATTTGTTTGTATTTCCTTCGTTCAATAAGATTGCTTTGTCATAAATCTTTACTTCATAAATGTTTTTGCCTGTTGTTTTTTCATGTGCTTTTTCCTTCAAATCCTTAATATATCCGTTCATTATAGTATTTCCATTAAAATCTATGTAATCTGCCTCTTCATCGTTCTCTAATTTCTTAGAAACACATTTAAACTTAACATAAGAACTCTCGTTTTTCTTTTTGAAAAAATTGCTTTGTGCTAT
>CAYZJM010000073.1:1613-4368 GCA_964479015.1 Candidatus Woesearchaeota archaeon
TATGGGCTATTTCCCCCTCTTGATTTATTTTCCATTGCTTTTTCTATTTTTTCTGCAAGTAAATCTTCATCTCCTACAAATCCATCTACATTTATATTTATAGTTGTGTTTCCTCTTGGCATTTCTCCTTGGAAAGCCATAATATTATCATTTGGATTAAACTTAATTACTTGTCCTTGATTTGTAATTAGAGCGTCATCGACTTCTTTTCCCCCACTAAATAAACCAAATCCTGATGTAACCGCAGACTTTATACTATCCCAAATACTCTTAATTTTATTTACAATCTTTCCTAAAAAGTTTCCAATCTCTTCAAATTTTCCTTTAATCCAGTCCCATACTGGCTTAAAAATATCTGTCCAGATTTTCTTGAAACTATTTTTTAACCAATTCCATGCAGGTCTGAGTAATCCTGTCCAGACCCATTTTATTCCGCTCCATAGTCCCTGAAATGCAGGTTTTAACAGGCCTGTCCAAATCCAAGAAATTCCTTTTTTCAATCCCTGCCATGCAGGTTTCAAAAGGTCTGTCCATACCCATTTTATTCCCTGCCAGACGGCTCTGAATCCAATTTTTATTTTATCTACTATCCATAAAATTGCGTTTGCAATTGCATTTCCTACTGGCCTTATAACTTTTTCAAGTAACCATTGTCCTATAATAGAGCCTAACATTAAAAGAGGCCTCAAAATAGAATTATACAATTTAGCCCAAAAATTTTCTGCCTGTGCCTTAGGAATTATCTCTTGTGCTTTCTGGCCTCTCCTTCCGCCAAATGCGTTTTTGAAAAAATCATTTATCTTTTTGAAAATCCAGACTCCCATTAATAAGAAAACCCTCAATATCGGCAATAATGGTTTTAATCCTATACTTATTACTGCTCCTATAACTTCTAAAACTTGTTGTATAGGTTTAACTATTGAAATCAAAGCAGCAATAGGAATTGCTTTACTTAACATTCCAACTAAACCTCCACCTTGTCCCCCTTTTTTCTTTCCACCTGTGGCTTGTGTTTGTTGTGTTGGTTGTTCAGTCGGCTCTTGAATTTCTTGTTTTGCGTTGTCGACACTTTTTTGGTCGACTTGCAGTTGTATTCCTAACATACAGAAATCAAATCATTTAATCTTATATATTTAACCTTTAAAACTTTTCAAAATTTTATTGAACATTTTGCCAAATCCGTCAAAAAGTGTCTGGAAATCTCTCTCTTTTTTCTTGTTTTCTGATTTCAAATAAGCATATTCCATGTCTCTTATTTCCTGCATAGAAAAATCATCATAGTCCATTCTCAAACCTAATTTTAACATATTAACATAATGAATTATTCTCTCAGAATAAGCGTCTAATTTTGTGCCTTTTTTTGAATTATAAAATTTATCTAATTTTTTTTTACTCCTTGTCCTACAGAAGTCATTACTTCCTGAATTGTCTTACTTGCATATTTGTCATATAATTCTTTCATTGACTTAACAGAAATCTCATCTTTTTGTGGACATTCTTGGACTATCTCATCAAAACACTTTGGAATCAATCCAACAATCCCGGAAAAATCTCCTTTTAGGACTTGGTTTTCATTGTCTCCTGCGTCCTGCATTTCTGTGATCTTCATTGCGTTTTGAACAATCTGAAATGCTTTTCTCGGAACTAAAGGTCTGACATTAACTTCTACCTTGCTTCCGTCCATTAATTCTACTTCTTCTTTTGCCATATATATCTTAAAATTTATATCTTTATAAATCTTTTTATTTTGAAATCACTGCATTTAAGATTCCCAATACCATTAAAATACTCCCTACTGTAAAGTTTTCAAAAAGACAAAATAAAATCCCGGGCAAAATGAATCCTAAACTTTCTAAAAGGACTTTATGCTTTTTAATAAATTGTTTCATAGAAATATAAAAATTTATGACTTTATAAATTTAACTCTCATACATATCTCCTTCAATAGAGCAGTCTATTCCTGTGAAATCACAAGAAAGTTCTTTCTTTCCGTCTCCTGTCTCCAATTCTCTGGAACGGCTTGTGGTCTTTGAAGCGTTGATTGTAAATGTGTGTGTATAACTTCCTCTACTCAATGTTAAAACTAAACTTACATTACTTCTGTCTCCTAAATAACCAGTATCAATATTTTCGTCCATGTGGCTTGTAAAAGAGCCTGTCAAACTTAATTGATTTCTGATTACTCTCTGGATTAACCTTCTGTCTGAAACATTCTCTATTCCTCTTGAGTCTGCGTCTTCAATATTCCAGTCTAAACTTAAACTAAATTCTTCTAATCTTGTGTCGCTTCCGTCATAAGTTACATAAGCATCAAGGCCTCTAAACATATTTCCTACTGGAGTGCTTGGACTTAATGTCTCAGTTGCAGGGGTCATTTTCTGTGCCTTAAAACTTAATTCTATTTCAATACTTCCGTCTCTTTCGACTGTTAATTCTCCTTCTGTAAAATGCATTCCGACTAAATCCATTACTTTTCCGCTTGTAGTATTAAATTTTAGAAAATAAGAAAGATCGCTTGTAGTTATTGGGCTTGTTGTAATTGTATATTTCCCTGTGCTTGGAGAATCTTCTGTCAAACTTCCGAAAAGTGCTTCAAAAATATTCTCTATACTTGGATTAGAAATTTTAGTAGTTATACTTCCTGTCAAATTATAAACATCATCTTCTAAATCTGCCAAAGTGTGTTCTGTATTTATTGCATTTATTTCCTCTGTGTTTTCTTCCTCACTGACAGAAATAGTCTGAACATATCCTA
>CAYZJM010000074.1:0-4260 GCA_964479015.1 Candidatus Woesearchaeota archaeon
CCTGTAATTCTATCTGCAATACTTCCTAAGAAACTAAAGAAACCTTTTTCTGCAGTGATATTCTTCCCTGTAAGATCTAAATTTGAATCATTTTTAATTCCTGAAGCAGAAATCTCTTCAGCAGTAAATGCATAAGGAGTCTTTGCAATTTTAGAAGAATCCTTTAAAACACCATCTCTATAATAACACAACCAGTACTGCTCATCATAATCAAGAGTAACATCTGGCAGATAGTATGAAATAATCCCTCTTGAATCCGTTGCGATAGATGCTGAATTAGAATAAACAATGTCTGAAATTACATTACAATCAGAATTTTTAGAAATATTAAACACAAAATCAAAAGTTCCTGTTTGAATTTCTCCACTAGAATCTGTTACCTGGATATTTAAATGCAAATCATCTGTCACTTCACTTGCTGAAACAAACACTGAAAAAAAGAAAACAAACACTGAAAAAAAAATTAGAGATAACTTTTTACTTGATTTATTAACCCCTCTAACTTTTTTTTTATTTTTTTTAACTTTTTTCTTATTTTTCTTTTTATAATCGCTCTCTTTTTTAGATTTTTTTGAATTTAGATTTTTATATTTAGAATACTCTTTTAACCCAATTTCCCCTCCATTAAAAGAGAGATACCATACGCTGTTTGCCATGAAAAAATTTAACATTAAAAACTCATAAAAGTTAGGGGCTAATTAGGTGATAAAAGTGTATATTTAAGGCCCCTTTTGTCTTTTTTACGTTTTCTCCTCGATATCTTTATTTTTCTCTTTTAAAAAAACATAAAAATAAACAAAAAATGAGAGGTTCTTTTCGACGAGAGACCCCCTCCCCAACAAGTAAGATTTATAAAAGTAGAAATCATTATTTTTAGTAATATAAACACCAAAAAAAGAGGGAAAATGAAAGAGCCAGTAAAAATTTATCTTAGTCCTGAAACGAGGAAAAAATTGCTTAAGAAAGCTAACGAAACTGGGTTCTACGGCCGTGGTGCTCTTACAAAATTTCTTGAAAAAATAGCTGTTGAAGATATTTGTTTCTTAGATGAAAATTTAAGAAAAATGTTAAAAACCATTTTCCCTAATAAAGATTAATAGAAATTATTGTTCTTAATAAAACTAAGAGATATTATAAAGAATTTTTAATAGTTTACTCTTATCTTAAATTACTAAATACCCTTACTAATAGAGACTATAATCCAAAAAATATAATCTCAAAACATTGTAATAAAACAAAATCTAAAAGATAAAAAATTAGTTATTATAAAAATAATCAAAAAATCTACTTGCTTATTTCCTTTTTATTCTTCTTGACCACAATTACTTGCTTCCCAAATACTATATACCTCACCAGGGTATATCTCTGCAAGTGATCCTCCAGTAACATCTAAATCAATTTTAGACCTATTAACATCTTCATAATACCAAGAGAAACGAACATCAAAACACTCTGTCTCAGACGAACCTGTAAAATTAACGCTATAGGTATTATATCCTAATAATTCTGTCTGACTCTTTGGCAAATCATCACTTTGGAAACTATCTGCATCTCCATCTTCAGGCCAAACAGAATGAATTGATCCATTATTTATAGGATCATCTAAACTACATCCTCCAGACTCATCAGGAGTAAATCCTGTGTCACATAGACAAGAACTACACCCTGTTACTCCGGTTCCATCACACTCGTAGACACTTTCATTATAATATGTTCCCTCCCAAGTTCCATTACAAAGTTCAGTACAGACGTTATTATCACATTTTTCTCCACTTTCACAATCAGTATCTAACACACATTCTGGAGCTACACAAATATTATTATCACAAACATCATCACCTTCACAATGAGTATTATTCACACACTCAACACATATATCCCCCTCGCAATAAGGGATAGTAGAATTTGTACAATCATCATCAATTGTACACTCTGGAGCTACACAAACATTGTTATTGCAAATTTCTTCTCCTTCACAATGAGTAACATTTACACATTCAACACATGTTTCTCCTATACAATAAGGCTCAGAAGGATCTTCACAATCATCATCAATTGTACACTCTGAACTTACAGGGTCTTCTGAATCTCCAGGATCATCTCCTCCAGAAGATGCCCCTCCTGAAACTCCTAAAAGTCTTGTATCAGTAATACCCCCCTGAGTTTCTTCTACCTCTCCTTCTTCTATATAAATCGGAGCTACAGATACCTCTTCTATTGAATCTGCACTAAATCCTAAATTACTTAACTCCGACTCTGTCAGTGTAAATGTTCTTTTCCCGGAAAGATGAAGACTACCCCCATCTTTATTTATCGAACCACTCTCCTCTCCATCAAAAACTATAAATTGGATTTCAGTTAAATCTACATTATCTGAGCCTCTACTAATCGTAACAGGAATATCACTTTCAGACACATAAGCACTTTCTATTCTTAAATCCACAAGAAATTTTCCTAATGTAATTCCTTCTACTCCCTCTGAAACAACATTACTTATCACTACCCAAAGAACTCCAACAACGACAACACCTAAAAGAATCATAATAAGAGTAACTACCACCGCTGATAAACCTCTTTTATTTGTTATCATTATATCTCTTTATAAAAACAAATTGTTTAAAAATGTTTCTAAAAAATTCAATTTAAACAAAGAATACAAAATCCTTAACGAATACATCTTTAATTTTATAATATCGATAATTCAACAAAACAATTAAGTATAAATTAATCGTCTATAAATCAAACATAATTATTATTTTTTGTATAAGTTTAAAATATTTTTATAATCATTTTTTAAATTAGTAAACATAAAAAATCATAAGATAAAATCCTTAAAAAATTGTAACAAATACTATAGAATAAAACATAAGAAAAAAATAAAAAAATAAAAAAACACTAAAATTAAAAAATAAAAATTATTTAGGAGACTATATTTACATCGTTAAATACATCAACTGGTTCTGGACAATCTTGTTTGTTTCCAGATTCATCCAAGAAATAAGGGATTACCTTAACCGAAGTAGCATTAGCAACTTCAGGTGAATGCTCAAATGTACTTTTTACATTAACCCCTAAACTAGTGTCCTCATCTACAGGATTACTCTCTTGGGCATTTTCATATACCACTCTAATCCCTCCGATGTCATCTCCACCTGCTTTTCTTTCAACAGTTGTGTTACAGCTTGTTCCGTCCTGGTTACAAACCGCACTTGAAATATCCATATTGATTGCTAAGCAATTTGTGCTTAACTCCACTTGGCCTGTTCCAGTCTCAATAACGTTTTGAACAACTACCCATATAACTCCTGCAACAACAACACCTAACAGGATCATAATAAGAGTAACTACCACCGCTGATAAACCTCTCTTGTCTTTTATCATTTATTTTTAGAGCTTAAATTATTTATAAATGTTTCTAAAAAATTCAATTTAAACAAAGAATACAAAATCCTTAACGAATACATCTTTAATTTTATAATATCGATAATTCAACAAAACAATTAAGTATAAATTAATCGTCTATAAATCAAACATAATTATTATTTTTTGTATAAGTTTAAAATATTTTTATAATCATTTTTTAAATTAGTAAACATAAAAAATCATAAGATAAAATCCTTAAAAAATTGTAACAAATACTATAGAATAAAACATAAGAAAAAAATAAAAAAATAAAAAAACACTAAAATTAAAAAATAAAAATTATTTAGGAGACTATATTTACATCGTTAAATACATCAACTGGTTCTGGACAATCTTGTTTGTTTCCAGATTCATCCAAGAAATAAGGGATTACCTTAACCGAAGTAGCATTAGCAACTTCAGGTGAATGCTCAAATGTACTTTTTACATTAACCCCTAAACTAGTGTCCTCATCTACAGGATTACTCTCTTGGGCATTTTCATATACCACTCTAATCCCTCCGATGTCATCTCCACCTGCTTTTCTTTCAACAGTTGTGTTACAGCTTGTTCCGTCCTGGTTACAAACCGCACTTGAAATATCCATATTGATTGCTAAGCAATTTGTGCTTAACTCCACTTGGCCTGTTCCAGTCTCAATAACGTTTTGAACAACTACCCATATAACTCCTGCAACAACAACACCTAACAGGATCATAATAAGAGTAACTACAACCGCTGATAAACCTCTTTTATTCATAATTCTATCAAATAAATTTAAGTTTATAAATCTTTTTATAATTCTGCTGTGTTGCATGATTCCTAAATTTTAACACCTCTTTCGCTAATACCCTGTTT
>CAYZJM010000075.1:0-4219 GCA_964479015.1 Candidatus Woesearchaeota archaeon
TTTTCTTACTTTTTCTGCTTGTTTCTCTCTTTCTTTTATCTGTTTTTTAGTTGACTCTAATTCTTGTCTTCTTTTCTGTAATTGACTTCTTACATCTTCTACTTTTACCATTTTATTATAAAGGAGGGCTCAAAGCCCTCCCCAAAAGAAAGGCGGTTTTTATTAAAGACAGGGTATCCCCATCTGAATTCTCACTCCAGAATACTATGATATTTTGTTTTTTGTTCATTTTTTTCTTTTTGGGTTGTTTTTTATATCGTTTAAAATCTCTTTTTTAATTTGGTTAATATTTTTGAATTTAATTTCAAAGGTCTTTGTTTTATTTGGGAAACTAATCCAACTTTTTTTTTATTCATACATTTTAATCCTTTTCAAATTTTAAAAACGAGAGTTTATTTTTTTTTAAGTTTTTTAAGGAAAATATTATTAAAAAAAGCCGACTTATATATCAAAAAAGAAAAAATCTTTGATGAGAGAGCTTCTCAGAGGGTCTTTTTTCCGACGATAAACACTATTTTTTAGGTTTCTTTAATATTTTTAATTTTTTATCTTTAATCCCTAAAAATTTCTTTCCAGTCATAGTTTCATAAATCTGACCTAACCCTTCTCTTAATTCTTCAATCTCTTTTTCTAATTCCTTTATTCTATCTTTTTCTTGAGGGGTTAAATCTTGTTCTTTATAGACTTGATTTTTTAACATCTCCAAAACTTTTTGTTTATCTAGATGAGTATATACCCTAGTCATATCCTTAGAATGTCCCATAAATCTTATAGCGGTATCCTTACTTATTTTGTTCTCATCTGCGAGTTTATATAGCTCTGTTGCTCTAGAATGTCTTAAAAGGTATAACCAACCCTCTTTCCCTAAAACTCGCTTTGAGAGTCTTCTGAACCATACAGAAACAGCATATTTTGTAACGGGGAGGTTTTTATTTTTCTTTGAATTAAAAACATAAATTCCTTTATTCCCTTCGTTCTCTTGTTCTTCTTTTAACCTTTTTAATAAGGGTGTGGAATCCTTAACAAAGATAGCCCTATTCTGTTTTGTTTTGGTTGAATAAACAGAGACCTCAGACAGACCCTCATCTACATTAAAGCTTATGTTTTCCCATTTCAGAGTCCTAACCTCAATCGTTCTTAAACCCCCTTCATACTGCACAAGTAAAAGAGTTTTCCAGAATAGCTTAGGTTCGTGTTTTATGAGCTTGTTTATATCTTCTCTAGAGTATATAGTTTTAGAATTAATCTTCTCTTCATTTCGGGAGCTGTCCAGTCTTATATCTTCAAAGCCATAAAACTTAGAACTCCAATCAGGAAATAGGAATTTTAAGAAGTTCTTGAAATCTACTTTTATATGGTTTTTAGTGTTACTTGAAAGCTTTGAATTATTAATAATAGCGAGGATATTCCTATAATCTTTTAAGGTTATTTTTTTGAAATCTTTTTGTAAAATATGTCTTAAATGTAGAATGTATCTTCTTACATCTTTAACCTTATCTTCAGAGTTTAATCCTCTGGCTCTTCTATAAGTTAAATATTCCCCAATCTTCTTTTTTTCTGATGAGGGGATATTTTTATAAATGTCTTCAACTTTACCTTTTTTGAGTTTTGGATAACTTTTAAGCATAGATTTTAGAGGGATTTATTCCTTAAAAATCTAACCCCATAGGGTTAACAAACTCAATCCCCGCATAGCTCAGTGGTTATGTTTTTGTTAACTTAATGAGGGGAACATATCGTATTTTTGTATTTTTATTAAAAAATATCTCTGTGCACTTAGGTATTTTTCTATTTCCGACGATAAGAACCTAAGTGCACAATAACTCCATTTACATCAAATTTATAAAGGGTAATATGTTATGTTACAATATGGGAATAAAAAAAGAAGTTAAGAGATTTAATGTTCAAGAGCTGAAGGAAAAAAAAGATACAGCTGTGACACTTAAATTTAATGGAAAGGTTTATTCCGAATTTAAACAAATAATGAAAGAGCAGAATCTTTCTCCTTCAGGGGTTTTAAATCAATTTATGAAATTAACAAATGAGCTCTTAAAAAGTGGGAGTGGGGAAGTATGTTTTATCTTCAAAGAAAATAAAGATAATAAGGGGGGCAACAAGAAATAATAAAAAACCCCCGAATTTGTAGTTCGGGGATTTATTGTATTCTTGCGGAATAACTATGTTAAAAACTAAAACCCATTTAAATAATTTTGGGAATGAGATTTCTTTAGAAAAGAATATACATAAATTAAGTAAGATACTTATAAACCATTTATACTACTTGAGAGGGACAAATTTTACATCACTTTTAAAAACCCACGAAATATATTACATTCAATAAATAAAAATGGAAATCAAGAAAATAAGATCGCAAGGTCTGGAGCGGATTGTTGGAATCCCTAAAAAATCAAATTTGACGGTGGGAGATTTTGTGGTTCTTCTTTCAATAGACGAGCTTTTTGAAAAAGCTCTTTTAGGAGACTTGAGTTTTGCGGATTTACATCAAATGGAAAAAGAAAAAATAAAGGAGGACGCATCGCGAAATGACCGAGACGAATAATCCAAAGGGCAAGTCTTTTTTTTCGGTTCCGAGAGTAAAGCGCGGTAAAGATGAAGCTTTGAAGATACGACTCCAGACCTTGATTAAAGCTCGTGGAATGACCGAGCCAGAGTTTTATCATAAAATTGATTTAAGCAAACAATATTGGTATTTTATCTCTTGGGGAATTTGGAAACCGACGGATGATTTAATGTTCAAAATTTCTAAATCTCTTGATGTGGATTCTCGATTAATTTTTCCTGAAAAAACGGGGGGTGAAAGGAGATGAGTGAGAAAAAAATATCCCCGTTGGATATTCACGAAAATAAAAAAATTATGAATTCATATATCTTTGACAGGTCTAAAGTTTTAAGAAATGAGATTTTTACCCAAGTAAAATTGAATAAAGATACTTTTGCTTATGGTCTTCTATTGCCTAAAGAGAAACCGATTGAAGATAAGATGGGGGGTGTTGTTGGAACTGAACAAATTTGGAATCCTGTCTCAATTACCTCAGGGAGAAAGATAGTTGAAGCGACAAAAGAGAATGAATTAAGATATAATCTAAAATTTGATTCTATTCCAAAAAATTTGAAATTGAGATGGTCTCTTAACTCCATAAAATCTTATTTAGAAGGAGATGATAAAATTCCAGAGTTATCACCCAGAGAGATTGCAGATAAGATAAAATCTTCTTCAGAAAGAATTTCTGCTTTTCGGGAAAAGAGATGGTATAAGGTGAATAGTCTCAGAGATATGGGAACATATCTTTTTACATTATTTGATACTTTTCCAATAAAAGAAGAGAGAGGACTTACAGGAACGGGAAAAACTAAAGAAATGAAACGAAGTAAAAATATTTCTTTTAATTCTACTGATATTCTTATAAATCCAAGTGAATCTACTTTATTTCGAGAAACTCACGAAAAAAGACCAACAAAATATATAGACGAAGCTGAAAAGTTATTCAGTTTTAAAAAGGGGCAAATTGAAACAGACAATAGAGTGGAACTAATTAACGGAAGCTACTCAAAAGGTTCTTCTATTCCTAGAGTTGAAAAAATAAATAATAAATTTTATGTGGAATATTATCAAGTATATTCACCAACGACTATTGGGTCTATAAATGGTCTTTATGGAGCGACTGAAGGAAGAGCGATTACTCAGATTCATACAAGAAGCTTAGATAATGACCCTAGAGGGGAATCTGAAGTAGAAGATGATAACCCAGAATTTTCTTATTTAAGGGATAATCTATATCTGTTTGGACTAAGATATTGGAAAGAAGTGGAGAATATTTATAGGGACAATTCTAATTTTAAAAATTTGAAACTTAAAAAAAGAGATTTACAAATTTGGAAACCTCTTTTAAGTATTGCTAAGTTAATAGGAGATGATTGGTTTAACGAGGTTTATCAATTCGCTTTAGAACTTTCAGAAATGAAATTAGATGACCTTCTATCTGAATCTTCTTTTGATTTTATGTGCTTGAATGCTCTTAAACAGGTTATAGAAATTTATAATGAAACGGATAAACATTATATTGATAAAATTAAAGAATTTTATTGTAAAAGTAAAGGAGAAGATGAACAAAGGGATATCTATCTTAATAGAAATATAAGCCAACACTTAAAAAAAATGGGTTTTGTTAAAAAGAGAGATGGTTTTGGAACCTATATA
>CAYZJM010000076.1:0-2646 GCA_964479015.1 Candidatus Woesearchaeota archaeon
TTCTTTTTAGAAGACATAATAGTCCTTTCAATCTCAACTTTTTTCTTAAGATAATTTGTTAAAATATCTTCTTTTAAGAGATAATAAACATTTCTTCCTTTTGTTTCTTTAACAAAAAATCCAGAATAATCTTTAAGAACACTCTGAGTTCCACCGATACTAACCCCTGAAAGTTTAGAAATTTCTCTAAAAAATAAGGGCCTATTCTCTTTCAAAATCAAACTAAGAACCTTGTACTCATTTAAATTCATTTGTATTGATATAAGTTCAATAACTTATAAAACCTCCTTTTTTTGAATCCAATCCCAATTAATAACTTGTTTTATTCTTATTTTAATTTTTTCCTCCCAAAGAACCTAAACACCATTTCCATGCTGAAACAAATTTAATTTTTTTATTTTTATATCTCTCTTCTCCTTCCTTATCCATGCTAATTAAAGTCAAATTATCACAATTAAATTCCTCAGAAGCCTTAACTAAAATCCTAAATTCTCTTTCTTTTGTTGCAAAATTTTCAGGATTATAACAAACCTGAATCAACTCCTCAACCTTTTTTCCTTTTTTCAAAACAAAATCAACTTCTTCATGATAAGAATTCTGATAATAAGAAATATCTTTTCCCTTTCTATTCAATTCCAAGAAAATTAAATTTTCTAAAAGCCTTCCCTTATCATCAATCCCATTTATATCTAAGATTCCATTGTCTATAAGATAAACCTTAGGCAAAGATTGCTCTGCTTTTTTGTAAGATAAATCAAACTTCTTTAACAAAAATACAAAAAAAGCATCTTCAAGATAACTAACATAATTATATAGAGAATTTTTACTAACTTTCAAATTCAAGGATTTCAAATAATTATAAAATTTATTAACTGAAAACTCTTTAGAACTAATTAATGCTCTAACCAACTGTTTAATCACAGGAATATTTCTTATATTTTCTCTTTCTATAACATCTTTAAACAATGTAGTTTCATAAATATTTGATAAAATCTTTTCTTTTTCTTTGTTATGAATTATTTGTTCTGGATACCCTCCGTTAAATAAGTATTTCTTAAATAAATTAATAATTTTAGATTTCTCAGAAGAAGAAAAATATTTATTTAATTTAATCCCCTTAAATAAAACATATTCCCTAAATGAAAAGGGAAAAACCCTATAAGTCAAAGTTCTACCTCTCATAGAAGTAGAAATATCTTTACTTAACATTTTTGAAGATGAGCCACTAATAAAAACATTTATTCCTTCATCTAAACAAGTTCTAACAAATATTTCCCAATCAGAAACATTTTGAATCTCATCTAAAAAAAACCAAGTTTCTTTCTTTTTTAATTTAGGATTCAACTCATAAAAAGTTTCCTTTAAAGAAACAAGATCATTTGATGTTAAGGGCAACAAACCCGCCCTTTCAAGATTCATATACAAAATATTTTCCTTTTTTACTTTTTTATTCAAAAGCTTCTTAATCAAATTAAACATCAAATAAGTCTTTCCAGACCTTCTCGGACCAATTATTGAAATCGAACGATTTATTGGTTTTTCTAAAGGAATTTCTATTTCTCTCTCAAAACTTTCAGGCAACTCTGATTCATAAAAATCCTTAATCAAACTCGCCCATTTCTCTTTAGTTATCATTTTTATTTATTAAAGGAGAAACTATTATAAATAGTTTCCCTCTTTATTGACCTCTTATTTGATTTCATTTTAATCCGATTTTGCATACTTTTCATACTATTCTAATTTAATCGGTCTAATTTCTAATTAATTTTCGTTCTATCCTAACCTCTTTTGATTTTTTGGCAATTTCTTTTTATTAAGTTTATAAACAACATGCAAAGGAAAAAATTCAAAATAATCTTTTGAATCAAACCATGCACATTTAAAATGATAAAGTCTTATTCCTGTTAATCTACTTAAAGCCAAAGCATACAAAGTCAATTGAGCAATTGGTTTTTCTTTTTTTGCTGATGGTTTAAAATCCATAATATAAATTGAACCATTTCTAATCTGAATCAAATCAATATGTCCTGTTAAATACTCTTTCTCTTTTAAAGAAAATGGAATTTCAAAATTCAATTCAAATTTATAATGATTTAAATCCTCAAAATCTAACAAAACAGGAACTTCAATTGCAACTGTAACACTATCATTAAAAAGCATGAACTCCTCTAAAACCTCATGACGTTCTTTATTGTTATTAACTGCCTGAATAATAAAATTAGCAAAGTTAGAAGCTGAACTATTTTTTGGAATTACTTTAACCTGATTCAAATCAAAATTATTTTTCTTCTCGGAAGCTCTTTCTTGTTTTTCCCTGAAAACCTGATGAGGGCACTCTGAAGAAACTAACTCTAAAAAATCTTTTAAAGATTTAAATTTAGAATGTCTAAACTCTTCATTTAAAATTAAATCTATTTTTGCTCTGTGAAATTTAAAATCATAAATCTGTTGATGGATTAATTTAGACTCCTCTACTAACTCTTTTTTTGAATATTTCTTTACAATAAATTCTCTCATTCTCAAAAAAGGGAGATAATCTTTATATTTTTCAATCCATCTTGGGATTATCTGAGAACTAATTTTAATTCCATATTTATGCTCAATTAAATTGCTAATCTCTTCAAAAGAATAAAGTTTATTATAAAA
>CAYZJM010000076.1:2746-4185 GCA_964479015.1 Candidatus Woesearchaeota archaeon
ATCCTTTTCAATCAAATCAAAAGCATTCTTAGATGGAACAACATTTTCTCTTAATTCTTTTTCAATCTTTCTTCTAGCAACTCCTGCAACATTTCCACCCCTAATTGAAGTAGAACGAATATCTTCAAAATATTCTGGATTTTCTTTTTTAGAAAACTCGGTGGTTGTAGCTTCAGCAAGCATATTCAAAACTAGTTCTATCAAATCATTTGTTAATATAGCAAAATCATCCTCTCTATCCACTCCTGTTCTCACCCATTCATTAGTTAATTCTTTTCTAACTTCTATACTTTTTAATCTTTGATTGACCCATTTTTCCGAATAGCCTTTTTTTAGATAATTTCTCAAAGCACGATTAATAGAAATCTCAGGATCAATATTTTCCTCAACTCTCTCGCGTCCAACTCTTGCCAACCATAATTTAAAAGGTTCAACTTTCTTTGAAGGGATTGATTGAACTAACCTAAAGAGTTGCTCTGTATTCAAAACATCTGTAGATCTCAATTTCCCATCTTCTGCTTTCATTTTCAACTGTCCGATTTTTTCGGACAGTTCAGAACCCTCACTAATTAACTTAGACTTTAAATCGCTCCAATATTTACGAGGTCTTTCGGTTTCAGTAAGAGCAGAAATAATATCAATTATGGAAAAATACCACTTATTCATATACCAAACTCTCCTTATTTTTCTACCTTTAAAATTAATTTTCTCGATTTTCATTTTTTCCTCTTGGCAAATTACCAAAAACCCTTTTCCATGCTTTTTTCAAATTTAGGATTTTCAATTTCTGATAACCATATTTTAGAATTAATCTATCTAAATCTTCTTTTTTTTCTTTCTCTTCTAAAAATCTTTCTCTTAAAATATCTAATCTAGTAATCAAATCTACAACTAAAGTTACTGATTGATCCAATTTTCTTTCTGAGAGTTCTATTGATTCAAATTTATCCCCATAGCTTTCAGCAATTAATTTGGGGATTGATTCACTTATTTCCTTTAGATTATTCTTTTCGTTTTCCAGTAAATCTAGGTTTTGTATTAAATTAGAAAGTTTTATTGTTGTTTGATAAACTTCTAAATCTCTAAAGTTCTTCACAGGACTTCTAACTCTAAAGTTATTCCGATTATATCCCTTTTCCCCAAATTTATTTCTTTTATTATATTCCATTATCCTTAATTCCTCTCAATTTAACTGAATTTTCAAGCCACGGATTTGCCCTGAAAAAAGCCACGAATTTTTTCATTTTTTTAAAAATCTCTAAATTTTCGTGGCTTTTTTTATTTATTATCCCTCCCATTTTTTAGTAACATCTCCTACAAGTTCCATTATCCTAAATAGATATTTACTCCCCCATCTCGAACATCAAGCTTAGCTGCAGGCTCTGTTGTCCCTATACCTATCCTCTTATTCTCTACACCTCCAGTACCGGTTGCTTCTG
>CAYZJM010000077.1:0-4169 GCA_964479015.1 Candidatus Woesearchaeota archaeon
AGTTTTTCTAAACCTCAAATCTGCAGAAATTCCAAAAACATTTTCTATTAAAGAAGAATAAAATTCAGCAACTTCTTTTCTTTGTTCAAAAAATGTAATCCTATCCTTTTCATAACCCCCATCTCCAAGATGATACCCTAAAATTTTTGCAAGATTGGAGTTCATACGCGAGGGGAGGACTACTTTTTTAGTATTAAAACTTTGTTTTATTTCGGGAGAAAAATTTATTTTTTGATCCTTTAAATTTAAATCAATTTTTTCAGGTAACAACAAATAGTCTCCTTCTTTAATTTTCCCTAAAGGTTTCTCTTCAATCCCCCTTTCTGTTCTAACAAAAAAGGTATGTTCTTTAGAGGATTCAATTTCGAATCGAGGGTAACAAGTAACTATTTTAAAAAGTTCTTTTTTGTTTTCCCATCTAGCAATTATTGGAGTTTCTTCTATTTCTTCTTTATTGAAATTAGTAGAAATGACAATAAGAGGGTTGTGTGAATCTTTAATTTCAATTAGATCCCCATCACTTTTCAGGATTAGAGTCTCTGGGCTTAAACATTGACCCCCTGCCCGAACCTTGCTCGGGATTCCAGAACTTAGATTCTGTAAAATTTCAACCCTTTTTCCTTCTAAAAGCCCCATCGTAGCTTCTTTTCTATCTAAAACTAAAAGCCCAAAAACTTCATCCGCCTCTAACATTTCTTTTAATGGTTCTAAAACAAATTCTTTATCACATCTGTAAAGTCTTGAATTTAGAGGAGTAGGGGGTTCAATACCCCATATTTGGATATCCTGTTGACCTTCTACTTGGGAGATGTTTCCACAAAAAAGTGCAATACCATTCTCAGGAGTTTTTTTAAAATCTTTTAATTCTCTAACAATCTTATCAATAGCATCAGTAACATTTTTTCTTGTTGTTGTTGATTTTATATTCTTTGCAGTAGCTTTTTCAGCTTCTAATTGTTTCTGAACAGAATTAACATCATAACCTTCAGGAATATAAACGGTTATTAATTCTGTTTGTCTTCCTTTGTATTGTTCAAGTTTTTCAACAATCTCTGAGAGTTCTGACCTAGTAAGTGCCATAATAAAAAAAAAAGAAAGATTATTTATAAAGGTGAGGGGTTTTTGAAGAATTAGACATAAGTTTTTTATACCCTTCTTAATAATAAATGAGATGGCAAAAGATCAAAATATAAGCACTCCTTCAGGATTTGGGGGATTAATGAGGTATAAAGATGAGTACTCTAGTCTTATTAATATTAAACCTACCCATGTGGTTCTATCAATAGTTCTTTTGATTGGACTAAGAATTTTTCTAGGAGTATTTTTCCAATAAAATGTTACCAGGATTAAATCCAAAAAAGATGCAGGCAGCGATGAAACAGATGGGAATCTCTCAGGAAGAAATTCCTTCTTCTAAAGTAATTATAGAAAAAGAAGATGGAAATAAGATTGTTATATCAAATCCTTCTGTGATGAAGATAAAAATGCAAGGTCAAGAATCTTTCCAAATTTCAGGAGATGTAAGCGAAGAATCAGGATTTGATGCAGGAGATGTTGAAACAGTAGTCAATAAAACAGGATGTTCTAAGGAAGAAGCAGAAAGAACACTTAAAGAAACAGGAGATTTGGCAGGGGCCATATTAAAATTAAGCGAGTAATTCTTTTAGATTATTTTTGAATTTGTAAATTCTTTATGATTTGTGATGGATAAAGAAAGAGGAAAAATATAAAAAGAAGCTAGTATTCTGAATTCATACTTCTAAGGGTGTATTTTACTATGGAAGACATAATTCAAGAAAAAATCAGGGCAGATCATTTACTTTATGTTAGTTTGAAGTATACAAAAACTTGTGATGTAATTGTAAATTTAATTTTAAGATGGAGAAGAATGATTGAAACAAGCATAAATGAAATTCTTAAACATTCAAAAGAAAAAGGAAAAATCAAGGAAATTCCTTCTAGCCCGATAGGGAGAATAGAGGAGATAAAAAGATTGTTTAAGAAAAACAAAGAGTTTCTTAAAGTAATTGAATTTTATGAAATGGCAAGAAAGATTGAAGATTTAAGAAAAGAAAGATCAGGAGAGTTTAGAAAAAATGTAACATTAAAATTGTTTTATAGAGGAGAAGAGGTTTCTATTAATTTGGATAAATTAAAAGAGTATGCTGAAATGTTAGAAAGATTTATAAGTGAGACAAGGCAATTTCTTTCAAAATAAGGAGTAAATCTTTTTGGATTTAGATAAAATTAAAACCATTAGGTTAGGTTTTCAAAATAAAAAATGAAGAAATTTATTGTAATAACTTCTGGGAAAGGAGGAGTAGGAAAAACAACAACGGCAATAAATCTCGGGGCTGCCATAAATCATTTTGGAGAAGATGTACTTATCATTGATGGTAATTTGACTACTCCTAATGTGGGCATATATCTCAATTCTCCAGAAGTTCCAATAAGTTTAAATCATGTTCTTCTTAAAAAAGCAGACCCTTTTGAAGCGGTTTATGAGCATGAATCAGGAATAAAAATAATGCCTTCTTCTCTATCAATAAAAGGACTAAAAAATATAAAATTAGAAAAAATTAAAGATTTTAAAAGCGATTTCGAGAAAATGTCAGAGTATATAATCATTGATAGTGCTGCAGGGCTTGGAGAAGAAGCAATTTCTGTGATAAGTGCGGCAGATGAATTGATTATTGTAACAAATCCGGAATTAGCTGCTATAACAGATGCTTTAAAGACAATTAAGTTGGCAGAAAAAATGAATAAAACAATTTTAGGAGTTATAGTTACAAGGGTTAGAAAAGATAAAATAGAGATGTCTCCAGAAGCGGTAAAAGAAATGCTTGAAGTGCCTATTTTAGGGATGATTCCTGAAGATATGAATGTTTCAAGATCCTTGAGTAAAAAGGATGCAGTGATTCATGTTCATCCAAGGAGTAAAGCGGCGAGGGCTTATAAAGAAATTGGAGCAAGATTGACTAATTTGCCTTATAATTCTAAAAAGGATAAAGAAAGATTAGTAGAGATGTTCTTCAGAAAAATTAGAAATAAGAAATAAAAGAAATAATTATTGAACTTTACTCCCTACCTTGATTTCTTTTTCTGGGCTTATTAAAACAACAGTGTTTTCATCTTTATTTACTGCTGCTAATAGCATTCCTTGACTTTCTATCCCTCTAATTTTTCTTGGAGCGAGATTCACAAAGAGGATTATTCTTTTTTCTTTTAATTCTTCTTTAGAATAATATCTTTTTAACCCAGCACAGATTGTTCTCTCCCCAATCTCAGGTCCAACATCAACTTTAAATTTATAGAGATTATCAGCTCCTTCAATTTCATTAACTTCCTTGATGATCCCTACTCTAAGATCAACCTTTATCCAATCTTTAAAATCAATTATTCCTTCCATTTTTCTTATTACTTTAATAGAATTTTTTGTTTTTTAATTTTATGGTTTTTTAAGAAATATTTAGCTTTTGTATTTTTCCTACAGAAATCTTTTTATACTAAAGGGGCTTGTAGTAAGAATGGTGGTAGATTTTGGGGCTCCTTTTATGATAGTAGTTTTATTAGCAATAACAATTTGGGTAGTAGTTGAGATGAAAAGATTAAAACATAAAGTATTTGCGATAGTAGTAATCTTCTTAATTTTATTTACATATTTTAGTTTTGCTCCTGTGATTACTGAGAGAGATTTAGATTTAACAACAGCAGATGGAATTGAAACTGCTGCTACACTTTATTTTTCATGGCTGGGTTCGGTATTTACAAATTTAAGGACAATAACATCAAATGTTGTAAGTTTAGATTGGGGTTTTAATGAAACGCAGATAGATGAAAAGGCAACTAATTAGAATTTTGGGGTACATTGTTACCTTAAAGGTTGGTAGATAGATAAAAAATTTTAAGAAAGGTCTGAAATTGTTTTTGCTTTCATTAGTTTTTTATAAGTTGTATAAATTCTTCCTTGAACATGCCCCTTTCCCCTTCCAAGATTATCTTTTTTTATTGGATTTTTTAACTTAGTGAGTTTTTGAAATGTTACTCTCCTAAATGGTGGTTCTGCATCAGGAAAACAATATAACCAATAACTAACACCTAACTCCGATTTATCTACTTCTTCATCTGTTTTTACTTTTCCATAATGAGTAATTTCACCATTTCTATAA
>CAYZJM010000078.1:0-3867 GCA_964479015.1 Candidatus Woesearchaeota archaeon
CACTTTTTTTAACTTCTTTAAATCAATTTTTTTCACTAAGACATCTATTTCTCCAAGTTCTTCTTCATTTTTAATAAATTCATGACCTCTTAGGAAGATGTAATCTATTTTATTTTCCTCAAGAGTTTTTACTAAATTTTCAAAGAATGTTTTTTTATTCATTAGAAAAATTAGGTTTGATACTTATTAAAATTTATCTAATAGAAAATTATTTGTAGATTATTCCTATCCCAGGACTTTGATTTTTCTTGTTTGATAAAATTTCTTCACTTTTGTAATTGCCTTTTATCTCATTCCAAAATTTCTTAACCCCCTCTATAGAGTGGACATCGTGAAGGGCAATAATACCCCCCTCCCGCACTAAATTAGAATATAACTCAAAATCTTTTTTAACACCTTCATATGAATGGTCTGCATCGATATGAAGAAAATCTAATTGGCCCCCCCGGAGTATCTTTTTAACTTTTTGAAAGGTTTCTTTATCATGAGAATCTTTGATCAATAAATTGAGTTTTTGATTTTTTTTAGGAATACTCTTTACTATTAAAAATTTTAAAATTGTTTTGATTTTTTTGAAATTAGTCCATCCAACAGGAAAATCTACTCCAATCATCTGTAACTTTCTTGCTTGTCTAGAAAAAATGTACAAAGATCCCCCTTTATAAGTCCCAATCTCCATTATTAATCTAGGGTTAAGTTTTCTATAAATTTTGATTAGTTTTTCAAATTCTTCTCGTGATTGTTGTATTTTCATGCAGCTATTTGAGAAAATAAAATCAATAGAACTGTTTTTATCTGTTTTTTTTAGGAAAAATTTTAGGCCATCAGTGGTAAATTTACCTAGTTTTTTAATTTTATGCATCATTGTTAGGGATATCTCAAGAGTTTTATACTTTAATTCCAATTCTTCCAGTATAGTCAATTCTATTGAGCAGGATATCCCTATTTAAAAAGTATTCGTCTACTGCTTTTTTTGATCCAATATAATGACCATAGTCGTCAATTATTAATACCCCTTTTTTACTAAGTAAAGGAAAAAGATGGATTAGTTCATGTTTTGTAGATTCATACCAATCAGTATCTAATCTTAAGAGGGAAATCTTTTTAGGATTGTTTTTTGGAATCGTTTCTTCAACTTTGCCTTTAACAAAAGTAATCCGGTCTTCAGGGTATCCTGTAGATGCCATGTTTTTTTTGGCCTCAGTTAAAGGTACAAAACTCCAGGTGTTATGACCTTTTTTTTGTTTCTTTTTCCAAATCATAATAAGTGATTTTTTTTTGCGATAACTATGATCTTTTTCAGTAGGTTTAACCATTCCTTTAAAAGTATCATAAAGGTAAATCCTTCGATTCTGAGTGTTGAGGTCTTTCAATGTAAGAGCAATCAACATTGCACTCCCCCCCTTCCAAACGCCACACTCTACAAAATCTCCTGGTATTTTTGATTTTATTATATATTGCACAGATTTGTATAATGCAAACATTCTTTCTCTTGAAGTCATTGTATAATCTTTGCAGTCATTATAGATTTTTAAAAATTTTTTATCTCCATCTATCTCGTTGTCTTTATTATGCGTGATTTTATATCCCAATAAATTTGCTATTCTTTGAATTAATTTTTTCATCTTAAAACACTCTCATAAATTTCTTTTATTCTTTTAATATTCTTTTCCCAATTAAATTTTTCAATAACCCTTTCTCTTGATTCCTTTCCCATCTTCTTTCTCTTTTTTTTATCTTTTATTATATCATAGATTTTATTAGATAGATTAGAAGGATCACCCGGATTTACCAAAAAACCATTCCTTCTATTCTCAATTGCCTCAGGAATTCCCCTAACATTACTTCCTATAACGGGTTTTCCGCAAGCCATAGCTTCAATCAATACGAGAGGTAACCCCTCTCCATACAAACTTGGGGCTACAAAGATAGAACATTTTGACATAAACTCTTTGGTTTTTTCATGAGATAATGCTCCCATTAATTTAACATTTTTTAGTCTAAGTTTTCCAATTAAATTTTCCAAATATCCTCCCTCTGGGCCCTCCCCAATTATAATAAATTTAGTCTTTTTTAATCTTTTATCAGAGGCAGATTTTACTAAATCCTCAAATCCTTTCATCTTAGCCAGTCTCCCTACGGCAAGAATATAATCCTCGTCTCCTTTATTCTTGAAATTTTTTATAGAGACTCCATTTTTTATCACTGTGATCCCTTTTTTTGTAAATTTATTGGCTTCTTTCTGAACTGCTTCAGATACGGCAATAAGAGCATCTGCACTATTTAAGATTTTTTTTATTACCGGTTTGAATAAAATTCTCAATCCGGAGGTGTTTAGACTTCCCCCATGAAGAGTCATGATAAGATGTTTTCTAGTTATTTTTTTCAAAAAATATCCAGATACTCCATAAGCTAAACCATAATGAACATGAATTAAATTTATCTCCTCTTTTGTTATAATCTTTTTACCCTTCAAAATCGAGGGAAACAGAAACGAATATTTTTGAAAATAATCTAGGGGGGGATATTTTTTTATTAAACTATTATCTTTAATTAATGTCCAGGATCTTTTTGCAGGAAGGGGTTTCTCAGGAGAGATCCCCTTAACATTAGGACACAAAATAACAAAATCAGTCTCTTTATCTTTTTTTAGTTTTAAACATAACTCATGTAATACTCTTTCAGCACCTCCTACGGTGGGAAAGTAAGAACCTATCATTAATATTTTCATGTTAATTCTTTTTTCTTAATTTAAATATAAAATGAGAGGATATATAAGGGAGGGAGACTTTTATTAATCTCCTTACATAAGGAATGTAATAGGGATATATTTCTTTATCAATAATAAATGAATTTCCTTTAATTAATTTTTTAGTTTTATTATATGTAAAATAATATTTGTGTCTATGCCTTGTTTTTCTGTAAAATTTTGTGTTGGGGATTGTCACTATGAAAATCCCATTATTTTTTAGAATCCTATACACCTCATTAAAGATCAAAGGGGTATTCTTGACATGTTCAAGAGAATCTACACATGTAACCTGGCCAAAAGATTTTCTTTTAAACGGGAGTGATTCATTTAAATCGTGGATTATCTCAGGATTATAGCTTTTATCCAAATCAAGGCCTATAGCATCAATCCCTCTTTTTCTCGCAATATTTATCAGGTCTTTCTTACCACAAGCTAGATCCACCATTTTACTTTTTTCTAGAAGGGGTAATACATATCTGTTTGCTTCATATTGAAATTTCATTTTTTAATAAACCCTTTACATCTTTTTTGCAATTCTTTTTTTAGTTTTAAATGATTTTTTGGATTTTTTTTAATGTTATCCCATTTAATCTTGAAATCTTTATGGATAAACTTGGAGTATTCATAACTGTTGAACAATTCTATTATCCCTTTGAATCGTGAGTCTTTTTTATCCCTTACAATAAATATCACGGGGGTCCCAATAGCTAAACAGGGCAATGCTACGTGGATTCTTGTAGTTATTACTAATTTTGCTTTTTCATACTCCTTTAACAATTTTTCTGCCCTGTTAAATTTTTCAGAAAAATCTTCTTCTTTTCTTAATATCTTTTTTATTAATTCTTCGACCAAATTTAATTTTCTTATTTTTTTTATAATTTCCAAACGATATAGATATTTAGTCAGAAAAGAAAACTTTTTTTGTTGTGTAGCGTGAGTAATATGCCTAAATTCTCCTTTTAAAGAATTTTTAACTTTTTCCACAATTTCTTCATCTACATCCACAAAAAAGATGCTGTCATCTTTTTTTAATCCTTTTGGTTCTAATGTTAAAGTTAAACATCCAGAAAAGTAAGATTTTATTCCTTTATTTTTTAATAATTCAAGAGTATAAT
>CAYZJM010000079.1:0-3657 GCA_964479015.1 Candidatus Woesearchaeota archaeon
ATGCACTTGTAGCCCAATTGGCAGAGCAACAGTCCTGTAAACTGTAGGTTGAAAGTTCAAATCTTTCCAGGTGCTTCTTTGTTCAGTAGCTCAGTTGGTAGAGCAGGGGTCTGTTAAATCCAAGGTCGCTGGTTCAAGTCCAGCCTGAACAGAAAAATAATTAAAAAAATTAGAAAAAAGAGTATAATATAAATAGATAAAAGAAAGGAGTTCAAAAATGAAAGCAAATAGTTTAAGTATCAATTTATTTAGTAGTAAATGCAATAAAAATTGTCCTTATTGTATTAGTAAAATGACAGGAAAGCCGGCTTATACAGAGATGGATTATACCAATTTTATAAGCAATCTATATAAAGTAAAAACAGTAGCACAGAATGCTCAAGTATCTTCTATTATTATAACTGGAAAAGGTGAACCTCTGTTAGCATTAAATGAAGTAGAAGAAATTTCAAAAGTTTTCAATAATTTTCCTTTGGAAATTCAAACAAATGGAATAAGATTAGAAGAAGAATCTGTATTAGATTTTTTATATTCTTATATTGGGATTAATACAATTGCAATAAGTATAGATAGTTATGCTCAATATGAAAATATGAAATTAAGAAATATTTTTAAGATTCTTTCTTCAAATCCTTATAATTTTAATGTTAGATTGACTATAAATCTTGTTGATGAGATAACAAAAAATTATTTTCCATATTCTTTTATTGAAGAAGGAAAAGAAATGGGAATATCTCAAATTTCTTTTAGAGATATTACTATTCCAGAAACAGTAATTAATATAGAAGAAAGTAAAGATGCTGTTATGTGGATAAAATCCATAGATCAGAAGAGTCTAGAGAATTTCAAGAATGAAATTAAAACAATGATTTTCAAAGAAGGAAAGTTTTTAAGAAGGCTTTCTTTTGGAGCAGGGATTTATATGATTGAAGGAATATCTTGTATCTATATAAAAAATTGTATTCAGGAAAATTCTAATGATGAGGATATTCGTTCTTTGGTTTATTGGGGGGATGGACATTTATCTACATCTTGGTATGGTAGTAACTATGGAAGAATATTCTAAATATAATTATATGGAGGAACTATTATGGTTAGAGCAGTAAGGGATGGCAATACACTTGGTGTAAAGATTTCAGGAGAAAATTTTCAAGAATTAAAGGAATTTTTGAAAAAGAACTCATTCAGGTTCTATGGAGGAAGTTTTGAAGGACTAAATAAACTTTGGTTAAAAGAAGTTGGACCTCAGACAAAAAAGATTCTAGAGGATCTAAATAGTATAGAACCTATTTCTTATAATTAAGGGAGGAGTCAAAAATGGATTATAAAGAATATGTAAAAAGTAAACAAGGAACTTTTAAACATCGTTATATCTATGAAAAAAATGGAGAAAAACCAGAAAAAGTTGGTGTCATTGTAGATAAGGATGGACATTTTGGTTGGTCTTTTTGTAGTGAAAAAGATACTTTTTCTAAAAGTAAAGGAAAAGCAGTTGCTCTTCTCAGAGCAGAATCTGGTAAATCTTGTATTTGGGACATTCCATTGAAGTATTGTTTGTTTTTAGAACAAATTGAAAAGAAATGGGGTGAATTGGAAAGAATAGAGTTTAAAGAGAAAAAAGAGTAAATTGAAACTCAGTCTGTAGTCTAGTGGTAAGACGCTTGCTTTGGGAGCAAGAGCTCGCAGGTTCAAATCCTGCCAGACTGATTATTTTTAATTAGAAGAGGAAGGTATTTGTGATTTTTAAATTTTGGAATGAAACAAAAAATAGTTGGGAAATTTTGGGAAATATAGATAGAATTTCCTATAATGGAAATAGTTTTGTAGCAAGAAAAGATGAAAATAACAGAATTTTTTTAAAGACTATAGTAGAAACAGAAGATGGAATAGTATTAAATGATTGTGTTCTTCCTGAAACAGAAATTGCGATTTCAGAAAATAGACCAGATGGCTATTTTGAAAAACCACATCTCATTAAGTTTTTTGATATCTATGAAAAAACAAAAGAAAGTTATATTTTAAAAACAATTATAGTAATTCCTTATGAATCTCAGGCTTATCTTTGTGAAGATAATGGAAATGTAATAGAGTCATATTAGAATGAATAGAAAAATTGTATATTTTTTAAAAAATTCTTTGCATTTAAAAACTGGAATAATTTTAAAAAAAGGAACTGTCTTTTTTGAATCTAATCATAAAGAAAAAGACAAAGTTGGTGTTTATACAACTTTGGTTAATTCAAATTTAAATTCTAGAGTATTTAAAATAAAGAAAAATGATCTTATTGAATTTGATCGCTCTGATTGTGAAGATGTAGAATTTTCAGTAGTAACTGAAGAAAGACTATTAAAGAAGGAATAACTATTAAAACAGGATGAATGAAAGAATACAAAAAAGTTCTCCAGAAAGAGGGTGTATTCTTCTTTTAGTTTGAGTTCTTTGTATGTTAAGCCATGCAGAGAGCTCTCCCAGCTAAAAGTTGACTCGGCAAAGGTTTAATTCCTTTGAGCATGGTTAAAAGATCATTTATCTTTTAATATTTGGGACTAGAGAGGAAAAAACTTTTCTTTTCTAGTCCTTTTTTTATAAATTTTTTCTTTTTTAGAGTATAATATAAATAGAGGAGGAATTCAAAAATGAAAGAAAAAAATCGTTTATCACCTAAAGAAGCAATTTTATATTTTGAAAAAGAAATTCCTGTCATTTTTGTTACTCATTCTGGGTTTCAATTAGTCTCTGAAATTAGTGGAATTAGTTTAAACAGTAGTAAACCATTTAAAGCAAAGAGAACAAATAAATGGCATCCTTATGTTTATAAAATATCTAGTTTGATTCCTTCAAAAGAAAATCAAGAAAAAATTTCTTTTGATAAATGTTTTTCAGAAGAAATAAAGAATTTATATATTTTAGAAAACTTAATCTCAGAAAAAGTTCACTATATAAAAGAAAATAGAGTTGAAATTAGAATAGGAATTTTTACTCTTAAAAAAATAAGAGAAATTCTTTATAGAGATCTTTTAATGGAAATTTCTATAGAGGAGGGAGTTCATCATGTAAGACTATGTAAAGAAAATTCAAAGGATCTTTTAGAAAAAGAATATCCAAGATACCTATTAAAAAATGGTCTTACAGATAAAGCTCTAAAACTTTGGGAAAGGGTGGCAAAAGATTATATATGATCAATTTAGAAAAAGAATTGAGGAATTCATTCAATATGGATAAAGATTATATTGAATTAGAATTTAAAAAATTTCTTAAGATGATTGAAAATATTGATAATGAAGACGATGAACTTTTAAATGAAGAATTTTTAGATTTGTGTGAAATGTCAGAAGATTATGAAGAAGTTTGTAGAAGACTTCCAAATTCTGATAAAAAGGAGAAAGATAATGATTGATGGTTTTAAAGTAGACAAATGGTATGTATATAAAGGAAAAAAGAGAAATTGGTGGAATAAATCTGGAAGAGAGTTTATTTTAGATGGAAAATCTCATAAGTGTATTTCTGGTAGTGGTCATTTTGCAAATTTTGAAGGAAATGAAAGACAGGATGATATTTCTTGGTATTGGGGCGACTTATCTGAATTTTATGAAGTTCCTGAACCAAGAACAGAATTAAAAAGAGGGGACTTAGTAAAAGCCAGGGATAATAATTGGG
>CAYZJM010000080.1:0-3629 GCA_964479015.1 Candidatus Woesearchaeota archaeon
ATCAGAAAAAAAAGAAGAAGTTAAAGAAAGAAATAGAAAATCTATCTTGGGAATTGATTGAAGCAACCCTAAAAGAGAAAAAGCAAGAAAAAAAATTGAAAGAAATTAAAGAACTTAAAGAAAAAAATAAGAAACCATTCTTTTTATGGCATCTTTATTTTGCCGAGGTTTTTCAAGAAAAAGGAGGTTTTGACATAGTTATAGGTAATCCACCATATGTTAAGAAGGAGCATTTAGAAGAAAAAGATAAAGAAAACTTAAAAAGAGAATTTGGGTGGTCTGATGATCTTTATACCCACTTTATTTTTAAAGGTATTGAGCTGTCTAAGGATGAGGGTATTTTTTCCTATATATGTAATGATAGCTTTGTAGGGTTTTCTAGAAAAGTTAGAATTAGGGATTTATTTCTTAAGAATAACCTTATACAACTAGTTAGTTGTCCGGAAGAAACATTTGATGCTACGATTTATGCTGCTGTATTTATTTTACAAAAAAATGAGAATATAAGTGATAATTATACTGCTGGGAAGTTTTTGTTTCCATCTTTTAGGTATAAAAACTTAGGAAATATCTCTTATGATTTAGTTAATTCTTTACCTGACAAAAGATTTATATATCCTAGTAAGATCTCTGATATATATGAAAAGTTATTAGACAAAAGTAAAGTAAAGGACTGGTTAAAGATATTAGATACTGGGATACATTCTGGGAATGTTAGGAATAAACTTTTTTTTAAAAACAAATCAAAAAAGAATTTGAAAAAACTTTTACAAGGAAAACAAATAAAAAAATGGGGTATCTTTTGGAACAATCCTTCAGCAAAATATAAATATTGTGATATTAATTATGAACCTAAAGATAGATTTGGAACTGGTAGGGGAGGTAAAAAAAGTAGTAAAAAAGAATATTGGCATTTCTGCGGTGATCAAAAAAACCACGAACAACCGGAAAGATTACTAATGAGACAAACTTCCGATCAACTAATAGTAGCTTACCAAAACGAATCAAAGCATGGTAGGTTCTACACAGATAACACATTATTTACTATTTTACCAAATAAAGAAGAGGTTAATCTAAAATATGCTGCTGGACTATTAAACAGTAAACTTCTTAATTCTTTGTATAAATTTTTATCTCAAGAGAGTGGGAAAACTCTTGCCCAAATTAAGGTTTCTTTGGTAAATGAACTCCCTTTTATAGTAAATAATCAAAATAAGGTTGTAAAAGTTGTAAATAAAATACTGGGAATTACAAACAATGAAGATTATTTAGGAAATGAAGAAAAACAAAAAAAAGTAAAAAAATATGAAAAAGAAATAGATCAGATTGTCTATGATTTATATAATTTAACAAAAAAAGAAATTAAGATCATAAAGGATTATGAAAATAAGTTAGAATAATTAGATAAAAATAAGGTATAATTTTAAATTAAATAATTTATTTTAAAATACTAAATTTATGGCTAAACAAGTTCAATTTCTTCTAGAAGATATAAAAACTAAGAATATAGTTTTACCAGAGTTTCAAAGAGAATATAAGTGGAAAAGAGATCAGACTAAGGATTTGTTAGATTCAATGCTATTAGGATATCCAATAGGTTCTTTTTTAATTTGGGAAACTACTAATCCTCCTGCTTTAAAAAATTTGTCAAGAAGGAAGGTAAATCCCCCTGTAAAAGTTCTTCTAGACGGGCAGCAGAGGCTAACGGCTCTCTATTTATTAATGAGAGACAATATTCCTCCTTATTATAATAAAATCGAAAAAGGTAGAGATCCAAGAAATTTATACTACAATCTTAAAACTAAAGATCTAAAATATTATATGCCTCAAGAAATGGATGCTAATCCTAGTTGGGTAAAACTTACTGATTGCTTCCAAGACAATATTAATCCCGAACAATTAGCAAAGAAGGAGAGTAAAGAAAGTGATAAAAAGTTTGTTGATTTATTTTCTAAATTTAACAGAAATCTTGATAATATAAAGAACCTGAAAAAAACTCGGCTTTCGGTGATGAAAGTTGATCAACACTCAAGCTTAGAAGATGCCCTAACAGTTTTTGATCGCGTAAATACTGGAGGTACTCCACTCTCTAAAGCAGATGTAGCTTTAGCTTATATGTGCAGTAATTGGAAAGAGGCGAGAAGGCAATTTAAAAGAAAAATGAAAAAGATGGCGGAAAAGGGATTTAATTTTGATTTAAAATTTATGGTTCGAGCTATGAATGCGGTTATAAATTATAGGGCAGAATATGAAATTTTACATGAAAATAATGAAGGAGAACTTAAAGAGGGTTGGAAAAAGCTGGATTCTATTCTCGATTATTTTTTAAATATTTTAAAAAATAGGGCTTATATTTATTCAACCAGCGACTTAAATACCCCCAATGTCCTGATTCCTATTATAGGTTATTTAGAACATAATGGAGGCAAATTTAAAAGTTCTAGAGAATTAGATAAGATGCTCTTTTGGATGTATGCAACTTTGTATAAAAGAAGATACAGTAGTAGTGTTGATCAAAAGCTCCAAGAAGACTTGAAGGCTTTGGGCGAAAAAAAACCAATCGGAGCAGCTATTAATCTACTCGAAAGTGAAGAGGGTGATTTGAAGATAAATAAAGGAGAACTACAAGAAAGAGGTGTTGGGCATCCATTTTATAATATGATGAACTTTATCATAAGAAATAAGGGAGGGGTCGATTGGAAAAATCAGCTTGATTTATCAAATCCTTTTGGGAGCCAGTATAGCGTAGAAAAACATCACATATTTCCTAAATCAGTACTAAAAAAGGCAGGGTATCAAACAGGTCAGAATAGAGAACATTACAATAAGGTCCACGAAATAGCTAACAGAGCGCCTCTTACAAGAGCGGGTAATATGGAGATATTTGATAAGAAGCCTGCTAAATATTTACCAGAAGTAGAAAAGAAAAATCGAGGGAACCTAGAAAAGTTTTTAATTCCTAACAATCCAAAGCTTTGGAAGGTTGAAAATTATGAATTATTTCTTAAGAAACGAAGAGTGTTAATTGCCGAGGGTATTAATGATTTCATGAATAATCTTATTCAGGAGGGAGAAGGTGACAGCTCTCTTAAGGGCTTACTAAAAAAGAAAGAATCAAATAATCTTGAATTTAAAGAGGGATTAATAGGTGGAAATGAAAATTATAATTTAGAAAATGCTGTAGCCAAAACAGTGGCTGGGATGTTAAATGCGGAAGGAGGTTGGCTTTTAATCGGAGTAAAAGATAGTGGAAATCCAATTGGAATCAAAAGAGATATGGAGAATCTTGGGAAAAATAGCATTGACGGTTTTGAGTTACATCTAAACGAAGTATTAAAAAGTAAATTAGGGGAAAGTGCATTATCTCAAATTTCAACAAAATACGAAGATATAAATGGGAAAACTATTTGTGGTATCAATATAGAAAAATCCCCTGATGTAATTTATATGAAAGTTGATAATAAAAAAAAGTTTTATGTAAGGACTCAAAATTCAACATATGAATTTCAGGGTGATGAAGCGGACAAGTATAAGAACAAAAGGTTTAATTAATTTTTTCCTTATAAAATTGTACCCTTGACTTCACGTCAAAATTCCACTATTATTAAAGCAATTAATTATCTTTAAAA
>CAYZJM010000081.1:0-2129 GCA_964479015.1 Candidatus Woesearchaeota archaeon
CGTTTATCAAAACAAAATTTTTGAGCATTTCGAGTAATTTCAAATTTCTTTCCACATTTTTTGCAAGAAATTATTTTCATAATGCTATTTTACTTCTCCTCTTTTAAATATTTATCGTCAATGTATTCTAATAATTGATTTTGATTTTGAAAGATTTTTCCTTCTTTATGTCCACTATCTAAGATGAAATACAATAAACTCTTATTAAATTTATGTTTGGGAGTTTCTGTAATTAAATAAACAGGTATTCCACGATACCAAGCAAGAGTTAATTCTGCAATAGTTCCACCAGGCCTATCTCCTTCTTTATGATTCCAAATTAAGAAATCACTTCTTTCTACATAATCAACATCTCCTAAAATATGAGTTAATCTGGTAGCTTTGGTTTCATCATCTTTAACAAGTTCAGATTTACCTCTCCAAATCATTCTCATATATTCGCAAAACTTATCCCAATTACCAGATAATTGCCAACCAGTTAATTTCTTATGTAATTCTTCTGTAGGCATACCTACCTTTTCTATTTCCTCTCTGGTAGGGTCAAAAACGTAAATTTTACGTTCTTCTAATTTTGGAGTTAATTTTCTTCTCCAAGTTACTCCTCCATCATTATCTGCTGGATTTTCCATAGAACCTATCAAATAAGTTCTAAGAACATAATCTGAAAATTGTAACTTTTTTTCTTTTTCAGTCATTATATATCTCCATTTTTCCTTTTAGCATCATCTTCTCTTTTATCAAGATAATGTCTACGAAATTCATCAGCACAATGTTGAGAAGCATAAACTGTATCGTGAAGATTAGAATAACAAAATCTTTTTCCCTTCATATAGATTTTCATTAATCTGTAAATACAATATTCTAAATCTCCTTTAGTTTCTATTGTATTTATTTGGTCTAATGCTCTGTCAAATTTAGGTCTATCTTCTGGTTTAATATAAGGCATAACAACCCCCTATTCATTCTCCTTCAATCTATAATATTTTTTAGATTTTATTCCTTTATTCCAATCTGGTTTTGTTTTCTTTTTTTCTACTAGTCCCTTAGATACTAGTTTTCCCAAAGCTCCTACGTGTTTCTCTGATAAATTTTCTTTAATAACTTCATTAGTTACCTTGCCTTCATAATTATTAATTAAATCATAAAGAGCTTTTTCTTTTTCTGATAATGCGTTTAAATCTGCCATAACTATTCCTCCTTTTCTTTTGGCTCTTTTATCATAAATTCCAAACCATTGCTCAATTCGTACCTATAGTAATATTCAACCTCAGTTTCATAAACTCTAACATTGTCTATATCACAATTAAAAAATTCAGCAACAAAGTTTTCAAATCTATCTAAGTTCATATCACTCTTCCTTGAGTTTACCCCATTCATCTCTTAGTTTATGTCTTACATCATCTAGTTCGTCTACCATATCAAAAAATATTTCTTTAGCTTTTTTAATCTCAGGATGATTACTTTCAAACTGCATTAATTCATCCTCTATATTTAATATTCTTCGATATATATTAACTAATTTCTTTAAGTCTTCAGGATTCATTTTATTTTCTCTTTCTTTTTTAATTTTGCAACGTAATCTTTAACATCTGAATCTTCTTCAGCGTCTAAAGAATCATTTAAATCTTTTCCTGTTTTTCTAGTTCTTTGTACAGCTCTTACTATTGCTTTTAAACTCTTACCAGTAATTCCTACTGTTCCTTCTATCAAACGACCAACAATAGTACCGAGTAAGCCAGGAGCCAAAAATAATAATGCAACGAAAATCCAGAAACTCCAACCAACTAAGTCATTAATAAAACCTTTTATTCTTTCTACTATGGTCATTTTTCTTTCTTTCTTATCATATCCTTCCGTATATTTATAATATCCTTTGGAACAATAAGTCATTTCTCCCAAATCATTAAATTTTGCCTCTCCTTTGCAAACTCCTTTGGCTTTAGATTTATTAATTGATTGTGGAACAGCTCCTGGAGTTCCAAACTTAATTCTAGGCAATAAACTACAACCACTAAAAAATAACATTGATAACATTGCTAAACAAATAATCTTTTTATTCATTTTTCACCTCTCTTTGCGTTTTCATCTATTTCATTTATTCTTTTTATTTCTTTTAATTCTACTAATAA
>CAYZJM010000081.1:2229-3583 GCA_964479015.1 Candidatus Woesearchaeota archaeon
ACATAATAAACAGATTCTTCACTTTCCCATAAATCTTTAACACCATTTTTTAATAAATGCCAACGATATTTACTCCAGTTTTTTTCTGAACCAGGACCAAGAAATTTAATTATTTCTGATTTTCTCATCTTTCCTTCTTGTCTAACTTTATCTAATAATCTATCTCTGTCTTTAGTTGAATAATCTGGTTCTAATATATATTTCTTTCTGTATTCTTCAAACAAATCTAAATAATCCTGACCAACATTTTTCCAGTCATATTTGTTAGCATATTTCTTATTTTCTTCTACCATAGTTCCTGCTTTTTCTATTGCTAATTCTAATTTTTCTAAGAAAGATTTTTTTCTTCTCTTTTCATATATGAAAGGATAATCTGGAGAAATCATTTCTTCAAAAGTAAGTCCACTAGGAACTACTACATTTTTACCACACGCCAACGCTTCTGTAATTACCAAACACCAAGTTTCGTAATCAGAAGTATTAATAACTACATCAGAAGAATGTATCATTCTATAATATTCTTTTCCATTTACAGGTTGTACTTTTATCCAATCAGAATTTTCTTGTATTATTCTTACTAACTTTCTTGATTTTAATTTATTATTATGAGTATAATCAGCCGTTGGGTCGGTTAAAATCAATTCAAAGTCTTGTCTTTTTTCTCTTAATTTTATTAAACTTTCTAGCATAAAGATTGGATTTTTAAAAGATTGTAATCTATTCGGATATAGTAATCTTATTTTATCTCCTTTCTTCAATGCTTTCTTTTCTTCTGCTTGTATTTTCTTAGTTTCTATTCCATTATAAATACTTCTAATGTTTAATTCTTTATGAGGAAACCATTTATTTTGCATAGAATTAACCATTTCTATTGTGTAATCGCAAAGAGTTAAATTTTCATTTGCTAATACAAATCCTACGCATTGTTTTAATTCTATTCTATCATCTGGAATTGCAACGTGTTCTCCACTCATTATCCAATGCAATCTATTAATTATTGGAATATTAAAAACTCCCCAATCAAGATTAACATTTCTACACATTAATTGGGATAAATTCTCTGTATATTCAGGGAGAGAATTATATACTAAATCATAATCCCTATGTCTAGGATTCATTTTTTTCTCTAATGCTTTAAAATGAAAATCATAACCTGTTAATCTTCTTATTTTTGTGATAGGTATATATTCTAAAGTAACATGACTTGATTTTAAAATAGGATATTCATCTTTAAAATTACTTATTTGATTCATAGAAATAAATTGCGGAAACCAAATATAAAAATGATAATCCTTATTTTTTTCAAGAATATAAGAAATCATACTACAAAGTTGTATTAACGCACTATCACATA
>CAYZJM010000082.1:0-3482 GCA_964479015.1 Candidatus Woesearchaeota archaeon
CAGATATCTCTGAAAACAATAACAAAATAGAAGAGTTAAAAAAAGAGAAAGAGAAGTTAAACCAAAATCTAAAGGAAATAAATTTGAAGATCTCGCAAGATGAAAAGGAATTAAGCGACCTTAAATTAATAAGAGTGAAATTAGAGGGAATTGAAGAGAGAAAATCAAGAATTAAAGATTTAGAAAAATCCAACTCTTCTTTAAACAAAGATATTGAGCTTTTAGATCAACATATAGAAAGCTTAAAAGGTTATGCTGAAGATTTAAGCAAATTTGATTCTTCTTTTGAAAGCAAAAAAGAAGAATTAGAAAAAGCTTTATCAGAGGAGAAAAGTGCAGAAATAAAGGTTGCAGAACTTAAAAAGGAGATAGAGGTATTCTCTAAACAAATAGAAGAATTGAGGGAGAGAATCAGAAAAATAGAGTCTATTAAAAAGAATTTGGAGTATCTTATTATCTTAGAAAATTGGATTTCAAAAAATTTCATTCCATTAGTATCTTTAATAGAGAAAAATGTGATGATTAGACTTAAAGCAGAGTTTTCTAAATCATTTGCAGAGTGGTTTGATATGCTTGTTTCAGATACATTTAGTGTGAGGTTAAACGATGAATTTACTCCAATAATCGAACATCAAGACTATGAAATAGATTATGCTTACCTATCTGGAGGAGAGAGAACTGCTGTTGCACTGGCTTATAGATTGTCTCTTAACCAGGTTATAAATTCATTCTTAAGCAAAATAAAAACCCATGATTTAGTTATACTTGATGAACCAACAGATGGGTTTAGTGATGCCCAATTAGATAAAATGAGAGATGTTTTAGATGAGTTAAATGTAAGACAATTGATTGTGGTTAGCCATGAACAAAAAATGGAAAGTTTTGTAGACAATGTGATAAGAATGAAAAAAGAACACGGGATCTCAAAGATAGATAAGACCGATTAAAAAGCAATGAAGATAAAATTTAGATAAATTAAAAATATAGAAATAAAATTGTTTAAATCAAAAATAAGATAACGAAAACTTTATAAAATCAGTTATTCTAAAAAAAATATATAAATTCTAGAATTATTACAATTCTGATATTAAAATGAACCAAGAATTAAAAGATTCAATTCTTAAGACAGGAACTACAATCCTTGGGATTGTTTGTAAAGATGGAGCCGTAATGGCTTCAGATAGGCAGACTACTGCAGGGAAGGTAGTAATGAATAAAAATAAGCAGAAGGTAACCCAATTAAATGATTATCTTGTCTTTTCTGGTTGTGGCTTAGCAGCAGCAGCAGATAGAATAAGAAGAATACTCCCAGCAGAACTAAGGATAAAACAATTAAGAAGTAAGAGAAGACCTTCCGTTAGAGAGTCTGCAACACTTTTAGCAAATATGATTTACACTAATATAAAGCAACCTTCAATGGTTCCTGATGAAATGGGTGCTTTGATAGCAGGATATGATGAAGATGGTTCAACAGCAATTTATACTATAGACCCTGCAGGGAGCATACATAAGATAGAAGATTACGATGCTAATTTTGGAAGTGGTATGCCTTATGTTTTAGGACTTTTAGAAAGACAGTACAAAAAGGATATTTCTGTTAAAGAAGGAACAGAATTAGCTAAAGAAGCTCTAAAATCATCAACGCAAAGAGATATAGGGAGTGGATATGGAATTGATGTTTTTACAATAACAAAAGATGGAATCAAAAAAGTGGTTGAGCAAGAAATCAAACCAGATTATAGTGACTCAAAAAAATGAATGAAAAATGAATGAGAGGATTATTCTTCGCTTGATTAAACGGATTAAGCAATAAAAGGTTAAGTAAGAGACTAAAAAATTCAAGAAAATGGCAGATATTTTAAAAAATATAAAGGAACAGTTAGGGAATAAAGTTGCAGATGCAAATTTTGAAGGAGCAAATATAGTTCTTTATACAAACAATGAAAATTTCTTTAGGGAAGGAGAACCAAAAATAAAAGAGATAGTAAATCAAATAAAAAAAAGAGTTGAGCTTCGTGCAAATCAAGATATTCTTCTAAGTCAAGAAGAAACTGAAAAGAAGATAAGAGAGATTATCCCTAAAGAAGCAGAGATTTCCCAGATTCTTTTTGATTATCATAGGAGTATAGTTATTATTGAAGCTAGAAAACCGGGTTTAGTTATTGGGAAACAAGGGTCTATTTTTAATGAAATAAGATCAGAGACTCTATGGACCCCTAATGTTCAAAGAAGTCCGGCAATAAAAAGTAAAATTACAGAGAATATCAGAAGTGTTCTTTATGCTAATAATAATTACAGAAGAAAATTTCTAAATTCAATCGGTAAAAAAATCTACAAAGAATGGAGTTCTGAAAGAATGGATGAATGGGTCAGAGTTACCTTGCTTGGTTCAGGAAGACAGGTGGGAAGAAGTTGTTTATTATTACAAACCCCAAATTCGAAAATTCTTTTAGATTGTGGGATAGATGTTGCATCTAAAAATGATGGGAAATACCCTTACCTTCAGGTTTCAGAATTTAATATAAATGATCTGGATGCAGTAGTAATCACCCATGCTCATTTGGACCATGTTGGTTTACTTCCTTATTTATATAAAATGGGATACACCGGTCCTGTTTACATGACCCCTCCAACGAGAGATTTATCTGCTTTAGCGACTCTTGATTTAGTAGGGGTGGCTTATAAACAAGCTTCATTACCATTGTTTAGTTCTAAAGATGTTAAGGAGATGGTAAAACATTCTATTTGTTTAAATTATAATGAAGTTACAGATATTGCTCCAGATGTAAGAATAACATTTTACAACTCAGGGCATGTTTTAGGAGGAGCAATGGTCCATTTTAATATTGGAAATGGTTTGCACAATTTCCTTTATACTGGAGACTTTAAATATGCAAGAACAAGATTGTTAGATTCTGCAGTAACAAGTTTTCCAAGAGTAGAATCTGTGATGACCGAATCAACATACGGAGCAAAAGAAGATATTCTCCCCCCATTAAGAGAAACAGAAGAGAGATTTTTGAAAATAATTAAAGAAACAATCGATAAAAATGGGAAAGTATTAATCCCTGAATTGGGATTAGGACACGCACAAGAGACAGTTATAAGAATGGATGAAGCAATAAAAGCAGGGAGATTGCCTAAAATTCCAATATACATAGATGGGATTATATGGGATATGAACGCAATTCATACAGCATATCCTGATTTTTTAAGTAATAAAGTGAGAAACCAAGTTTTTCAAGATCAGAATCCTTTTACTTCGGACATATTCTCAAGAGTTGGTTCTCCTCAAGAGAGGAAGAATGTTATCGAAGGAGGCCCATGTATTGTGATTGCAACTTCTGGTATGCTTGTAGGAGGAGCTTCTGTAGAATACTTTAAGAATTTTGCAGAAAATCCTGAAAATACAATGTTAATAAGTTGTTATCAAGGAGTTGGATCATTGGGAAGACAGATTCAAGAGGGAGCAGATAAAGTAA
>CAYZJM010000083.1:0-3463 GCA_964479015.1 Candidatus Woesearchaeota archaeon
CTTCGAAGATCATCTCTTTTGTTAAAGGCGAAGAGTATTTTGAGATTATATGAGAGATTGCAACATTCGAATTTAATTGAAGCTTGTTAAATGTAGGGCAGTAATGAGGCCCTCCAATTCCTATTGCAATTTCATTATACGGATTTTCTTTATACTCTTTTATTATTTGAGAGATTGTTTTTGCAATAACAAAGGTAGCTCTCCTATCATTCCACTCTGTTTCTGTAGATCCTACTTCAATAAAAAGACATGGCTTTTTGATTAATGGACCATGATGAGTTACCTCCATTGTAACATTATAATCTAAACCTGAATCTTCTGCATTCTTTTTTAATTTTTCAAATGTTTGTTTTTGAAATACTGCTGAGCTTGGACATACCTTCTCTTTTACTCCTCCATAATCTGCACTCCTCCAATTTCCAGGGGAGTGAACACAGAGAGATCTCTCTCTTTTATCTGGATTTGAAGAACTATGTTTTGAAGCAAAAATAATAAAGTCATATTTATCTATCTTCTCATCATCAAGATCTTCTGCAAAAACTAATTCACTTTCAATAATATGGATATCAAATGAAGGTCCTTTTTTCATTGAAGATATTACTGGGTTCTCTCTGAACTGTGAAAGTTGGTTAGTTATATTCATTCCAGCTTTATCTTTTTTGCTCGCAACTACAAGGAATTTTTGAAACATATTAATCTATGATAAAGAGAGGTTTTAAAATTTGTGGGAAATCTCCAATTGAGTTTTTTAGAGATTTAAATTTTTAGCAGAAGAAAAAATTCGACTTAACATCGGGCTTAAGGAAAGTTTCGACCATTAAATAAGAGAGATTGCCCGCTTTTTGTTTCTTTTTTCTAAAAAGAAAATAAAATAATCTTGGGGAAATTTTTTACAATTCAAACTCATCAATAAAGTTTATAATTGTAGAATATTTTTTTAAATATCTATGTCCTTTTTCGGTTAGAATAATTTTCTTATTTTTCCCATGAATCTCCTTGATTAATTCTTTTTTCAATAAATCTAAATAGTATTCTTTAAATCTAGATGAAGAAATATTAGACCTCCTTAATAGGGGCGTTGGTTTTATTGAATGATTATCTTGAATTATTTTCAGAATATCCTTAATTATTTCTAATTTATTTCTTTTTGCCATTTTAACCTGTTTTCCTAATCACTTTATAGAGAATTGATAAAAATATTCCTATAGATATTAGATAGATAAATAATTGGAATGTGTGTAAATAATTTGGAATCAAAATATCTATTACATTAAAAATCCAAAATACAAAAAGTAATAGATATATGAAATAAAGATTGTATGATTTCTTTTTCTTTGATTGCTTGTAGGATTTATAAAATACAAATATAATAAAAAAGAAAAGTAGAAGGTTTATCAAAAAATAAATAAATGGATTCCTAAATAAAATAATAGTTATTGCAATAGCAAAAGCTACTAAATGAAATAGATAAACTATTGAATTTGATTTCCATTTTTTCCACATTACACTATAAATAAGATAAAATATCGCCATTAAACTAAAATACATAAAAACAAAAAGAGTTATGTTTCCAAAAACAGGAAGAATTGTTTTTATCTCTCCTGCATCAAAATAAAACAAAATAACTTTTATAAAAGACCTAAAAAAATAAGCAAGTACAAAAAATAAAAATGATTGTCTAAAATATTTTATTCCTTTATGGGAACTTAATTTATAGAGCTCTTTTGTTCCAAAATAAATCATTAAACTGCAAACAATTATTACAAAAGAGTAAATTATCTCTGTTCCAATCCCTAAGTTCATTAATTTTCCAAGACCTTGTCCAACAGCCCTTCCAGTCATAGATACCATTTTGATACGATGTAATAAAGGTTTAAATATTTTTAAAGGGAATGGATTCCAAGTCCACCTTACTTATAAAGAAATTTAATCTTATTTATCTAATTAAATTATGGGAGGTAAAATAAAAATGAAAAACAAAATAAACAAAAACAAAGCTTTGATGGGTTTTGGAATTCTTGGAGTTGTTGCTCTTTTAGGAATGAGTATGGTGTTTGCATATCAAGGAGACCCCAATGTGAAAGGACCAGACTATTCTGAAGAAAAACATGGAGCAATTGAACAAGCATTTGATAACTTGGATTACAATACTTGGATTAGTTTAATGACTGAAAATGGAAGGCATCCCAGAGTTATTGAAGTTGTAACTGCTGAGAATTTTGCAACATTTGCAGAAGCCCATGAAGCAATGGAAAATGGAAAAACGGAACTTGCTCAAGAATTAAGAGCTGAACTTGGCCTAAATAATGGAATGGGTTCTAAAGATGGAAATGGTTTTGGGGGTGGAAAAGGAATGAAGCAAGGTTTAATGCAAGGATCTGGAATGAAGGGCCAAGGTAACTGCCCATTTGCTAATTCTAACTAAACTTTTTCTTATTTTTTTTAATCCCAAAATGGACGTTAAGTCCATAAGGTTTATTTGACAAAGGAAAATTATTTGACAAAGGAAAAAGACTATTTCTAATTAATAAAAATTTGGGCGAAGCCAAGCAAAATCTGGCCTAAGGAGAATTTTTTGAGTAGCAAAAAATTTGGAATCAGAAGCGGTGAGCCCAGCACCACAAGTCGAAACTCTTTATCATCTGTTAAACCCTTTTTTCTCTTTGAGAAAAAAAATCGAGATTTTCTAAGAAAATCGGAAAAGTAGCAATTGCTATTTTTAGGGGGTAGGAAAAGAGCGAAAGTTTATCCAATAATTGACAAAACTTTTTCTATATCTTCTAAATTATCTAAAACAAAATCTGCACCAGCATCAGAAAGATTTTGTTTTGAGTAAAGTCCTGTGGCAACTCCTATTGTTTGAAGATGAAATTTTTCTGCAGCAGAAATATCTTTGGGTGTATCACCAATAACAAAAACTTTCTTACTATCAAACTGAAAAGAGTATTTTTCTTTTGCTCTGTCAAGAGCTAACTCAATGAGCTCTTCTCTATTTGCACTATCATCTCCAAAACCCCCAATTGTGAAGAACTTATCTATTCCTGCTTTTTTCAGTTTGGCAAACGCAATTATTCTCGTATTTCCAGTAATTAGACCGAGAATATATTTTTCATTAGAAAGTTTTTGTAAAAGTTCTGGGATTTTTGGGAATAAAGATATCTTGCCATTTTCTAAAGATTTCCTATAAAACTTTTCGAGAGTTTCAATAAAGAGGTCTAATTTTTTTAAAATTTCATCTTCTTTTAGGCCATTCTTTTTTAAAGATTCAATAGCAATCTGTTTATGAGTCATTCCTTGAGAATTTGCTTGAGAAATTGTAATTGGACAATTTATTCCATAAACAGATTCAAATGCTAATGGCCAAGGATTGCCATCTCTTACCATCTCATCAACTAAAGTTTTGTCAATGTCAAATAATATTAATTTTTTATGCATATTGAACCCAAAATTAAGTGGCCTTTAA
>CAYZJM010000084.1:0-3354 GCA_964479015.1 Candidatus Woesearchaeota archaeon
GACCTTGAAAAGAAAAAAAAAGAGGAACAGAAAAAAGAGGAAGAAGAAAGGAAGAGAAGAAAGGAAGAAAGACAGAGAAAGGAAGAAGAGTGGAAAAACAAAGGCAAGATAACTAATGGGAATGATTATGTTGGTGGTAAGGAATTTAAAAAAGAAAATGATAAAATTATAATAAAAAAGAAATTTTGTGATATTTATGGCAGATATAAAATGGAGAGTATGTTAAATCATTATGCAACAGAAAGTGTAGAAGAAAACTTAATAAGAAACAGGATAGGATACACAAGATACAAAAATCAAAAGAAAATAGTTAATGTTGAATTTGAAAAAAACACAAAGAAAGACATAATAAAAGAATTAGAGGGAAGTAAGGATTATAAAAAAGTTTTTATTAATGGTGTTAGAGTTAGAAAAAATAAACTTGAATTTATAATCAGGAGAATTGATGAGAATACTACTGAACAAGACATAAAAACATATAATAAATTATCTCAAATGAAAATGGATTTGCTTGAAACCGATAAGGTTGAAGTATATAGGAAAGGGGGAAATATTAAAGTGGATTGTGATGTTGAATTAGTTAATGAAGATTTTTTCAGATTTAATCTATTAGGAAAAAATATTGGTTTGGATTGGAACACAGCAAAACAAATTTTCTTTCACGGGGGTTCAAGTATGAGAATATCAACAAGATTACATTTTCAAAGAGATTTGATAGACAGATTAGGATTTGAAAAACAGGACTTATTAAATAAATTAAAAAAGGTATATATGATACAAAGTTTAAAATGAAAGCAGAAGAGAAAATTAAGAAAGCAAGGGTGCAGTTGCAGAGAAGAAACCCGTTCTTTGCTTACTTGTCTTTATACATTACTCCGAAAAAAGATAAAAACCTGCCTGAATATGCTGGTGCTGGTGTTGATTTAAAGGGTAATCTGAAATACAAAGAAGAATTTATTGATAAATTAAGTTATAGAGAAACTATGGGGGTAATAACCCACGAAATCTTGCATTTAGCATTACAACATTTAGACAGAGGTAAAAGTAAGCACAGAGAACTTTGGAATATCGCCTGTGATATTTGTGTAAATTCAATAATAAGACAAGAAGGGCTTGAACTACCACAAGGTTGTATTATTCCTAAAAGTGATGATAGTATTAATATTTTCAATAATTATATACAAGATTGTAGTAAAAAATCTGCTGAAAAAATTTATAGTGAAATAAAAATCCCTGAAGATAAGAAACAACAAATGAAAAGTAAGATTGGTGGGGGAAGTGGAAGTGGAGAACAACAAGGAGATAGTCCAGGTGGAAATGGTAATCAGGAAGAAGAAGTAAGGAAAGAATTAGGTGGATTTGATAAGCACGAAAGAGATGATACAGGAAAAGAATTGGGAGAAAAAGAGAAGGCAGAATTAATCAAGAAGTGGCAGGACAAGACACAAGAGGCAGTAGTTAATGCAAAGATGAAAGGAGATGTTCCTGCTGGTGTTGAGAGATTGATTGAAAATCTGCATAAAGAAAAAATTGATTGGAAATCTGTATTAAACCAACAAATAATTAATGCTCTTCCGTATAATTATACTTATTCAAAACCTCACAAGAAGTCAAGGTCAATAGGAACTTATTTGCCTGATGTTGAAAAAGAAAAAATTGAGGTTGTGGTTGGAATAGACACATCGGGCAGTATAGGAGAGAAAGAATTAACTGATTTTTTAAGTGAAATAATAGGTATAGCAAGGGCTTTTCAGGAAAGGTTAGAAATGAGATTGATTACTCACGATGTTGAAGTCCATAATGACTATTTAGTAAGAAATGGTAATATTCAAAAAATAAAGAATTTGAAGATAAGTGGGGGTGGTGGAACAAGCCATAAACCTTTATATGATTATATTAAGGAAAATTATCCTGCTTCAAAGGTTTGCATTTTCTTAACTGACGGAATGAGCGATATAAATAACATAAATCAAAATGAATATGCTTTTGATAAATTATTTATTATCACAAGTCAAGGAGAAACAAGCCAAATTGATGAAAATAAATGTAGAGTTATAAAATTAGAGGAATAAAATGGAACTAATTGCTGATTTAATCTTTACTTTTTGTGTTGGTTTTTTGTTAGGAGTTATTAATGCTTGGAATAAAAAGGTTTATTTTTTCATAGTGGTAGCATTAATAGTTTGGGTTATTATTGGTGTTGTTTTAGTTCCTGAACAATCATCTCAAGCAGTAAAAGAAGCAGGAATTAATAGTCTTTGGAACATTATCTCTGCATTTTTAGGTATATTTATGGGAAATAAATTTTATACAATAAACTTTGAAGAATAAAAATGGAGATAAATCAAATTGAAGTAAGTCCTAATAACAGGGCTTCGTGCAGGGTATGTCATAACAAAATTAAGGAAGGAACTCCGAGAGGGGTGGAAGTTGCACATAGTGATAAATATGGAATTTATTATAAATATTATTGTTACAAATGCACGGGGAAAGTTATTAATCAACAAATAGATAATTTGAAAGCAAATATAAAAAAGTCAGAAGAATTGGGTGAAGAATTAAAAAACAAAAAAGAAGAATGTAAAAAAACACTTATAGCAGAAGAATTGTGAAGTTTTGTTAATTTTATATTAGAGAGAAAATGGAAGCAAAAAAATTGAAAATTAATGGAAAGAAAATAAAAGATATGGATATTAATGAATTAAAACAAGTTAAACAATATATAGATATGACACTTATGCCTTATATTCAAATAAATAAAAAACTAAATTATGTTAAATAAAAATGGAACAAACAGGAAAATACACAGGAGAAAGAATAAAACCGAGAGATTTTGATGAACCTGTAACTATTGGTAAAATAGTTGGATTTACAGGCAGACCACAACCTGTTTATGCTCTAATTCAATATGGAGAAAAGGTTGGAGAATTACAGGAAGAATTTATTGAAAAAGAATTAAATAAACCATATTTGAGGGCTTAAAATGAAAAGAAAAAGAAAATTGGTTTGGAAAAACGGAACTCCCGTAGTAGAGATACCTGAAAATGCTAATAAAAGTGAAATTGAAGAGAAAGAACACGAGAAACTTCTTGAGGTTACTATGAACCCACACGATTATTTGCAATTTGAAGAGGTTATTCTTTGTCCTTATTGTGAAAGTGAAGATACCTATTACTCTGGATTAGCAGAAGGATTTGAATATAGGTGTAATGCTTGTGGAAAATATTTTAATAAAAAGGAGTGTTGTGATTAAAATGGAAACAGATTTAAAACAAATACAGATGAAAAAAACAGATTTTAAGGTTTGTAAGAGTTGCAATTCTTTTAATTGGTATGAGAATGAAGTATGTTGTA
>CAYZJM010000085.1:0-3286 GCA_964479015.1 Candidatus Woesearchaeota archaeon
TATAATAAAGGAATTTTTTGGGAAAACCCCTTCAAGAAGAGGAAGAAGAATTTCCCCTTCAGAGGAAGAAGAAAGAAGTATAGGATTTGTAGAAGGAGATGATTATATTTATTCAATTTTTGAATTGCCTGGCTTTGAAGAGGAAGATGTTGATGTTTCAATTAAAGGGAGAGAGCTACAGATTAAAGCGGAAAAGAAAAGTGATGAAAATGTGCAGGCATATCTATCTAGAAAACTTTCACAAGGGGTATCAATAAACAAAACCCTTCCAAATTTTGTTAGCCCAAAAAGATATAAAACTAGCATGAAAAATGGGATATTAGAAATAATCTTTAATAAAAAATAGAACTAAAAATAAAATAAGAGTATTAAAATGGGTAAAGAAAAAGACAATAAAGAAAAAGACGATAAAGAGAGAAGGGAATTTGAAGTGATTGAAGCCTTGCAAGAAGATATTGATAAGGGTATAGTCAGAATTACATCTCCTATGATGGAGGAAATGGGTCTTTCTTCTGGAGATGTTGTTAAGATTAAAGGGAATAATTCTAGTGTTGCAAAAGTTATGAGGATGCAACAGAACGGGATGAAAAAAAATGTGATAAGACTTGATGGGACTACAAGATTTAATGTTAATTCTTCAATTGGAGATAAAGTTTATGTTTCTATTTTAAGTGTTTATGAAGCTAAATCTGTTACACTCTCCCCTTTACAAGAGGTAAGGTTTAGTGATGACCCTACAGAGTATTTTCATACAAAACTTTTACACAAACCTTTAATGTTAAATCAAAAAACAGTTATTGATGTATTTGGGAATCGGTTAGGGTATATTGTTTCAAAAGTTAGTCCTAAAGGGGCAGTGATTGTAAATCCTTCTACGAAAATAGTTGTTTCTGATGAGACTCATACTGGTAATGAAATGAAGAGTACTGGTGTTTCTTATGAGGATATTGGGGGATTGAAAGAGGAAATTGAGCAAGTTAGAGAGATGGTTGAGATGCCTATGAAACATCCTGAGATATTCCAAAAGTTAGGTATTGGCGCTCCAAAAGGAGTTTTGATGACCGGACCTCCAGGAACAGGTAAAACTCTTTTAGCTAAAGCTGTTGCAAATGAGACAGATTCAAGTTTCTATTTGATTAATGGACCAGAAATAATGAGTAAGTATTACGGAGAGAGTGAAAAACAACTTAGAGATACTTTTGAAAAAGCAAATAAAAATTCTCCAGCAATTGTTTTTATTGATGAGATAGATTCAATAGCTCCTAAGAGAGGGGAAGGAACAGATCAAACAGAAAGGAGAGTTGTTAGCCAGTTACTTTCATTAATGGATGGGCTAAAGTCTAGAGGGCAGGTTGTAGTGATGGCTGCAACGAATACTCCTGATGATATAGACCCTGCATTGAGAAGGCCTGGAAGATTTGATAGAGAATTGAAGATTAATCCTCCTGGAGAAGCAGGAAGAAAAGAGATATTAAAAATCCATACAAGAGGGATGCCATTGAATAAAGATGTTGATTTTAATGAACTTTCTGTGAAAACAATAGGGTATACTGGGGCAGATTTAGAAGTTTTGTGTAAGGAAGCAGGATTAAAAGCCGTTAAGCCTTACTTTTCTGAACTTAAAAATATAGAAGAAAAAGTCCCTACAAGTATCTTAGATAAGATTCAGGTTTCAAAAAATAATTTCTTAGAAGCATTGAAAAAAGTAGAACCTTCTGCAATGAGAGAAGTTTTAATTAATAAACCTCATGTTAGATGGAGTGATGTTGGAGGATTAAATAAAGCTAAAGAAAAATTAAGAGAGTTAGTAGAACTACCATTAATAAGGCCCGATTTATTTACAAAAGCAGGAATAAAACCTTCTAAAGGGGTTTTGTTACACGGACCTCCAGGAACAGGTAAAACTCTTTTAGCTAAAGCTGTTGCGACAGAGTGTAATGCTAATTTCATTTCTGTAAAAGGTCCTGAGTTAATGAGCAAATGGGTTGGAGAGAGTGAAAAAAGAGTGAGAGAGATTTTTAGTAAGGCTAAACAAGTTGCCCCCTCAATTATTTTCTTTGATGAATTTGATTCAATCTCAAAACAAAGAGGGTCTTCTGTAAACGATGCAACAGAAAAAGTTGTTAATCAGCTTCTTTCTGAGATGGATGGGGTTGAAGAGTTAGAAAAAGTTATGATTATTACAGCTACGAATAGAAAAGATTTAATTGACCCTGCGTTATTAAGGCCGGGAAGAATTGATGCTTTAGTTGAACTGGAGATTCCGGATAAGAAAACAAGAGAAGAAATATTTAAAGTTCATACTAAAGGAATGCCTCTCGAGAAAAATATTAATCTCTCTGATTATATTAACAAAACAGAAGGATGGACCGGAGCGGAGATAGAATCTATTGCAAGAAATGCAGGAATTAATGCTATTAAAAGAATTTATTTGAGTAAAGATAAGAATAAGTCAGAGAAGATAATGATAAGAAAAGGAGATTTTGATAGTGCATTAGAACAAATTTCAGAGCAGTCAGGAAAGAAGTCAGGGGAGCAATCAAAAGACATAGAAAAAGAGATGGATAAAATAAAACAAACCCTTCCTAAAAAATCTGCTTCTAAAAATTTAAGTCCTAAAAACTTAGATTCTAAGAAATCAAGTTCTAAGAAAAATACCTCTAAAAACACATACTCTAAAAAATCTGCTTCTAAAAATATCGGTTCTAAAAGTACAGGCTCTAAAAAGTAAATTCTGAAAAAGAAAAGAATCAAAAAGATTCTAAAAGACGATAAAAGGAGATGAGCAAATAAAGATTCTTTTTAACATTTTTTAAAAATTGCAAAAAAATTGCGAGGGATGTAACCTCCAATAGAGTCCGGTTCTTTTTCACAGTTAGGACAATAAGGAACTTCTTCACCTTTAGATTTAAGTTGTCCAGAGCCTATTAAATAACGAAGGCATCTTTTTGTTAAAGGGTCCTTTTTTAGAAGGTTCTTTTTTTTGGGATCTAAAATCGGATGGATTACCATTTTTCCCATTATTTCAGAACCACAATTTACACATTCAAATCCCCCCTCAACTTTTTTATAAACAAGTTGACTTCCTTTTTTTCTTAAATAATTTACACCTTCAGAGTCAGTAGCGCCTTCAAGAATAATAGAAACCCATGGATTTTCTTCAGCAAATTTTTGTTCTTTTTCATTTACCGAAAATTCCAAATTTTTTGTCATATAAAATTGATAAAGAGGATATTTATAAATTTATCCATGAATTTATCACTTTAAAATGATAAGGAAAAATCAT
>CAYZJM010000086.1:0-3231 GCA_964479015.1 Candidatus Woesearchaeota archaeon
TCCCTTAAAGATTAAAATCCTAATCTCTGAATTAGGCATTACAGCAAAGTTTTTTATGCCATATAAAAAAGAATACATAACGCCTCCCTTATCCTTTCCGAATAAATCCATTCCTTCCTTAACCCATGAATCAAACCTTAAATAATCAAATTTATCCTTTTCACCTTCCATTTTTTACAAGTCCAACATATTTAACTATATTCTCTGCTTTTTGTTTGGCTTCAAAAATATCTTGAGTAGCCTTATAGCTCTCAGCGATCATATTACAATCTTGATTTGGATGAGACTCGCATATCTCTTGTAATGCTTCATCAAACCCTTCTATTAAAAGTCTCTGAATTTCAAAACCTGTTAAAACATCTCGGATATAATTAAATTCATTAAGCTTTTCCTGTGCTTCTGCTAAATCCTCCATAGCTTCATCACTAAATCCATTTTGATAGGCATTAACACTCGTAAAAAAGAATAAAATAGCAAAAATGAAACATATCAAAGAAGCCCATGCAAATCCAGACTTATCCCAAAAATTAGAATAAAAATCTTCTTCTTTTATTAAAAAATAGATGAATAAACCTATTGAAGAAATAAGTAATAACAACATCCCATAAAAAGAAAACCCAAATAATTTTTGATAAAATAAAATCTTTTGTTTAATTAACCATACAACCAAATATCTTCCTGCAACAAACAAGATAGCAAGAAAGACAACAATTGCTCCAGCATTATCTTGAGGTGTTGTTTTTGTCATAAATATTATTAATATTTAAGGCTTATAGGGTTTTCTACTACACATTTCTAACTTGAAATAATAATCTTTCAACCTCTTCAATTAAAAAAGGCAATTCTTTAATTGCTTTAGGGTCATCAAATTTATAACCTTTATATCTACATTTAATATCCCCCCACAATGAATGGATTTTATTTATCTTATCTCTTGTTCTTTTATCTACTCTAACAGGTTTCTTTCTCTCTTTAATCTTCCAAACAAGTTTTTTATATGGCTTTTGTATTTTTAACATTTCTTTGTTAATATCTTCAATAGGAACACTCAAGAAGGGTTTTAACATTTCTCTATACTTTTTTATTAAATCCTCCATTTCATCCCTTGAAAAACTATTTGGATGAGGATCTATAACAATCAAAGAGTCTCTTTTTCTGAAATATAAAGAAAATTCCTTGTCATTAAATTTGAAATTTAAAAAATTAAAGACTTTCTTAGAATCTCCCAAATTCTTATAAACATTATTCCATTGAAGTTTTGTAACTTTCATAAGTTTCTTTTCCATATTATTTAATCTCTTCTTTCAAGTTTTTAATATTTACTAAAAAAACAGGTGATTTTTTATTTAGGTTTTTTAGCCTTTTCATTAAGGGAGATTAAGGCTGTTTTTTAGAGGGAATAAAAATTTTGGGAATATATTTATAAATAGTTAACCCTATATGATAGAATATGACAATATTCCAGAATTCTGCAGACAAACTAGAGAAAATAAAACAGTCCTCTTTTAAATTAGAAAAAGAAATACAGGATCTAACAGAAAGAAGTCTAAATGAAATTTTTGGGTTACAGATTGTTAAGTCTGAATTTGCCTTAAATGGATTAAGGATAGATACCCTTGCCTATGATCGTGAAAACAATAGTTTTGTGATTATAGAATATAAACGAGATAAAAATTTTAGTGTAATAGATCAGGGGTATGCTTATCTTTCCTTAATGATTAATAACAAGGCAGATTTTATTTTAGAATATAATGGAAATTGTGATGGAAACTTGAAAAAAGAAAATGTTGATTGGTCGCAATCAAGAGTTCTATTTGTTTCTTCTGCTTTTTCAAAATATCAGCAACAAGCGATAAATTTCAAAGATTTACCTATTGAATTATGGGAAATATCAAAATATGAAAAAAACTTAATCCAATATACAAAACTAAAATCTCATGAAAATTCTGAATCCATAAATAAGATTAGTAAAAAAAGTGATGTTGTTGGAAAAGTAAGTAGTGAGGTAAAGGTTTATACTGAAGAAGATCATTTAACCTATTGTTCAGAAGAAATTAAATTGTTATATGAGGGATTAAAAAGTCAAATTTTATCTATTAATGATAATATTGAAGTTCTTCCCAAAAAAAAATATATTGCTTTTAAACATAATCGTAATTTTGCATATTTTATTATGAAAAAACAAAAAATAAAACTATATTTAAGTTTGTCAAAAAAAGACTTAGAAAATGATTTAGTTAGAGACGTTTCAAATATAGGGCATTGGGGGGCATTAGATTACCAAGTAATTATTTCTAGAAAAAAAGAATTGCCTGCTGTTATCTCACTTATAAAACAAAGTTATGATAATGCTTCTTAGAAATAAAAATGGGATCAAAAAATATCACATTAAAAGTAAATTCTGAAATTTATGATAAATCTAGAAAACTGTGCAAAAAGAAAGGCTTATTATTTCCCAGACAGATAAGAATAATGATGGAACAACGATTAGGGGATAATAAAGATGAGTAAAGAAAATTCTCTTTTCAAAGAAGCTACAATTAAGCGATTAATTTCTAATGTTAAAATAACTGTAAAACATAAAAAAGCAGTAAATAAATGGTTAGAATATTTTAAAAGTGGAAAATTAGAAAATGAAAAACAGGCATATATCGAATTTGCAAATATTATCCTTAGGGATTTATTGGGTTATGACATCAGTCTTGAAGGTTTGAAACATGAAGAGGAAAACATAGAATTTTTATTTAAAAAAGATGGGAATAATCTTATTTGCTTTGAAACAAAAGGAGCAAAAACTAAAGATTTATGGGCATATCAGGGAAGAGACAAAAAATCAAGAGAAACCCCTGTTAATCAAATAAATTCTTATATGTATGATAAGGTTATCCCATTTGGCATTTTGACAAATTATAGATTATTTGTTTTATTTGATCGTAATGAGGGGGGTAAAAAATATCACTTAATTGATTTTACTGAACTAACAAAAGAAGAAAAATTAAAAGAATTTATAGCTTTATTTTCAAGAGAACAAGTAGAAAAGGGGTTTATTAATGAAGTAATTCAGCAGTCAATCGTTGAAGAAAGAGAATTTACGAAAGAGTTCTATAAACTTTATCACGAAACAAGATTAATGTTGATCAAGGAATTTGAAGAAAATTCTGGTATTAACAGAGAGGCTTCTGTTCATTTTGCACAATTATATCTTAATAGATTAATGTTCATATTTTTTGC
>CAYZJM010000087.1:0-3179 GCA_964479015.1 Candidatus Woesearchaeota archaeon
TCTCTTAAAAGAAGATATTTTAACAAATTATCTTAAGAAAAAAGTTGAGATTGATAGGACTATTATGTTTTTTAAAAAGAATAAGATTTTGAAAGATTTTTTTGATGAGATTCTGTCTGAAAATATACCTTGTTTAGTTTTTGGAAGTTATGCAAATGGAAGTTCCAATAAAAGAAGTGATTTGGATATTGTTGTTTTAGGTGATAAAAAATTGCCAGAACATTTATGTCCTGTTGATTTACATATTATTAGGTTCGTTAAAAAAGATTTTAAGAAGATGTTTTTGAAGAAAGAAGCTTTGTCTGTTGAGATTCTTAAGAATCATGTTTTGATAAATGATTTTGATTATTTTATGGAGGTTTTTGAAAAAGATGGTAAGCGTTAAGTGGTGTTTTAGAATAAAGAGTGGTTTAAAATGAAAATTAAAGAAGTTTCAGCTGGAGTAAAGGTTTCAAAGAATTATAATTCATACTCTGTTAATTTAATTGCAGATTTGGAAAACAATGAAAAACCTGAGAGTGTTGGGGAGATTCTAATTGAAAAGGCAAAAGGGATAATCAATAAGAATATAAATAATAAAGAGCTTGGAAAAGATGAAGGAGAAATTGAAGTAGGTGCGGCTTGGTATTCTAGAGAAAATCCTGGAAATCTTAGTGTTCAGTACTCAAAAGGAGGGAAATTTAGTGAGGTTGAGATTAAAGAATTAGAAAAACAAGGATTTAGACAGATTATTGATGGGAATATATTTGTTTTTAGAAGGATTCCATTGGAAAAGAGAAAGAATAATAAAATGCCGATGTTTAGGATTTATAGATTAAAAAGGGAGAATCAATAAACTTAAATAATATTAATTTAGTATTATTTAATATCGAAATAGTACAATGAAATATCAAAAGAGTATGATGAAAATAATGGAAACTTTGTTCTCTGAAGATAAAGAAAGAATTGTAGAATCCTTAATTAAAGAATCAAAAACTGGAAGAAATTCTAGTTTTGAAGCACTTGATTTTTTAGAAAGTAGAGGGTTTGTGAAAGTGGAAAAAGTTGGAAATCAGAAGAAAGTTATTTTGGTTAAGGAAAATTACAGTTTTCAGTTCAAGTATTATCTAGATTCAATTAGGTTTAAGGAGTTGGATAAATCTCTTCGTTTATTGATTAATATATTAAATTTGGAATTGTCTAAATTTGATAAATTCAAATATGGTGTTTTATTTGGAAGTGTTTTGACAAATAGATCTTTTAATGATATTGATATTCTTTTGCTTGGGGATAACTTGAAGATAAATGATTTGAAATCTTTGGATAAAATAAGGAAGATGATTGAGAGATTTTTTGGGGTTATCTTGAATTTTCATCTTGGTCCTTCTAGTTTTGAAGAGGTTTCAAGAGGGATTGTTTTTTATCAATCTTCTTATATTTTTAATCTGAGCAGGGTTCAAAAACAATATCTTGAGTTCTTTGATAGTTTTTGTGAGGGGATTTTTAATAAGAGTGATAAATTTTTATTTGGGGTTTCTTTGTTAAATTTAGCGTATGTTTTTTGTCAGTTGGAAGGTTTTTTTCCTAAAACAAAAAAAGAAGCAAAAAATTACTTCCAAAAAAGATATAAAATTAGAAGTTTTAATGAATTAAATAAAAGGGGTCTTGAAATTGGAAAAAGAGTATTTGAATGAGTTTAAAATTGCAAAAGAGTTCTTAGAGGTCTCTAAAAGTAGTTTAAAGTCCAGTTTTAGAACTTCTGCTAATAGATTATATTTTGCTTTTGAGAAAGCTGTTGTTTCTTATCTCTTGTTTTTGGGTAAAACGGTTCCAAAAAATCATCAGAAAATCTGGAATTTATGCTCAGAATGTTTAGGAGAGGATTTTTATAATCATTTTAGGGAATTGTATGATTTGAGAATGCAGGCGGATTATGGGGAGATTAGCAAATTTGTTAATCTTAATGAAAAGGTTTTGGAGAGTTTAATTCATAAATCTGAGTTGTTGATTAAAGATATAGAAATTAAGATGGGGAAAAAAGAATGAAAAAGAAGAATTTGAATGGAAAGGATAAGATATTAAATTTAGTAAGGGTACTTTTAAGGAGGGTTTGAGATGAGGAAGGTATTTCTTTTAATCTTTGTAGGTGTATTTTTACTAGTTGGAGCTTTAACTCCGATGGTTTTGGCAATCGAGAATTTCAATATTAATGATTTTGGAAAGACTTATAAATTGCCAAATATTAGTTTTTGTACTAGTAGAGATGCTAGGTTTATATCCCCCGGTGATCTTCGGGTTGCCGGATGTTTTTATTTTTCTAAATGTTTGAGGGGTGATTTATGGTAAAAGATACTTTAGTGTTTGTGGATAATGGGTTTTTTAAATTGGTTAAGAGAGAATTAGAGCTGAAATTCAATTCTAAATTTGGCTTGTTTTCTTCTTTAAGAAATATCTGTAGTATGGAAAATTTGAAATTAAGGCATTTGTTTTTTTATACAGCTCCCCCATATCAAAGTGAAGCTCCAAATAATCAAGAGAGTATCTTGAGAAAGAATTATGATGTTTTTTCTAATATGTTAAAACATAAAAAAAATGTGACCCTAAGGGAAGGGAGATGCCAGAGATTAAAACTCGATGGAGAGTTTAAATATTCTCAAAAGGGTGTTGATTCTTGGCTTGTTTTTGATTTAGCTAGATTGAAGTTAAATTTTCCAGAAATTAAAAAAATTATTCTAATTTCTTCAGATAGTGATTTTGCTCCAATAATTAAAGAGATTAGGAGATTGGATGGGATTGAAATTATTTTGTATACCTATTTTGATAGAAAAAGAGGAAGTCCTTTTTCTTTATCTAATGAGTTGCTGGATGTTTGTGATAAATGGGTTAAATTGAGTAAGGATACTTTTAAGGAGGGTTTGAGATGAAAAAGGTATTTCTTTTAATCTTTGTAGGTGTATTCTTACTAGTTGGAGCTTTAACTCCGATGGTTTTGGCAATCGAGAATTTCAATATTAGTTCGTCAATTTCTTCTGAACCTTTGTTTTTTATTAATGGAAGTTCAGGAAATGCAGAGATTCTTAAGAATTTAACCGTAGGAGGGTATTTTATTGGAGATGGTTCTGGGTTGACAAATATTGAAGCTGAAGATGTTAATTTGGCTTCTTTAACTGATGGAACTGGAATCACTGATTTTACTTACG
>CAYZJM010000088.1:0-3102 GCA_964479015.1 Candidatus Woesearchaeota archaeon
ATTTTACTTTTTTCAAGAGCAACTTAAAAATTTAAAGAATTTTGAATCCTCTAAAAAAAGACTGCCAATACTTAAAAAAGAAGTTATAAAAGATCCTAATCAATTTCTTAAAGATCATACAGAAGAAGAAACTACTTTGGCTTGGGACTTAGAAACTACAGGTCTTCTTTTTTATAAGAACAATATTATATGTATGACACTGTCTTTTGATGGAAAGACAGGTTATTATTTAGATTTTTCTAAAATAGATATTGACATATTAAATAAATTTTTAGAAAATAAATATCAGATAGGAGCAAATTTAAAGTTTGATTGCAGATTTCTTAGATATAGAGGAGTATCTAATGCGAAAGTAGATTTTGATACGGAAAATGCAGGTCATGTATTAAATGAAATGAGATCTAATTCATTATCTACACATGGTTGGATGTATACATATCATGGTGGTCATGAGGTTCCTCTTCAAAAATGGAAAAAAGATCATCTTAAGTTTGTTCATTATGGAGAAATACCAAAATCAATTTTATCTGAATATGCAATCATGGATGCTATTATCACATACCAAGTATATGAAGAACAATTAAAAGAGTTGAAAGATAATGAAAGACTTTATGAATACTATTTCAATGAAGTGGTTCCTAATCTTAATTTATTTATAGATATAGAACTGAGAGGGGTAAAAATAGATTGGGATTTATTGAGATCATTTAAAGAAGAGTACGAACAAAGTAGAAAAGAATTAGAAGAAGAAATTTTTGATGATATGGGTTTTAGAATAAAGCTTACATCCAAAAAAGAGTTGGGAGTTGCTCTACAAGATAGATTGAAATTTCCGGATTTAGGACAAAGAGCAAAAGATTCTATAGGAGGATATTATCTTACAGGAGATTCTCAATTAAGAGACTGGTCAGCATTAGGATATAAACTTGCAGATAAAATTAGAAGACATAGAGAAATTGTAACTTTTATTGATACTTTCATTGGGGATGAAAAAAAGAATAATGCTTATTGGGGATACAGAAATCTAGATTTGGATACTGTTCATCCTAGTTACAGAGTTATGTTGGCAAATTCTCATAGAAATAAATGTGATTCTCCAAATCTTCAACAAGCACCCAAAAAAGGAGAAAGAGCAAAATCTTATAGAAAAATTTTTATTCCTCCTTCTGAAGATTATTATTTATCAGAAGGCGATTACGCAGGATTTCAGCTAAGAATTGCAGCAATACTTTCTGGAGATAAAAATCTTAAAGATGTATTCAGAGAAAGAGGAGCAGATCCTCATTCTGTTACTACAATAAACATCTTTCATCCTGAGTTAACTTTAGAAGAACTTTTAAAAGTAAAAAATGAAGAACCCTATAAGTCTCATAGAGGAATTGGAAAAAGTACCAATTTTTCTTTTCTCTTTGGAGGATCTGCTTATTCTTTTGCAAGAGATGTTATAAAAGTAGAATGGAGCTTAGATCGTTGTTTGGAATTTCTAGAAGAAAAAGGAATAATGATAGGAGAAGATCCTTTTTATCAAGTAGCAGAAATAATAAGAAATTCCTTTTTTGAAGCTTATCCTGGTTTGTTAGAATGGCATAAAAAATGTCATTTTATAGGAGAACAATATGGGTTTATTGATTCTATTCATGGTGCTAGAAGACTAACTCCTCAGTTGTTATATACAAGTGGAGATGATGTTGATGGAAAAATTATAAGTGAATATAGAAATATAACCAAAAATTCTCCTGTTCAGAATTTTGAATCTGTTGTAATATTAAGAGCAATTAGACAACTAAACAAGTTTTTGAAAGAGAATAATTATAAAACTTTTGTATTTGGTATGATTCATGATGCAGTAGAATTTTGTATTTACAAGAAAGAGAAAGAAGAAATGAAAAAGATTATTCCTTCATTTTTTGAAAAAGATTATCCAGAGTATGATGGAGTTTTAATGGAATTTGAAATGGATTTATCAGATCCTTTAAATAAAGAAGATCCCTCAGTATGGGGATTTGGAAAATCTTGGTATTAGGAGAAAAAGTTTTATGGCAGAAAAAATTAAGTATTGGTTTGAGGAAGGGGCAAAAGAATTTCCTTTAAAAAAGTCTTCAGATGGAGCATCTGGTATTGATGCAGTAAGTCAAGATTCTTTAAGAATTGGTCCAGGAGAAACTGTTTTAGTTCATACAGGTCTTCATGTAAAGATTCCGAAAGGATATGAAATTCAAGTGAGACCACGATCCGGATTAGCTTTAAAAAACGGAATAACTGTATTGAACACCCCAGGTACAATAGATTCTGATTATCTTGGGGAGATTGGAGTTATCTTATTTAATTCTTCTAAGACAGCATATTATGTTACCCATGGAGATAGAATTGCTCAGTTGGTTGTAAATAGAATTTATACTAGAGATTCTTTTTTTGAACAGGTAGAAACCTTTGAAGAATTAGGAGAAACTGATAGAGGACAAGGTGGTTTTGGTTCTACAGGAAAAAAATAAAAAAGTTTTGAAAATTTTTTAAATTTTCCCTTTACTTATTTTACAATCGGGTTTATAATTAAATTGTAGGGTTGGAAAAAACCTTACTAAAAAGAAATTCAAAAATGGAGGGATTTAAATGAATAAAATTGAACAAAGAGTTAGAGAATTTGCATTTGGAATTATGGAGTTGAAAGGAAAAGAATTGGATTGGGAAGTTCGAGATGAAATAATATATTTTTATGATCTTGAAAATAGATCTCTTGTATGGGAAATACCCCTGAATGATATAGTTTAATTTATTAATATTTGGAGGTTCAAAAATGAACAGAATTGTAGAAATTAAAGTTGAGAATAAAAATCCTTTGGTGACCAGAGATCTCGAGAAAGCTCTATTGGAAGTAGTTGTTCCAGCAGAGAAAAATCCTATAAAATTTACAATGGGAACATTTATTGATACTGATAATGCTCCTAGAATTTGGAAAGTTTCTTGTCGCTTGGAAGATGGAGATCTCTTTATGACTTTGAATTCTAAAGATTTTCATAAGGAATTTTCTTTGGAATCTTTTAAAGATCTTTGGGAGTTTGTCAGAGATGATGGTCTCCATGTAATGAAGGGATGGAGACAGGT
>CAYZJM010000089.1:0-3042 GCA_964479015.1 Candidatus Woesearchaeota archaeon
ATTAATTCTATTTAGTTCTTTATTTCTTTCTTTTATAGGGAATTTTCCATTTTTACTTTCTTCTATACAACTTTTTCACATTCTTTCTCTTAGTTTAAAAAGATAGACCTCCTGATATCCTCCATTTTAAATTCCTGCCTTATAATGGGGTTTTAGAAACATTACCTCTGCCTCTTTATTCTTTCGAAGTATTTTCATAGATCTTATTTTTTTTCAATAAAACCTTACAAATATCACACCTTTCTCCCTCCTTTAACTTTTTCCCACATTCGCATACATAACCAATTAATATTGCAGGGTTTCCTACGACCAATCCAAAATCGGGGACATTTTTCGTAACAACTGAACCTGCACCTATCATGGCATATCTCCCTATAATCCTTTTACCACAAATTACTGTTGCATTAGCACCTATAGATGCACCCCTCTCCACTAGGATTTTTCCTTTCTTTTCCTCATTCCAAATATGTGATCTAGGGTAAAGATCATTAGTAAAAACAGCAGAAGGACCAACCATAACGTTGTCTTCAATTGTCACCCCATCCCATACAGAAACATTATTTTGTATTTTAACATTATTCCCTATTTTTGCACCCTTATCTATATAACAATTTTTTCCAATGTTGCATGAAGAACCAATAGAAGCCCCCTCCCTAACCTGGGAGTTGTTCCAAAGTAGGGTATCTTTCCCAATCTCTGCTTCATTGGAGATCTCTGCAGTTTCATGATGTTTAAATCCATTACTATCTTTTATCATTTTTTTCATTGAGGGCTATATCTAAAGCGTCCAAAGCTTCTTCTAGTTTAACCGAAGGACTCTTATTATCTTTTACACATCTTATAAAGCTTTTTAACTCTTTTTTTAATGGTTGTTCTTTTTTAATTTGAATATACTTTTTGTTGGGGGTACCAAACTTTATTATAAATTCCCCAAAATCAGAAATTTCCTTAGAGTAATCACTTTCAAAGAGGATTATCTCTTGAGAGATATAATCCATTTCAGCATAACCCTTACTGCCAGTGATATTTAATTTTCGTATTTTAACAGGAGTAATCCAATTAACTTGGACTAATGCAGAAACATCCCCATAGTCCAAAAAAATATCCGCATAATCTCTGGTATTTGAAAGAATTGCACCCCCGCTATTAATTTTACTTGAAATAGGTCTTTTTTTGAGGAGATGATTGATAATATCTATATCATGAACAGCCAAATCAACTAAAACACCCCCTTCTTTCATTTTTGGGGGATAAATTCCAACCCTTCTGGCAATAATAGAATTTATTTTTCCTAATTTTCCTGAATCGATTAGTTCTTTGAGCTTTATCACGGCTGGATTAAATCTTTCAACATGCCCTACACTAACCTTAACTTTAGATTCTTTAGCTTTTTTTATTATTTCTAAAGCGTTTTCAACAGTGTCTGCCATAGGCTTTTCAATCAAGACATTAATCCCTTCTTCAATACAATATAAAGCTATCTCTTTATGAAACTTTGTGGGGGTTGCTATAGAGACAATATCTATTTTTTCTTCAGATATCATCTTTTTATAATCCTCATAAAATAGACATTTAAATTCTCTAGAAATCTTTTCTCCCCTCTCTTTATTTAAATCAGAGATTCCTACTAAATTAACTTCTTCAATTTCAGAATAATTATTTACATGGAATTTTCCCATGTTTCCTACTCCAATGACTGCAACATTGAGTTTACTCATTTTTATTACAAAACTCTTTTATTAAATTTACAATTTTTTCAAGATCTTCTTTTTTAAGTTCTGGATGCACTGGTAAACTTAAAACTTTCTTAGCAATTTCTTCTGAGATGGGGAAATCGCATTTTTTATACCCCCTCTTTTCAAAATGAGGATGCAAATGCAATGGTGTTGGATAATAAATTCCCGCTCCAACCCCCTTTTCTCTTAAAAAATCAAATAATTTATCCCTCATAATTTTATTATTATCACAAATAAGAGTATATTGGTGAAAAGCATGTTTTATTTCAATAGGGGGTTCAGGTATTTTTATCCCATTGATGTTTCTTAATTGTTCGTTAAAATATTTTGCATTTTCTATTCTTTTATCTAAAAAACCATCTAGTTTTTTTAATTGTTCAAGCGCAATTGCAGCTTGTAAATCAGTTAGCCTATAATTATATCCTAAATCCTCGTATTGATATCTTGTTTTTTCGCTTTGACCATGATGCCTAAACCGTTTACAAAATTCTGCTAATTTTTCATTGTTTGTTGTTATCATCCCCCCTTCCCCACACATCATATTCTTTGTAGCATAAAAAGAAAAGCATCCTACATCAGCTAAATTTCCTGCTTTAGTCCCATGATATTCTGCTCCATGTGCTTGGCATCCATCTTCGATGATAAAAAGATCATATTTTTTTGCAATCTTTCTTAGAACGTTGTAATTAGCCGGTTGTCCATATAAATCAACGGAGATTATTGCTTTTGTTTTTGGGGTTATCTTTTTTTCAACTTCTATTGGGTCAATGTTAAAATCTTCTTTGTTAATATCTGCAAATACTATCTTTGCACCCTGCATCAAAATAGGATTTGCTGTTGCAACAAAAGTAAAAGGAGTAGTTATCACTTCATCATTTTCTTTTATTCCTAAAGCATAAAGAGCTGAATGTATTGCAGCAGTCCCAGAATTAACAGCCACCGCATATTTTGTTCCACAATAATTCGCAAACTTTTTTTCTAATTCATCAACTTTCTTCCCCTGTGAGATCATCCCAGATTCTAAAACTTGAATTGCAGCTTCAATTTCTTCTTTTTTTATTGTTGGTTTAGACAAACGAATCATATTCAAAAACCTATTCTCTTTATTAATAAATTTATCGTTAATAACTTATATTTTTAAATTACTATGCCTTTTATTTCTTTAAACCGAGGAAGATTTTATATTACCTCCTGGCATTGTGATATATTTTCTTTAGTTTTTTATTTCTTTCTTTTATAGAGAATTTCCCGTTTTTAATTTCTTCTATACAATTTTTTGACATTTTTTCTCTTAATTTTCTATTTT
>CAYZJM010000090.1:0-3006 GCA_964479015.1 Candidatus Woesearchaeota archaeon
TTTGAAGGGTATCTTCTAAAATTTCTATTGGACTTCTGCCATATAAAGTATCTGTTCTTGGATTTCTTTCTAACCAGACTATTTCTCTTTTTCCAAAAGGTATAGGTCTTGCTCCTGTTACCCATCCATATTGAAAATAAGCAGCTTTTTCTCTTGCATCCTGTGCTGTTATCCAATTTGGCTCTATATTTCCTTGTAATCCTCTTTTGTTTAGTTCTTCTTGGTAAGCAATATAATCTGCTAAAATAAAATCTTCTCTTTCAGTCATCATTCCATGTATATCTGGATTTTTTGTAAAAGTAGCACCATCACGGGCAACTATTTCTACCATTTCACCTATTCGATTAAATGATTTTTCAATTACTCCTGCATCTATTTCAAGAATGTCTCTAACTATTTTTTTAATAATTATTTCAAAATTTTCTTTATTTGTATTTGGATTATATAAGAACTCTTTTATTTGTTTTACTTGATCTTTTTGTGCATCGCTTAGTTCTATTTCCTCATCTTCTGCAACAATATCCCATTCAACTGCACCTATTTCATCTACTATTGTTGTGATGCACATATCTACAAAAGGAGTAGCAGCTAATCTTCTCACAGTTGTTAGATCTGTATATCTTGGATAACCAAAAGGGGGCTTATATAAATAATCAGGAATATAAGATTTATGAATTCCATCTCTTGTTTGCTCGTTTAGACTACCTACTTTTGGTACACTTTTCTTGCTTATATTAAATAAATTTCCTAAACCAAACCATTTATTTTTTTGCTCCATTATTTAGGGTGTAAAGGAGTGCCTTTTTTAGACACTCCCGAATGATCATTACTTTCCCTCAGACATTTTTATATATGATTTTACACTTATAAACATTATTGATTATTTTTTAACTCTTAAAATGAAAAAGCAAAGGGTTTTTTTAGTTCAAAATACATTCTTTGCATAAACGTATCTGCTATATCTGTACTTCTTCCTAAGACTTCTTTTATATCTACTTTTGTAACAACTCTCAAAGGCGCATCTTTTCCTGGATCTTTTTGTTTAATTTGTTCTAAATCTTCAATAAGAAGTGTTTTTGTGTCTTTGTCTATTTCCTTATATACTCCAATCATTCCAGAATTAACATATTTTGCTAATAAAAACCAACACTGGGCTTTTAAATTTGCATAATTATGTGTTACTTTGTCTGTTTCATTTTCTTTTATTGGAGTTATTGGTCTTGAGTTATTTACAAATCCTTTTACTCCTGGAGTGTCTTTTACTAATCCATATCCTACTCCATCTTCATCTACATTGCATTTGCTTCTTGGAATCTGATGTTTTTTAAGTATCTCATCTAATTCTAAGTTAGTTATATTTTCCATAACATATATTTTTTTTACAAAAAGCCCATCCCAAATAGTTACTACTGTTTTGTCTCTTCCTCTACCTGCTACATCTACTGTGCAAAACTTATTTCCTCTTTCTACTTCATTTGTAAACATATCAAGTATTGCATCATAATCAAATAATTTTGTTGGGTCATCTTCATATTCCCAATTACCTAATAAAAGTCTTTCTTTATTAATTGGATCTAATTTTTTTAGGTTTTCAATATAGTGTTCTGAAATAAAAGGATTGTCATAAACTAATCCAGGTAAGAAAGCTTTCCACTCTTCTAAGTTTCCATCTTTCCATTTTCGATAAAATTCTCTATACACAAATGTTTTACAAGGATTGCTTCCCATAAGCAATTTTGGAATTAATCCTAATTCATCAAGTCTAAATCTTATTCTTGATCTCATAATATTATAGGCTTGTTCAGTAATTTCACCCATTTCATCAATAAATCCTGCTGTAAACTCTGTACTTCCTAATCCTACAAATTCAGGATCACTTGGATATAAGAAAAGGTCTTTTAAGTATATTTCACTTTTATTCTTAAATTTTATCACTCCACTTATTGGATTGTAGTTAAAATCTTTGTTTAATTCTAAACCCATCTTTCTACACACATCAAAAAAAGTAAGTAATGTGCTCTCTTTTAGGTTTTTAAGTCTGGCTCTTGCCATAAAAAGCCTGCATTCTGGATATTTTATTGCGAGAATTATAAGCCAAAGGCATCCTGTAAAAGACTTCTGTGATCCTGCACTACCACCTATAAAGATTTCTGTGTGTTTTTTATCAAATAAATACTTAAAATATTCTTCTTCTTTTTTGCTAAGTGTGATATTTTTAATCTTTTCATTCTTTGTTTGCATTTTTCTCTTTTTTTATTTCTTCATCTGATTTTGTTACTAAATTAATAACTACACCTTCATTTCCAGTGGAATGTTCCAACTTATCTGCTAATCTTTCTTTAAATCCATATTTTTCAAGTAAATCTGTGAATGTTTGGGCTGTTTGATTTAATACTGTTATTGCTCCTAATTTGTCTTTTCCTGATGAAGATACTCTTAATTCTTCTGCCATTGATAAATTGTTTCTTAGTGTTGTTAATATTTGTTTTCCAGTGTTCTCTACCTTACTAAAATCCATCTTTTTTATTAAAATTTCTCTATCTTTTCTTATTGTTCTTGGATCAACCTCATATTTTTCTGCTATCTTTTTTACTGGAACTGAAAAGGGTCCCACTTTTTGTATCCAATTAAGTATTTCTTCTCTTCTTTCCTTTCTTTCTTTTGCTGATTTGTGTTGTCCTCTTTTCATTTTAATTGGAATTTATTGGAATTTATAGTTTAATCACTTTTTCTCCGGTTAAATTTTCCCATCTGTCTATTATTGTCTTTACAAATTTAGGGTCTAATTCCATCCCATAGCATCTTCTGTCTGTGTTTTCACATGCAATTAGTGTACTTCCTGATCCTAAAAATAAATCTAAAACTATATCATTTGTGTCCGAGCTGTTTGATATTGCTCTTTGAACTAATGCTACTGGTTTTTGTGTTGGGTGTACATATTTTTGGGTGTTTGCTCTTTTCAAATCTTTTATTTTTTTATTTTCTTGTTTCATTATTATTCCTCTA
>CAYZJM010000091.1:0-2976 GCA_964479015.1 Candidatus Woesearchaeota archaeon
TCTTCTTTAAGATTTTCTGCTATTCCATCTTCAAAATAACTTAAAAGATCTTCATAGGCATCCATTCTTTCTTGAATATCTTCAATTTTTTTTGCTTCTTTAAAAGATGACAGCATATTCAATCTAAAAGATTTTTCCTCAAAAGAAGAGATCTTTGTTTCTTTATTTTCTTTCATAGGTGTTTTCTCCTTTTCTTTCTTTTCCTCTTCTTTGGGAGGAACAGATTCCTTTTTGTCTTTTTCTTCTGGATCTTTTTCTAATTCACTTACATCTTCTTGAGTACCAAATACTTCATAAGATGGATTAAAAACAAAATCAGCAACCCTTTCTAGTTCATAGGATCCCTCGTCAATTGTTTTTTTATCTTCTTTAAACTCCCCAAATCCTGAAGATGATAATCCTATTTTTCCACCCGCTTCTAAACTTTCAAGAACTTCCTGCCCCCATTTACCAAATAAATAAGCATCAGCAAGAATAAGTTTCTTATCTTCAGAAAATCTTAGATTTCTCCAAACACACCAACGATCTTTTGTGGAGCCTTCATCCTCAGGATGATCCATAAGACCATAAGTGGATTCTCCCATCTTTTTCTTTATTACATTTTCCCAAAGTTTAGAAGAATAAACTCTTCCATTTAAATTTTCTTTATCAGGTCGAGAAATAGGAAAAGTGTAGACTGCCTTTGCTTTAAACTGTTGTTTCTTTCCTTCTTTTTCTTGAATATAAATAGTTTTATCTTTTTCATTTAAAGCATCTACTTTTTTGTATATATCTGGACCCATCGAAAAAGATTCAACCAACTTTACTTTATCAGCCATAATAATTATAATCTCCTAGTTTTATTTCTCTATTAATTTAATAGTAAAAAAATATCAAAAAATATTTCTTTATTTATCCTTCTATTTTATCTTCTTTTCCTTTTTCTTTTCTATACATTGAATAGATTTCTTTAAAATCTTTTGAAATAAAGTTTGAAGAAGATGTTAAATAATGTCTTTTATTCATTATCCCTTCTCTTAAATCTAACTTCTTTACAGATTCAAAATAAGAATTATAAATCACTTCATCATTTAAACGTTCTTTTAATTTTATTTTACTTTCTTCACTCAGTTTACTTCCTTCATCTTCTGAATCTTTTTCAAATCCTTTTACTACAATATCAACTTCATCAGGAGAGAGAAAGGAAAATTTTCCAAATATACTTCTTATTACATCTCCTGGAACTTCATCATTTCTTAATCCAAGAGCACTTTTTATATTATCTATGATATCTGATGCTAATCTTAATGAATCTTGTTTCATTCTTAATCTATCATTGGCTTCCTCTACAACAGGATAATTTAAAGATAATTGAAAATCTGTAAATTCTTTTTCAAAATCTCCTTTAATAAGAAAATGGAGTCTTATTAAATGAGAAAGATTTCTTAAAATCGCACTTTGTATAGAATACACTGATCTACCAAAAGGTTTAGATTGTTGTAAAAGAGACTGTGAAGAATTTCCCCAACCTCCTCTATCCACAATAAGATAACCTTTTGGAATTCTTGTTCCCATAATTAAATTGTCTCTTAAAAGTTCTATATCAGCTATATTTTCTGGTCTTACATCAGAGCTTTCAGAATCTCTTCTAATTAAACCATCAGGAATCCAAATTTGATCTCCAACACCAAATTCATCATTCTTTTTATTGAGGATTCCTAAATTTTCATATTCCTGTCGAGCTTCATTTACTGCTTCCCATTGTTCTAAAGCAGTCATGTTCTCATCAACTTTTACAGAAAATACATCTCTTGGAAAAGACATTGCTCTTGCTAATGCCATTAAATTTAAAGAAGTTTTTAATTGTCTAAAAGGACCAATAAGATTAATAAACATTGGTCTTCCAAATGGCCAGAATTCAGATCTTCTTGAATATAATCTATAATGATTTACTTGCCAAGGATGAGCATACTGATCTCCTGAAAGAACAAATCCTAATAGATATGATTTATAACTTTCTTTTAAATCAGTGACATTATCTTTCTCTAAGGAATTAATATACTGATTTACAGATTGATTTTTAGAAGAGTTCCATGCTTTTGTTTTTTTCATTCTTTTTTTAACTTCAGATAACTTAAATTCTAATCTATCTGTTAAATCTCTTACATCTATAGGAGTTAAAGAAGTTATTCCTTCTGAATCATCTACATCTAATACATCTACAGAATCACCATATGTAGTTAAGTTATAAGCACATTCTCTTATATATTGTTGATCTATTCCCCAAATATTAAGAACTTTTTCTATTTCTTTTTCTACTTTTGGTTTTGAAGCAGATACTCCTATAAGCTTAAATTCATCATCTACTTGAGCAGTTTCATCTGCATATAATTCTGCTGAAAAAGAAACTGTGGTATCATTATAAATCATATAATCCATATCTTCATAACGATCCATTCTATTTTTCAATGTATCAGAGTTATCACTTGTTTGATTTGTGTACCAATCCCAAAATTTTTGTGCTTCAGTTGTTAATTTTGATTTTCTAGAGTTACCATTAGTATCTTTTTTAACAGGTTTTACTTCTGTAGATTTCGAAGATACTCCAAGATTTGTTTTTTTCTTGTAAACTCCAAAACCAAAAAAGTTTCTTAACGCTGTTGTTAATTTATTTGCCATAATTTAAATTATTTTAACCTTTATTCAATTTTATCTTCGCTCTTTTCAGCTTCTAAAACTTTTATTTTGTCACCAGGCTCAAGAATAATATTCTGATCTTCCTGATTAATAACAACTTCTTCCTGAATGTTAATTACATTATTTTCTTCTTTAATCTTCTTTTCATACATAAGATTTTTTATCTCCTCATAGGCATCTTCATGAGATGTCATTTCTTCTCTATCAATTTCAAATAAAACAGTTTGAAATTCTCCAGTATGCACTTTTTCTTCTTTTGCTATATCTAATAAGACTTTCTTTAAAAGATTATTTTCTGTT
>CAYZJM010000092.1:0-2930 GCA_964479015.1 Candidatus Woesearchaeota archaeon
CGGTTAAATTTTCCCATCTGTCTATTATTGTCTTTACAAATTTAGGGTCTAATTCTACCAGAACTATTGGAACTTCTTCTTGCCCCAATTCTTCTGCTGCTTTTATTCTTTGATGGCCGGAGATTACTATATTTTCTCTTCCAGGGGACATATTAATTATTACTGGGCTTAACCATCCAAATTGTTTTAAAGAATTCTTTAAATTTTTAAGGTTCTTTTCATCTATCGTTCTTGGATTATATTCTGCTCTTTTCAAATCTTTTATTTTTTTATTTTCTTGTTTCATTATTATTCCTCTAAAAATTTTATTGCATTTTCTATTGAAGTTAGGATCCTATATAGATTTCCTTCTTCATCCATTTGTTTTACTTCTTCAAATGCTTCTTTTAAATCACTTATTCTTATTTGTTTTTCTATTTTTTTATCCATTTTAAAATCCTTGTTCTTGCATAGATTTAATTATTCCTTTTTCTACTGATTTAATTAAGTCTTCATATATTTTTAAGGTATCTGTAAGAAATTCAAAACCCTTATATATTCTCTCTTCTTTTATTTTTAAGGCTAATTCTATTCTTTTTATAAATTTATTTAAAGATTTTCTTTTAATTATTATAATTGGGCCTAATTTTATTCTTTTTAATTTCATTCTATTCCTATGCTCTCATTTGGATTAAATTTATTTGTATTTATTACTATTACATCAAATTCTTTTGGATATATTTTGCATTTTTCTTTTAGTATTTCTTTTGTTTTTTGAGGTGTTTTTGGTGTTTCTATTTCAATTATATATCCCATTCCCTCTTTTATTGCTACTATATCTGCTCTTTTTCCTGATTTAAATACTGCCTCTGTCCATACAGTGTATTTGTTTTTAATTAAATTTTTATATATCATAAATTTTACATCTTCGTGTTTGTCAGAATTGTTAGGAAAATATCTAAAACAATTTGCGTGAGATCCAGACTTATTGCTTGGTCTTATCTGATTCTCCAGTTCCTTGTTCCTTCTTATCTTTTCCAGCCAGTTTAGCTTTTTCATTATTTTTATTAAAATTGATTCTGTTTCCTACAGCTTTTTTAATCATATGTATTTCTTTTTTTAGTTTTTCTACACTTTCTTCATCAAATTTCTTTTGTTTTTCTGCGCCCTTGATTATATCTTTTTGTTTATCTATGTCTTGTTCTATTTGTTTTTTGTCTGCTTCCATTTGATTTACTGCTTTAATTACTCCTTCTTCTGTTAGAATTATATTGTCTGTTCTTTTTACACTTCCATATTTTTCATCTCCATATACATTCATAGTATTTTGTTGTAAATTAAACAGCATCTTACTTCTTTCGTCATATCTCATATTATTCTTTTCTTCTGTCATTTGATTTCTCTTTTGTGGTACCATAATTTTTTTTATTTTGTGGCACCATGTTTTTATTTGGTTTTATTTCTTTTAGTTCATTGTCTATATCAATTAAATAATTACAAATCTTTGAGCCTTTTGCAGTAATTGTTAGTTTTAATCCACCATCTATTTCTTCTCTTTTGATTATTTTCTCTTGTCCCCACTCTCTCATAATTGGAGATATTCTTGCCATATCTAATCCTGTATCTCTTGATAAGTCTCTCAAATTCCTGTCTTTTCCATCATTTAAAGTTTTAAGTAACTTAAAATATGACTTATTGATTATCTGCATCTTTCTCTTTTTTTATTTTTATCTTGTTTTGATTATCTTTTTCAAGTAAATTTTCGCTTTCTAATTCTGCTAAGGCAACATTAATAGAATTATTTGATACTCTTAGTTTGTAATATATCTCTGATTTATATACAAAATCTTCTTGTTGTTTTAGAAATTCTTTTATTTTCTTGTATGTATCAAGATATAGTGTTTGTCCTACTTTTCCTTTCATATTATTTATTGTATATAGGTATTTATAAATGTTTTTATTTTTCTGATTTAATTGGACTTCCGTTTATTTTGCTTACATTAATTATTTTCCAACCTTTATATGCAAATTTTATCGCAAAATAACAAGGAATTAATTTATTTCTTTGTAAGTTTTTTAGTCTTCTTAGTTCGTCTTTACTTCTTTCATTAAAATAAAAAGTTTTTTGTCTTGTTGCTTTGACCTGCTCATATCTTACATTAAATAACCCTCTTTGTGGGTCTGAAATTCTTATTGCTATTAAATCACTTGCTCCTATACTTCCAGAGTTTCTTGTAACCTCCCAAAGTTGTTCTTTTAATTGTTTTGCTCTTTCTATTTCTGGGGTATATCCTTTTTTTGCCATTTTTCTAAATTTTCCTGATATTTATATCCGCATCTTGTGCAGTGTATTCCTGTTGCAAATTGTATTATTTGTTTGTTTCCACATTTAGGACATTCTTTCATCCTAAAAAACCCTCTCTTACTGATTTACTTAAAAATAATATACATACTATTGGAAATATTGCCCAGATTGTTAGTAATTTAATTGTTTCTTTTATCATCTTTTATAATTCATGCGACATTCTTTCTTGCATGTAGTTTTGTTTAAATTTCAACATCTTTAAATTTTCCCATTGATAAAAGATAATCCCTAACACTTCCACCATATTTCATCTTTAAAAGACAAGAATGCTCCCAATCTTCTCTTTCTTTTACTGGTTTCGCAAGGATTTCTTTTATCTTATCTTTTATATCCATTTTCTCCTCCAAAATTTAGTTGCTCCCTGCTAACGAGGGCGATTTTAAAATTAGGCATAATATTAGGGATAAGGAAAGTATGCGTAGCATATTTGGGCAAATACGAAGAATATCGTATTTGCTCTTTATCCCATATTATGTGAAGTTTCATTTTTTACGATTAGTTTCTCCACGATTTAGTTCAACAAAATTAATATCTTTTGGTAAATTCATTTTCCAGCAAAACCATCCTACTTGAAACCATGCTCCAC
>CAYZJM010000093.1:0-2918 GCA_964479015.1 Candidatus Woesearchaeota archaeon
AAACAGGGTATTAGCGAAAGAGGTGTTAAAATTTAGGAATCATGCAACACAGCAGTAATATAATAAAATTTAAATATATGTCTTCTTACTATTTATTATGGAATCTTTAAGCCAAAAGGTTAAACCTCTTAATGTCCAAGAAGCTATAAGAAATTTTGATGGAGTAGTGTACCCTATTGCACGAAGAACACAAGAGAAGCTGAATAAACGTCGTGAAAATAATAACTACAGCGATGAAGATGATTACGAAGCTTATCCTGATTTTGACTACACTGAAGATATTTAATCATAATGCCCGATAAAAAATTAATATTAGAAACAACTTCTAAATGTAATCTTGATTGCCATTATTGTTATATGCAAAAAGAAAGAGAAGCAGAACACTTTTCTATCTTGGATGTAGCTAAAAAATCCATAGAAAGATTCCTCGATTATAATAAGAAAAAACTCCTAATAACCTACCATGGAGGAGAGCCTTTATTAGTTGGAGAAAAAATTTTTTGGGAGCTTATGGATATCCAGAAGTCTTTGAATTCAAAAAATCTTGTGATTAAAAATAGTGTTCAAACTAATGGGACATTGATAGATAATTCATGGGTCAATTTTTTTAAGAAAAACTCATTTCATGTAGGGATAAGTCTGGATGGTCCGCAAGAGATTCATGATAAAAATAGGGTTTATAAGGACAATAGTGGGAGTTTTAATAATGTCCAAAGAGCTATTGAACTTTTAAGAAAAGGGGGTGTGGGTTTCGGAACCATCACGGTCTTAACAAGGGGTAGTATTAACCATGAAGAAGAGATATATAACACAATAAAGGAAACAGGTGCTAAAAATTCTAAAATTAACTTTTACTCTTCAGCGGGGAAGGGAGCAAATTACCAAGACGAGCTTGAATTAGGACATTCTGAAAAATTAGAAATTATGAAAAAATTTTATGAGTTGTATACAAATGATGAAAATCGTTCACAAAATTTTTCTCCTTTCGACAAGATAATAGAAAGCCTTTTCACTGGTAAGAATCCTATTTGCGAGTATAATGGGGGATGTAACATAAATGGTATCTTAATCGTTGATTCTGGAGGAGATGTTTATCCCTGTGGTAGGTTTATTGGAGACAGAAAATACCCTTTTGGAAATGTATTTACAAATTCGATAAATGAAATGGAAGACAATCCTCTTTTTTCAAGGATACTAGAAAGAAAATCGAAACTTGAACAAGAAACAAATCTACCATTTATCCAGTTTCATAAGGGGGGATGCATCTATGATGCAATAGACAAAAAAGGAGATATGATGAAAATAGCTTCTGATTATGAATTTAAGGAAGGACTAATAAAACACATCTATAAAGATGTTCAAAACAGGATAAAATGAAACTTAAATATGAACCTATGCCTATTGAAAAAGAAATAGAAATTTCTAAGAAATCTCTCCAATTTATTAAAAAAGAATATGTTATACATGGGAACAAATTAATATGTTTAGGGGTAGAGCATACAAGTGATCTAAAAAAACCTCAATTTGGCGAAATAAAAAAAGTGATTGAAGACAACATCATACATACAATAGTTTTAGAAATTTCTAAGGAGCAACTTGAAAAATATAATGAATCTGAGAATAAAATACGTTTCAATGAAAAGGGCTTTATCATAGAATTAGCTGAAGAAAAGGGTATTGAACTGGTCCCAGGAGATTGGGATATTAAAGACATTTTAATGAAAAATTATAAAAGATTTGGGGAAGAGGAAACGATTCTTTTAGGGGTATTATTATATTTAAATAAAAGAAAAACAAATATTAAAGAAGAGATAAAAAAAGTATATGATTCTATTAACAATGGAGGTTTTTATTTCCCAATATTGCAAGAATTAAAGAAAGAAAAAGATTTTGATGAAAAAGACTTTAGAAATTTAGTTGAGGAATTTATTAAAAAAAACAATAATAAAAAATTGAATGAGCTAACAGAAAAAGATAACATTATTCCCTCACCCATAAAAAATAAAACCAAATTAAACAAGATTATGAGAGAGATTAGCTATAAAAGAGATGAATTTATGTTAAATAACATTTTAGAACATATCAAAGAAAAAAAAGTATTGTACATTGCAGGGAAGAATCATGTGATCAGACATGAACCATTTTTGAGAAAAGTCGAAGCAAGTTAAATAATCTCCTCTATAAATATTCTTTTCTAATCCCTTTTTTACAACTCAAATAACTTAGAGATAGATAATCCTTTTTGGGCTCTATAAATTGCTTCAGCAAAGATAGAGGAAACATCAATTACTTCAAGGTTTTTATTGCTCTCTTTATTATGAGTGTTACTTGTTATTACTCTATCAAATTTTTCGAATAGTTTCTCATACCCCATAGTAAATATCCCGTGAGTTCCGTAACAGATTAACCTTTTAGCCCCTTTTTCTTTAAGTAAATCTGCGGCCTTACATAAAGTTCCTCCGGAGTCAATAATGTCATCAACTAATAAAACATCTTTTCCATAAACATCCCCTACTAATCTCATTCCTTCTACTTCCCCCGCAGTTTTTCTTCTTTTTTCAATAAATGTAACAGGATTTTTAGGGTTTATTCTCTTAGCAAGCGAACCTGCTCTTTCAACACCTCCTACATCAGGAGAAACAACAACCAAGTTTTCTGGGTCAAAGGATCCATTCTCTTTGAAGAAGTATCTAACTACTTCAGGAAAACTGTAAAGGTTATCTAAAGGGATTGACTCTGGATAAAATCCTTGAATCTGAGGGGCGTGTAAGTCCATTGTGATTACTCTTTTTATCCCTTGAGATATCGTTCTTGCTAATGCTCTTGCAGAAATTGGAACATGGGGCTTTTCTTATCTATCTTTACTTGAATAAAGCATATTTGGTAATACGAAGGTTAAACTTTCTGCAGAAGCACTT
>CAYZJM010000094.1:0-2908 GCA_964479015.1 Candidatus Woesearchaeota archaeon
CTATCAGAAGAAGATAGAAAAAATGAAGAGATAAGAATTGCAAAAATGAAGTATGATTATCTTATTTCTGAAAAAGAAGAACTAGAAGAGCAAATAGAGAATTTACAAGATAAACTAAAAGAGATTAATGAAGAGTTAAAGTTGTTTGATAGCAAGAAATAGCTTTTTTGTTTTTTGCAGGATTAGTTTAACGGGAAAACGTTTTTTTATTTTTTTAAGTTTTTTTTATTTTTATAAAGAAAAGATTTGGGTTCGAATCCCTTATCTTGCACTCGCTATTTGGAAGGAAGATTGAAATATAAGTATTTGTTGTTTATAGAAATGTTTTTAAATTTGTAAAAACATATAATATAAGAAAAGTTAATATAATTATAAATTAATTTAAAATTACAATTTAAATAATGATAATATGGTAGATAATAAAAAAGTTAAAACAAAATACAGTACAAATACTAAATTGGTTCTTTCAGATAATGAAATTAGAGATATTACCAAAAAATTAGAAAAAGGTATTCCATTAGATGATAAATACAGATTCTTATTATTTGGAGATAAAAGAGAAGTAGAGCTTGTTTGGAATGGAAAAACTGGAGAAGTTTCAAATGTTGTTCTGCCATTTCAGACTATTGAGCAAGTTGATGAGCCACGAAAAACAAATTCTGGAGAAAAACAACAAACTAGTTTAATTGATTTTTTCACAGACACCAGAGGAAGACAATTAAAAGGATGGGTAAATAAACTAATTTGGGGAGATAATAAACTCGTTCTTTCCTCTTTGAAAAATGGACCTCTGCGAGAAGAGATTGAAAAGCAGGGCGGAATAAAGCTAATTTATATTGATCCTCCTTTTGATGTTGGTGCTGACTTTTCTATGAAAATCAGTATTGGAGATGATGAATTTACAAAACAACCGAATGTCTTAGAAGAATTGGCTTATAGAGATACTTGGGGAAAAGGTGCAGATAGTTTTATTGCCATGATGTATGAAAGATTAATGTTGATGAGAGATTTACTTGCTCCTGACGGAGTCATATTTGTTCATTGTGATAACCGAGTTAAATCATACATGAGATTAATGCTGGACGAAATTTTTGGAAAAGAAAAGTTTAGAAATGAGATAATTTGGCATTACTTCATGGGGGGAAAATCAAAACGATTTTTTGCTCAAAAACATGATACAATTTTATTCTATTCAAAATCAGATTCGTGGTATTTTAACGAAGAAGTACTGGAAACAGAAAGAGTATTGCCTTATGTACCCTCTTTGAAAAGTGAGAAAGGAGTTAATGAAATTCCTTGTGTTTCTTGTGGTGATGGTAGTGGAATTTGGAAAAGTAAGGTCAAGATGGATGATGTTTGGGATATGTCAGGGGTATTTAATATGTCTAGGGAATGGATTGATTATCCCACACAAAAACCAGAAATGCTTATTAGCAGAATTTTAAGAGCTTGTTCTAATGAAGGCGACATCGTCTGTGACTTCTTTTGTGGTTCAGGAACGACTTTATCTGTGGCTGAGAAATTAGGGCGGAAATGGATTGGTTCTGATTTAGGAAAATTCTCAATTCATACAACAAGAAAAAGAATGATTGATGTTCAAAGACAGTTAAAGAAAGATGGAAAGGATTTTAGAGCTTTTGAAATATTGAATCTTGGAAAATACGAAAGACAACATTATGTTGGAGTTAATCAAAATCTAAGAGATGAAGAAAAACAAAAGCAATTAGAACAAAAAGAAAAAGAATTTGTTAAACTGATTCTTTATGCCTATAAAGCCGAGGCAGTTCAGGGATTTAATACCTTCCATGGAAAGAAATTAAGCAGAATGGTTGCAGTAGGACCAATTGATCTCCCTGTTGGTAGATTGTTTGTTGAAGAATGTATTGAAGAAGCAGTTAAAAACAAGATTACAAAAATTGATATTCTTGCATTTGAATTTGAGATGGGATTGTTCCCTCATATTCAGGAAGAAGCTAAAGAAAGAGGAGTTAATCTAATGTTGAAGAAAATACCTCGAGAGGTATTTGATAAAAGAGCTATTGAGAAAAATCAAGTTGTCTTTACAGATGTTTCATACATTGAAGTAACTCCGCATTATGATGGAGATAAGGTTGCTGTTGAATTAGCTGATTTTTCAGTATTCTATAATCAGGATTCTATTGCTAATGTTGAAGCAAATCTAAAAAACAATTCCAGCAAGATAGTCATAGAGATTGGAAATATCATAAAAGTTGGGAAAGATAAATCTGGAATTCTCACAAGAGAAACATTAACTAAAGACTGGACTGATTGGATTGATTATTGGGCAGTTGATTTTAATTTTGAAGATAAGAAAGAAATTATCAAGGTAGAAAAGCCAAAGAAACAAACCGGAAAATTAAATTTAGAGAAAGAATACGAAGAAAAATGGACTGGTGATTATATCTTTGAGAATGAATGGCAATCATTTAGGACAAAGAAAAATAGAGAATTAGAATTAAAAACTCCATTCAGAAAGATAAATGGGAAGCAAAAAATTGCAATAAAGGTCGTGGATATTTTTGGTAATGATACTATGAAAATAATTGAAGTAAGGGAGAGGAAAAAATAATGGCATTACATAAAGACTTTCCAAAATCACCGCATGATATTTTAGATCCATCAATTAGATGGTTTCCAGCAGATGAAGCTTTAAGAGAAGAAGGTTATCAAAAACTTCTTCCTCCATTAGTTGATAAAATCAGAAAAGAAGTAAAACGATGGAGAGAATCAAATTATGATGGAGCAAGTGAAACAAGCAAGGCACTTCTAAAATGGTGGTTTAAATCAGAACATCCTGTTGAAAACTTAGATGGAAACATATCTTTATTCAAATATTATTTCTGCCAAAGAGAAGCAGTTGAATCTGTAATTTATCTTTATGAAGTTG
>CAYZJM010000095.1:0-2898 GCA_964479015.1 Candidatus Woesearchaeota archaeon
AAGAAAAAAAGAGGCAATGTTAGAACATTTTGAAAAAATAAATCAGTGTGATGGGATATTGGTTTTAAATTATGATAAAAACAAAGTCAGAAATTATATTGGTCCAAATACTCTAATTGAAATGGGGGTTGCTATGTATTTAGGAAAAGAAATTTATCTTTTGAATGATATCCCTGAAATTTCTTATAAAGAGGAAATTCTTGGGACTATGCCTACTATTTTAAAAGGAGATTTGACAAAAATAAAATGACTTTTGTTGAAAGTTATCGTCCTAAAAAATTTGAAGAGATTAAAGGTCAGCCTGAAGCAGTTTCTAAAGTGAAGGATTTTATAAGTAATTTTAGTCAAAGAAAAAATGCGATTCTTTTGCATGGACCTCCAGGTTCTGGGAAAACGACAATTGCGCATGTTGTCGCAAGGGAATATAACTCTGAAATTTTTGAACTTAACGCTTCTGATTTAAGGAATAGGAACAATTTAAAAGAAGTATTAAAGCCAGCACTTGAACAAGATTCATTAACTAATAGAAATAAGATAATTCTTGTAGATGAAATTGATGGAATTTCAAAAGCAGATTGGGGAGGCCTTCCAGAACTTCTAAATTTAATTAGTGTTACTCGTTGGCCAGTAATTCTTACAGCTAATGATGTTTGGGATAAAAGATTAAACTCTTTAAGAAAAAAAGTAGAGATGGTTCAATTAAAGGAAATAAATTATAATGTAATAAAAGATGTTTTAATTTCGGTTTTAAAAAAAGAGAATAAATTTGTAAATCATGATATATTAACAGGAATTTCAATAAAAGCAAAAGGAGATTTAAGAGCAGCATTGAATGATTTGCAAACAGCTTTACAAATAAAAGACCCTTCTCAACTTTTAGGAAGCGAGAGAAATAAAGAGACAGATATTTTTAATGCTTTAAGAGTAGTATTTAAACAAAAACCAAATAATGAAGTATTAAGGATTTTCGATTCTGTTAGCATGCCTATAGATGATATAATTCTTTGGGTAGAAGAAAATATCCCTAACGAGTATAAAGGGGAAGAGCTTGTAAGAGCTTTTGAATTGTTAAGTAAAGTGGATTTGTTTAAAGGGAGGATATATAGAAAGCAATATTGGAGATTTTTAGTTTATGAGAACATCTTTTTGAGTTATGGTATCTCTTCTTCTAAAAAGGATATCAAAAGAGGTTTTACAAGTTATAAAAGACCTTCAAGAATTTTAAAGATTTGGATAAATAACCAAAAAAATGCTAAGAAGAAATCAATTGCAAAAAAATATGCGCATTATGTTCATGTTGGAGAAAAAAGGGCTTTGAAAGAATTTCCTTTGATAAAACAGATTCTCAAAAACCAATCAATAAAACAAGAGTTAAGATTGGAAAAAGAAGAGATAGAGTATCTTGAAAAAACATCTTAAATCTTTTTTAGAGTAAAAAAGTAAGAAAAATGATTTATTTTATTTTTTGATGGATATTTTCTTAAATTGCAAATTATCAATAATCTTTTATATTTGTGTGTTTTTATTAAATAATGGGTTTGAGTATAGGAGAAATTATTCCAAGAAGAGAATTAGAGATTTTTGAACTTAAGGGAAAGACTCTTTGTGTTGATGCATTCAATACTCTTTATCAATTTCTTTCAACAATAAGACAGTATGATGGGACTCCTCTCATGGATAAAAAAGAGAAGGTAACAAGTCATCTTTCAGGATTGTTTTATAGAAATATAAATCTTCTTTCTCAAGGAATAAAACTTGTTTATGTCTTTGATGGGAAACCCCCAGAATTGAAATCCAAAATTCATGAGAAAAGAGGAGAGAATAGAGAAATCTCTAAAGGGAGATATGAATCTGCAAAAAGAGAAGGGAATATCGAAGGTATGAGAAGATATGGAAGCCAATTGACAAGGATTAATCAAGAGATGATTGAAGAAAGTAAAGAGTTATTAGAATCTATGGGTATTGGGGTTATACAAGCTCCAAGTGAGGGAGAATCTGAGTCAGCGTATTTAACGAAGGTAAAAGAAGGGGTTTATTCTAGTGTAAGCCAGGACTATGATAGTTTACTTTTTGGTGCTCCAAAACTTATACGAAATTTAACACTTGCAAGAAGGAGAAAGACCCCTACAGGGTGGGTAGAGGTAAAACCAGAAATGATTGAATTGGATCGGGTGTTAAATCGTTTAGAAATTAGTTTGGATCAACTAATTTGTTTGGGTATTCTTGTTGGAACAGATTATAACCCTAAAGGGGTTCCAGGAATTGGGCAGAAAAAAGCACTTCAGTTGGTTCAGAGATATAAACAACCTGTTCTTATTTTTAAACAAGTTGAAGAAAGGATTAAAGAACTTGATGAAAAAGATCAATTTGATTGGCAAGAGATTTTTTCCCTTTTTCATAAAGCAGAAGTATCTGATGAAGAATTAAATTTTAAAAAAATTGATGAAAATAAGATTAAAGAAATACTTGTTGAGAGGCATGATTTTTCTGAAGAAAGAATTGAAAATCAACTTAAAAAATTGAGAGATATAGAAGAAGAGAAAAAACAGAAGAATTTAGAAAAATGGTTTTGAAGAATTAAATTTTAAATCTTTTTTTAGCTGCTTCAAGTCCATAATTTTTTATATATCTTTCAACTACTTTTCTTTTAACAAATCTTCCACTATTTTTTTTTATTCTTTTTCTACCCTGTTCTGTTTCTGAAGTTCTTCCAACTCCTCTCCTCATCCCTTGTTTATAAAAAGATTTTATAGCATCTTCCTCCTCTTTTTTTCTCTTTGATTCTTTTTCATTTTCTTTCCTTGCTTCTTCCTCTTCTTTTCTTTTTAATTTTCTTTCTTTTTCATTTTCTTCTTTTAGCTTTTTTCTAAATTTGTCTTTTATTTCAGATGTGATTTT
>CAYZJM010000096.1:0-2888 GCA_964479015.1 Candidatus Woesearchaeota archaeon
CTATGTTTCAAAAGAGGGTTTCTCTCTTTTAAAAAAAGCAAAAAGTTCAAGGAGGCGTTACAATTTTGAAGAGATTTCTCTTTTAAGAGGCATATTAAATAATGAAAAAGCAAGAATTTTAGATACTATCAAAAGAGAGTCTCCTAATTCAATATATGAACTAGCAAAGAAATTAGGTAGAAACTTTAAATCTGTAAGAGATGATATAAATCTCCTTAAAAAATTCGGTTTTATAGCTATTTCTCAAGAAAAGTCAAATAAAAGAGTCAGACACAGACCAAAAATTATACTTGATAAGGTTACTGTTCATTTTAAGTTGTAGTGCCTAAATTATCCTAATTTCCTTCTTTTATCTATTAATAAAATCAATTAGAAAATTAAGATTACTCATAAACAGTAAAATATATCTGGAAAAGCTCTCCCCCTTTTGAAAATTCTTGAAAAGAACCTTTTAAATTTCTTGTTTCATTGCCTTTAGTAATATTAACCATTAAGGAATCTCCTGTAATAATCTCTAATTTATATCCTTTTGTAGGAGTATTTTCTCCAACATCCCAGCTTTCATCAGCAATTTGGTTTATTGTTGAGTTTAACACTTCACAAGTGTCTCTCCCATCAGTACATTCAACCCCTGAGTTACACTCAAATATTAAATCTTGTACATTATGATGCCCAAAATGGTTTTTACAATCGCTTGTATATTTTAATGAAGATTGTATAAAACTCTGGACCTCATAACTTTCGGTAGCTTCTTTTTCAGAGTTTTTTAAAGAAAATCCCAAAAATATCAAAAAAACGATCGCAACTAAGATTATTATCAATGCAAATCCTACTATCTCTTCTTGCCCTTTTTTATCCATTTTTATCTTTTTACTTTTTTTCATTTTTATTAACCTAAATAGAGAGTATTAATCAGGGAGATTCATAAGTGACAATTATTTTTGCTATCTCGCACTTATCATAAGATTTTTCATCTAAATTCTCTTTCCTACACAAGGAAACAAAATTAGAGACCCCAGTTCCACTGCCACCTCCAAACAACACCATTTTATTACATTCAGGATAATTTTCTCCATTACATTCAATTTCTTCTGAGGGAGGATAAATCTTAACAATTTCTATCCCTGAAACACCCCAAAAATCAGTATATTTGTTTATTTGAGATTTTAATGCCATGATTTTATCTGAATCAATGCAATCAATCTCTCCAGCTTTGACATCTTGAGAACAAGAAAATTCAGGAGAGTTAGAAATTTTTGATATCAAAAGCTTAGCGTTTTTTTCTTCAATAATTTCTGCAGAATCTTTTAAACTAGAGAACTTCACACTAAGTATAAGGAGACCTATTAGAGAAAAGAAGAAGACTAGGCCTATCAACATAAATGCCATTTGTTGGATTTTTAATTGTGCTCTTTTATCTTCCTTAATTCTCATTATTCTTAATCTCTTGATTCTTTTTACCATAATCTACACCTTACAACACTATTTTTATTTTCAGCTTCTTCTATAAGAAAATTCAAACCATTCAAATCATCTGAATCTTCAAAATTTCCATTCTCAATAAAATCAATGAGATTATTTAACTCATTTTTTAGATTAGGATTACAATTTTCTTTTGAAACTATTTTTTCTTTTTCAATATACAACTTAGAGAGTATCTTTATTCTTTCAATTAATCTGTTTAGTTGGCACTCATATGTATTTTTATCAGAGAATATAGCCCCATATAGAAGAGAATTTCCCCTAAATGTCATTTCTTCTCCATTTTTTTCAACTTTTCTCCCATCCATATAAACGTCAATATCACACTCACCACTTTTTTCCCCAAAACAAACATTTATGCTTTCAGGAGCACAATTTTCTTCAATTTTCCCTAATGAATCAACAAACTGGATATTTTCTTTATTTATATTGGAAATTTCTTTTACTATTTCGTTAGGAGATTCTATAAAACAGTAATTTTCTGAAAAAGAAGTGATATAAGTTAAATCCGCTACCTTAAAAGGAAAATCAAAAGGTTTTGTGAATACATAAAAAGTTTTTCCTTCAACTACATCTTTAGAAAAAATGTACCTATTTTTAAAATAAGTTTCTTGCGCAGGATCAGACCAATCTCTAAAATCTTTTTGGGAAATTTGTAATGCTTGTCTCCCAAAATTTCCCCCAGTATCACAAGTGTTATGAATTCTTGTTGGTGTAGAAAGAGATATCGTTGTTATTGATGCTTCTTCAAAACCGGTTTCAAGAGGATTTAATAGCACCCCTAGTTCTTTTTGAGTTTTTGCACCAATTTCTTGTTGACCTACATCCATCACCCTAACTGTTGTATAAATTGCAAAAAAAAGTATAAATGCTCCTGCAATAATCCCAAAAAGCCAAGCAAAAGATATCTGAAATCCTCTTTTATCCATTTTATACAGATTTAATTGTTACTAAAACATCTCCAAAATTTTTTTCTATCATGAATCTCACTTTTTCATTATTCGGTTCTAAACACAATTTCCCGTATTCTTCATCTTCAATAATCTTAGTTATATTAAGATGTTCTATATCTCTTCTTATAGGAACAGCCTCTGTTTCAAGAAGGAGATTTCTTTCATTATCTACAAAACAAACATTTCTTATATCTTTAGGGATTGAATACTCCACTTCTTTCAATGTTTTTGAAGATTTCCAAGCATTTTCTACATCAGATTGTAAGTTGTCTACAAATTGTTCTGTTTGAACATTTTCCTGCAACCCCATAAACTTTTGTACAGCATAAAAAGCAAATGCTATAAATATCACTATAAGGATTATTGAGAACATCATTCCAAAAGAAATTTTCATCTGTGCTCTTTTATTAGAATTCTTTCTAAGACCTCTTTTTTTGTCCATATAAAAAACAA
>CAYZJM010000097.1:0-2856 GCA_964479015.1 Candidatus Woesearchaeota archaeon
TATCCCCGCACCAGGACTCGAACCTGGGATCTCTCGGGTACTGCTTAAAATTCTGTTACCTTAACAGACACTTGACTTTTGGGGCTTCATCTAATTTCCTTATACTTCCTTTATTGTTTCTATTGTTCCTTAAAGGAAAGAGGAATATCCACCTTAGTCCTAAAGACCTTTATCAAAAATAAGATCTTTTTATTAAACTACAGCCAAGCGCTCTAACCACTGAGCTATGCGGGGATGTTAAAAATTAGTTATAATTGTTTTTAAAGATTCTTATTTTTAATTCTTATCTTTAACCAAAACATTTTTATTATATTAAGCGGTTTAAAAATATGAACAAAGAAGATAAAAGTAAGAGTAATCCTGATATTAAAGCTAAAGAAAAAAGATTAGTTACTGCTGCGCTTCCTTATATCAATAATATTCCTCATCTAGGGCATATAGTCGGTTCTCATCTTCCTGCGGATATCTTCGCGAGATTTTCAAGATCTAAAGGATATGATGTTATATTTGTTGGGGGCTCTGATGAAAACGGTTCTCCTTGTGAGATAGCTTCAGAAAAAATAGGAGTCCCTCTAGAAGAATTTTTAGATAGATTATATGAAGAACATAAAAAGATTTATGATTGGTTTGAAATTTCATATGATAATTTCTCAAGAACATCTCTTCCAATTCATAAAGAAACAACCCAAGAAGTTTTCAACAAAATAAATGAAAATGGATACATAAAGAAAGGAAAGATGAAGGTTTTTTACTCTTCTAAAGAAAATAGATTTTTACCTGATAGATATGTTACTGGTACTTGCCCAAAGTGTAATTATCCTGAAGCCAATGGAGATCAGTGTGAAAATTGTGCAGAGATGTTAGACCCATTACAATTGATAAATCCTAAGTCAAGTATTACCGGAAGTGCTGTAGAGATAAAGGAAGTTGAACATTTATTTTTAGACCTAAAGAAAATATCTCCTGAATTAAAAAAGTGGATAGAATCCCAAAAACACTGGAGAAACCAGGTTTCAAGCCTCGCTTTAGGATGGATAAAAGAAGGATTAAGAGAGAAGTGTATTACAAGAGATTTAAAACACGGAATTCCTGTCCCATTAAAGGGATTTGAAGATAAAGTGTTTTATGTTTGGTTTGATGCTCCAATAGGGTATGTTTCTTCAACTAAAGAAATCGTTCCTGACCGTTGGGAAGATTTCTGGAAAAATGAAAAAGCTAAGATTTACAATTTTTTAGGAAAAGATAATATTCCTTTCCATACCCTATTCTGGCCAGGGATGATTATGGCAGAAAAAAGCTTGAGCCTACCTTATCAGGTTGTGGGATTGCAGTATCTTAATTATGAAGGGGGAAAATTTTCAAAAAGCAAAAATAGAGGGGTTTTTTGTGAAAGACTTCCTGATTTAGATGTTAATCCAGATGTCTGGAGAGCTTACCTCACCCAGATAATTCCTGAAACAGCAGATAGCGAGTTTAAATGGAAAGAATTCCAAGAAAGAGTTAATTCAGATATAATTGGAAATTTAGGTAATTTTTATAATAGAGTTCTTACTTTTGTTAAAAATAAACTTGATGGAGAGATAAAAAAACCTTCTGAAGAAGAACTTGATAAAAAAGATAAAGCTCTTTTATCCAAATTAGATGAAAAACATAAAAAAATAACATCTTACCTAGAAAGTTGCGAAATAAGAAAATCTTTTTATGAATTACTTTCTTTATGTTCAGAAGGGAATAAGTATTTTAATGATACGGAACCTTGGAAAACAGTAAAAACAGATCCTGAAAAAACAAAAAAGAGATTATACCTTTGTGTGAATCTTGCAAGGTCTTTAGCAATTTTATCTTCCCCTTATATGCCTAATATCTCTAGTAAAGCTTGGGAACAATTAAATCTTGAAGGTTCTCCTTCAGATGAAGGGATTTGGGATTCTGCTTCTTCAATAGAAATTCCTGAAAATCATAAAATAGGAAAACCAAAGATACTGTTTAAACTCATTAAAAACGATGATATAGAGAAATACAAAAATATCGTCTCCAAAGGAACTGAATTAAAAGATTTATTTTAAGGGTTATTTTAAGACTTAATATTTTTTAATATTTAAGAGGGTAGAGGAATTAAAAAAATTCTCACAATAACTTGCAAACATAAAGGATTAATCTTTTTCGTTCACCAATAGATTCAATCTTTATTTTAAAATTTTTAACTTTAGAGTTTCTTATTGCATTTTTTAGTGATTCCTTGTTATGAGTAAAACAAACATTTTCAAAACCCCCAATATTTTCTTTGATTAAATGTTTTCCTTCAGAAACTTTGTAAGAAGGCATGTCAATTATTGCAAAACCATCTTTTCTTAAAATTCTTAATATTTCGTTAAGACCTTTTGATTGATCTTTTAATGTTAAAAGATGGTTAAATGAAGACCACATACAGATAATTGCATCAAAAGATTTGTCTTTATAAGGTAATCTCAACATATTACCAACTTTGAAATTTATCTTCAATCTTTTTTCTTTAGCTTGTGCTTTAGCATCTCTGATAAAATTTGGTGCCAAATCAATTCCATCTATATCATATCCTGCTTTTGCAAGAGGAATTGCTAACCTTCCATAACCGCAAGCCAAATCAAGAATTTTTTGATTTTTTTTCAAATGCAATTTTAAGAATTTTAAATATGACTTATCCCTTTCCTTGTTCATCAGTCTTGATAGGCCTTCTGTTTTTAATTTTTTGTAAAACTCTTTTGTCGATTTTATTGTGTCCATAATATTATTTAAAAATTTTAAAACTATATAAGCTTTCTCAAAAAATAGACTCTGGTAATATTGCGCATAACATCAATTAGACAAAATTAATTA
>CAYZJM010000098.1:0-2782 GCA_964479015.1 Candidatus Woesearchaeota archaeon
AATAGGAAATGTTGCATTCTATAATAATGAGAAAATAATGTTGGGAAAAAGTGCTTGCTATTTTAATCTACTTGATAATATTGATAAAAATTATATTAAAATATTAATAGAAACAAAATATTTTATGGATTATGTAATATATCTCGCAACAGGTACCACAATCAAGAACGTATCTCTTAGAACAATGAGGCTCTTTCCCGTTCCTCTCCCGCCCCTTCCCGAACAAAAAAGAATTGTTGAAAAGGTTGACGCTCTTATGAGGTTTTGTGATGAGTTGGAGTTGAAGGTTAAGGAAAATAAAAAAAATAGTGAGCAATTGATGAATAGTGTTTTGAGGGAGGTTTTTGAAGAATGAATAAAATATCAAATGAACAATTAAGAATTATGATAGAAACACTCAAAAAAACCTTCCCTAATAGGCATAAAGATTTTTATAAATTTGGTTTATCTATAAAGTTATTGAGAATCTTTATTGGAAATGATTGGGTAGATATTGTTCTTTTTAATAAAGATTCTGAAGGATTTAAAAAATATACTGAAGCAAGAACTTTTTTAAGGAGTTCAGAGATTGGTTTTCAATATCAAGAAAGAATCAGAAGATTAGCTGAAAGAATTTATAATTTACAAAATATAAAAAATTTAGAGGATGTAATTGAAAACATAAAAAACGGAGAGTTAGTTTCAAGATTTGCAGAGTTAGAAGGAGCAACCCATTTTTATAGATGCCAAGTCCCTTTTGTATTTGTTGTTCCAAAAGGAAAAAAGGGAGAAGATTTTGATATAAAAGTCCTTACTTCTCCAGAAATTAATTGTGAAATAAAAAATAAATTAGAAAATTTTACAAGGAATGACAAAATAATAAATAAAACTCTTAAAATAACATTAAATAAAGCAATTCTTCAGGTTCCTAAGAATGAACCTTCATTATTTTTAGTCAAAATTCCAGAGGAATGGAATAAAAAACTTAAATTAATTAATAATAGTTTGAATGAATTTTTTGATGAAAGCAATTCAGAAAATGTACTTGCAGTAATTTTAAGATGGGAGGAAAGAGATAGGGATAATCAAGGAATATTTTATTGGAAATTCAATTTATTTAAAAATAAAAATTTTAAATCAAATAAAAAAATTAATACTCTTTTAGATATATTAGTTAAACCAAGTTATGATAATTGGGTTAATTTTGATAATGTTGTTTGATTCTTTTTTATGTAATGATCAATAAAACTCTGTCTCTTCACATCTGGGACAAGGTGGAATTGTATCTGTATGATCTTCGAGAGTAACAGATTGTTCACAATTCTTACAAGTGTAAGTTCCTTTACCTGGTTTTTCTCCTGTTGTTGGCATTTTATTTTTACCTCCTATGATTTAATTAAATTATTGCTTTAGTTGTTAAAAATCTTAAACCAATATTAACTAATCCTAAAATAGTTATTTCTAAATTGGAACTTATTGGAGCTTGTATTCCAATTAAACCAAAAGCTGTTACAATAACTAGGTTAATCCAAAAAGTTTTTGATTCATAAAATTTCTTTTTGTTTTTTGCCATTTATCTTGACCTCCTGTAATTTAATTAAGCCCTATGTTTGAAAAACAAAAATAGTGCTATAACTGCGAATGCTGCAAAGCCAATCCACCCTATTAATGGGAGTTTAACTTCTTGACCAAAAACAGTTCCAGTGACTGGTAAGGCTAAAACCATTATTAACATTAAAATTCCTAAACCTATAAGAATTGCAACTTCGCCATCTGATTGAGCTTTTTTATTTTTGAAGATTTTCATTTCCTTTTACCCCCTTTCATTCTTCCAAAAACTCCTTCCCTTGTTTAATTATTCTAAATTTCCCTAAATCTTTCAAATCTTGTTTTAGATTTTCAATTTCTTCTGAATAGAGATATTTTCTTTCATCATGATTTAATAAAAATCTAACAAAAATTTTTATATCTCCTCTTTGATAATTCTCATTTTCCAGATCAAAAGAAACTTCCCATTTTCCATTACCTGTTTTAAATTTTTCAAATTTTCTTTCTTCAATCATTTTCTAGCCCCTAACAGTCTAGCAATTAATATTATTACTATTAAAACTCCTATAATAAAACCATAAAATCCCATAGCACTTGTAAAAGCTTTTATTATTTCGGTAAAAGCTCCTGTTGATGCTACAGCTAAGACAACAAATACCCCCAAAAGCTAAAAGGATCAATTTTTTTGACATTTTTTATTTAATTTTCCAATGGAAATGGAGGTTTATAAATCTTTCTATACTAAATTTTTAAGCACTCTATAACCAAAACCTTTATATACTATACTCTCATAAAATTATCATGAAAAAGAGGGAGGTTGATTCTTATGGTTGCAAAGCAAATTAGAAAGGCTCCAGAAAAAATTAAAGAAGAAATTCTTCTTAACCTAAGGGATGGTCCGATGTCAACAAAAAAGTTAAGCGATCTTTTAGGTTCAAATTGGTCCACAGTAAATAATTATTTAGGAGAATTAAGTAAGGAAGGACAAATAAGAGAAATTTATTCAAAAGAAAATTTAAAGGTATATATCCGTTCAGATTATCCTGTTTTTTATGGACTACCATTAAATAAAAAAAAGTTAAAACAATCTTTGTTTTTATTATTTAGAATAGTAGAAAGATGGGATATTAATAGAAAAGGGGAATCTATTGCTAAGATCCCCTTACAAAAAATTGCTGTTGATTTGATTACTAAGAATAACCTTGATATTCGTGTTGTTAGATTCCATTACGGAAAAGTTTTAGCGACCAATTTT
>CAYZJM010000099.1:0-2777 GCA_964479015.1 Candidatus Woesearchaeota archaeon
CGTCAACTTTTCCAGTTACAACATGATGAATTAATGATTTTTTATATTCTTCCATTAGACTAATCTTTTTCTGAATCTTATTAATTGTTTGATCTATTTTTGAAGTTTCTTTGTCTAAGTATTGAACTATTTGAGATTGCTTTTCTTTTCTAGGGTGTATAAATGGCACACTAAGAAAATCATCGTGATTTAAATCTGGAATTGTTGTTACGCCTGCTTTTAATAATAATAGCTTCTTCACTGAATCCATAGATAAGTAATACACTAAATAATCACGATTAACACTTTTATCGTATTTAATCTTGAAAAAGTTATTATGGAACACGCCTTCTTGATTAGTTATCACCTCTCCTGTTGCTCCGGTTCTTGCTAGCAAGATATCTTCTTTTTTGCAAATCACACTTTTTTGAGGATTAGGTATATATTCCTTTATTTTTTCTTTGGCATGGATATATTTAATTGTTATATATATTTTTGAATTTTCTTCAGGAAATTCAAGCCTTTCATCTTGAGGAAATTGTAATCCTTGGTTTAGACGGCATATCCTCCTGAGAGGTACAATCTTTCTTCCTTCTGGAACCTCTCCAATCCACTTAATTCCAGAATCTTTCATTTTTGCTTTTGGGTCAAGCCCTTTAGTCACAACATGATTAATCAAAGCTGTTCTCTTTTCTTTGAGAAGTTCTATCAATTGTTTATCTTTTTCGATTGTTTTATTTATTTCTTGAGTTTCTGAATCAAGAAAAAAAATAATCTGATCTTGTTCTTCTTTTAAGGGCCAACAAGCAAGAGAATTATAAAAAAAGTATTTTTGTAAATGTCTTAGCCCCATCCCCCAAAAACCCAAATCATCTAAAACATCAAGATTAGCAAGGATTAGATAATAAAGAAATTTCAAGTTAACCTCTTTTTGTTTTCTAAGAACTAGGCAATCTGTTGAAACAGAAAATTTTCCATTGTAATAATGCACAGAGGCACCTCCACCTGTTCCTAAAATTAAACATTCTTTATTAAAAATAAACTCATCTATAAATTTATTTTGTATTTGACTTGAAGTAAAAAATGGATATTTCCCTTCTGCATTTCCTTCTGCTGCTTCTATTCCTGATTTTTCTAATGGCAAAACATTATGTTTAACTTTATTGATTGTCCAATCTTTCGGAGTTTTTCCAATCCACTGAATTCCTGACTCTTTATATTTTGGATATGGTTTTAGCTTCATTTTAACTATAATTCTTTATGTCTAACTTTTGTGCTTTTTTGAAATATTCTTTCCATGATTTTCTAGATAATAATTTATTATTTATTGAATTTGTAACAAATTCTGCCCAGGAATCTTGATATACATAATCATCGTGGACTTCATCATAATGACAATAGTTAATATTTGTTTTAAACTTATCAACATTCTCAGAAGAAATAGGTCTTACAGAAAAAATATAATATAAACATTTGTGGTCGTAGTGACTGAAATTTCTTACTGATGTATTTTTAGAAACTCTTTTAACTATATCTCCTGCTTTTAATTTTCCTGGATTTAAGACTTCTGTTTTTACAAGTTTTTTCTTTATCAATGCCGTGACTTTTTCATAATTTTCTTTATCCTCAAATGAAAGATTAGACCAGTTTACAAACTCAATCGCAGGAACATCTTTTTTGGGATTATTTAGTATCCTAGGAATTTGGATCAATCTTATACTATATTGTTGAGAATTAAATATTTTTCTTTTGAGATTGCTTCTATACCTATCGATAAATTTCTTAATATTTTTTAAATCACGAGAAAGAAGTTTTTTATTTGCAATCTTTTGTTCCGTTGTACGCATTTGCGAGAACTGTAATGAAAAAGCAAGATTTTCGTTCAAAACATATTCATCACCAAATATTTCAATCAAAATTCTTTCGTAATTATATAGCAACGACTGGCACTCCCCAAAAATATCTTTTCCAATATTTTCTTTACTTATGTGTCTATGTTCTATTTTATTTCGGATTTTGATAAAAAATTCTAAGTTTGCTATAATAGGTTCCTCTAAACTTCCGTATTTTTTAATACATGTTTTTAATTCCCACGCCTTTCGTTCACCTTCAATTTTTTTATATCTAAATCCACTTTTGGTTTTATAATAATATTTATCTCCTATCGTATTATAAAAATAAGCATGAAATAATCTGGTCCAAGCTATGATCATTAATGAAATGTAATTTTCTATTCTAAATGGGCTCCTGGGTTTATTGTAAACTTCAACTGACAAAAGGGCTGAATCAATTGAACTTTCTAAGATATCTTTAGTCTTTCCTTTTCTTAACATTTATTAAGCATCCTTCTTTATTAAATCTTGAATTTCGTCTGTAATCTTTTTAATATCTTTTTCAATTTCTTCAAGATATCGTGGTGGAACATATTTATAAAAGTATTGGGTAAAGTTTATTTCATATCCAATTTTATCGTTTGACCTATCCATCCAAGCATCAGAATAATATGGCCTCACTTCCTTCTCAAAATATTCTTTAATGTCTTGTTTTAATGGGATTTTCTCAGCATCTCTCAAATTTGAATCTGGTTTTCTTTTACCTTTACTGTCCATTACATAATCAGCAGTTTTATCATGCTCAGACAAAGCTAAAATAATATTCTTAATAAAAGAAGGGCTTAATTTAAAATCTCCTAATACGTCTTTAACCTTATTTTCAAATTCATCCCAATTTTTACATAAATTATTACCGATGCTTTTTAAGGCAGCTATCATCTCTTCCTGCTTCTTCTTTCCTTCCTC
>CAYZJM010000100.1:0-2757 GCA_964479015.1 Candidatus Woesearchaeota archaeon
GTAACTTGCTCAAAATAAAACTCCCGCTAAAGGTAAAGCAGGTCAAGAAGTTCCTGAAGATATTTCTGTTCAAAAAGGACCTACAGATTTACCTCCTGGGCCAGCAATTAGTGAACTAGGAGATCTTGGTTTAAAAGTTCAGATAGAAAAAGGAAAAATAAGCATAAAAGAAGAGAAAATAATAGTTAAAAAAGGTGAAAAAATTTCATCTGAGGCTGCAAGTATAATGGGTAAATTAGAAATGAAACCTTTTACAGTCCAGTTTAAACCAATAGTCGCATTTGATAATAAAAATAAAAAACTTTACTCTAATATAAACATTAACCAAGAAGAAGCATTAGAAAATCTAAAATATGCATTTGGAAGAGCAATTCCATTCTCTGTGGAAATTGGGTATGTTAATGAAGATACCATCGGATTTTTGATTTCAAAAGCAGGGGCTCATGAAAAGATTTTAGAAAATTTGTTAGAATCAAAAAATACTAAAGAAGATTCTGAAGAAAAAAAGAGTGAAGAAAAAAACAAAGAAAGCGAGGAAGATGAAAAAAAAGAAGAAAATAAAGAACAAGAATCTGAAAAAGGAGAAAATAAAAAAGAAGATGAAGAAGAAAAATCTAAAAATACTCAAAAAGACCAAGAAACTAAATCAGAGGAAACAAAATAATGGAATATGTATACGCAGCACTTTTGTTGCACAAGTTGGGGCAAGAAGTAAACGAAGAAAACATCAAAAAAGTTGTTTCGGCTAGTGGTGCAGAGATTGACGAATCTAAGATAAAATCTCTTGTAACTAGTTTGAAGGGTGTTGACATCGACAAAGAATTGCAAAATGCAACTCTTGCTAGTGCTCCTGCTCAAGGAAGTCAATCTTCACAAGAGCCTGCAACAGAAGCAAAAGAAGAGAAAGAAGAAAAGAAAGAAGCTGCCGCTGAGGGTTTATCTGCTTTATTCGGTTAAACTAACAAGATTAACCAGATTATTAAAATAATAATCAAAGAACAGTTAAGCCCATTCTACTTAGAGATATTTAAGTAGGGGGTTAGTTTCTTGACCTTAACAGAATGACTTAAAATGAAGAAAATAGAGATTATTAAGCTATTTTGCCTTTCAACATTTGTAGCTATTCTTTTTACTCCGATGGGGTTTGAATATCGGCCCCATTTAATTTTTTTAGGAATCCTCTTTGGGGTGTTTTGGTTTATAAAAAGTTAGATTTTTAATTAGTGCTGATTGATTTTATGTGTGCCTGCATAGCTCAGTCGGTCTAGAGCGCTTGCTTCGTAAGCAAGAAGTCGGGGGTTCGATTCCCTCTGCAGGCTTATTTCATTGAAAATAAAAAAGTTTGGTGAAGAGTTAATAAAATATGGAAATTAAAAAGAGTTAAAATGTGGAGTTTATACGAAGATCAAAAATTTTTAGAGCCTCTTGTTTTTTCTAATGGAAACACTCAAGAAGATGTTGTTAAAAAAGTTCTTGATTCTATAAGTGAGGGTTATGACACGATATTCATAAATGGGAGATGTGGGACCGGGAAAAGCGCAATCGCATTAAACATTGCAAGAGAACTAGGTAAAACCTCTATAGTTGTCCCTGGAAAAAGCTTACAAAGACAGTATAAAAAAGATTATGAATCCGGGAAATATCTAATGAAAGGTAATGAAAAGATAAAAATAAGTATTCTTACCGGAAGGAATAATCATACATGTAAATATCTGCAAAATAAAAATAAACAAGTCCCAAAAGTAAAAAGAGAGATAAACTCAAAGTTGAGTGATATTTTTGAATTTCCTCAAAAAACTCAGAAACAAAAAAAAGAAGAAAATAAATCTGCAGACAATCCTGAAATACCCTGTAAAATAGAGATAAAGGAAAAAAATTTTAGAAAAATAAAGGAGTATCTAAGAAAAAATAGGGACATAGATGTTGGAAAAATCCTGAAAATAAATGATGTTAGAAGAATTCCTCTTGCAAGTGTTTGCCCTTACTGGTCTCCCGTTCTTCCTGAAAAATATGAACTAAAAAATGTTAAATATTCTAATAAAAAATCATACGAGGGTTTAGAAGGAACAAAATTTGTAATTTATCAAAGAGAGCCAGGATGTGAATTTTACAAGCAGTATAACTCTTATGTTGATTCTGACGTTCTTATATTTAATTCCCTAAAATATAAACTGGAATCTGCTATAAACAGAAAACCTTTAACAGAAGCCGAGATAATTGATGAATGTGATGAATTTCTTGATGGATTCTCAAATCAAAGAATGATAAATTTAAACAGATTACAAAACTCCCTCATTCATGTCTTCGGGGATAAAGAATCTGTTGATAGAACTATTGAAGAGTTGAATCATCTTTTATCTGAATTAAGGACCAACAAAAATGTATCTGAATCCCTAAATACTAATAAAATCTTTCATATAAAAGAGACTCCAATTTATGTTTTATTCAGAATTTTTCTAGATTCTCCTGAATTTCTTGAGAATATAGAAGAAGAGAGCTACCTTTTTGATATCGAAGAAACTGTAAAAATGTTTAAAGAATTTTTAGAAGATACTTATGTAACTTTCCAAAAAAAAGAAAATGATTTTCTTGTAAATATTGTAACAACAAATCTCGCAAAAAGATTTGAAGAGCTAGTTAATAAAAATAAAAGGATTATTCTTATGTCTGGGACACTCCATTCAGAAGAAGTGCTGAGAAATATTTTTGGTTTAAAGAATTTTAAAATAATAGATGCGGAAACTAAACAACCGGGAG
>CAYZJM010000101.1:0-2734 GCA_964479015.1 Candidatus Woesearchaeota archaeon
CTTTGTCTTCATTTTCATCTTCATCCTCCTTGCCATTTTCAAAAGGGATATAAGATTCTGTGAAGTTTAAAAGCATATAGGAATAAGAGTATAAACCTCCTGTGTTCGCTTTTATTTGACCTTCAATAACTTTAGAGGTATCATTAAGGGCATCATTAGAAGTAATATTAATATTAATCTCTTTTGTTGAATTTTTATCTAAAAATTCTATTTCCTCTTGAGATAAAGAAAGATATGGTTCCAAAGCACGAGAAACTTCAATTGAAATATTTGAAAGAGAAACTTCTCCTGTATTCTGAACTCTCAATTTTCTTTCTCCCTCTGAATCCGAAGAGAGATGTATCTTCATTTCCCGTGGTGAAAGTGTCATCGATTTTTCTTTTTCAACATCTTCTTTTTCAACAAGAACAGGGATAACATAAAGGGTATTCTCTGTAGACAATGTTATAGAAGTAAGAGTTGTATTCTCTATCCAATCTGTCTCAAATAAAACTTCTTTTGTTTCTTTTCCTCCTAAGATGATTTTATTATGCTCTTCATCTTCACTGCTCCCAAAAATAATTTCAAAAAAACTCTTATCTCCTCCTTCTGAATGGTCTCCCCATTTAGCTTGGATTAATCTCTCTGAATCTTTTAAATTTTGAACACTAACATAAAAATCATCTTTTGTAATAATAAATCCTGGTTCAACAATAAAATCTGCAATTCCTTCATTTATAGAAAAATTTTTTTGAATATCTTCTTTTTTTATTTCTTCAAAGTCAGAATACATCACATCTTTTACTAGAAAGGTATAATTTTCTGGATTTTTTCCAATGAGATGTGAATAGATATAATAATCTCCTTTTATTTTTGTCATTTCAAAAGTAAAGGGGATTCTTTCATGCCCTCTATATAAAAAGATATCCTCTTTTTGGATAGGCTCAACAAAATTTTCTGAAATCTTTGCAATTAATGTTTCCTTTTCATTAAATGAATCATCCATTTCTATGCTCAAGGCAGAAATATTAATTGTTAAATATAATAAAACTAACAACGAAATTAGTATTGTTCTTATTCTCATTTTAATTTTGTTAAGAAAAAACACTTAATAAAGTTTATTTCCCCATCTCTTTAAGTTTTTTTAAGACATCATCAACTTCAGAAGAGCCTTTTTTACTACCTTTTTGTTCTTGTGAAGATGTTCTTCTATCACTCGTGCTGTTAAGAGGATTTCTTATATTCCTCTGTCTTGGGAAATCTCTTCTAGAAACTGAACCTGGGTGGCTAGGAGGTCTCGGTGGACCTCGTGGTGGACCCCTAGGAGATTGCCCACCTCCTTTACCATTACTCTTACCAAACTTTGACTTTAATTTGAACCAAAATGGCCTTAATTTTTCTTTAAAAATAATCCCTAAAATCATCAAAAGAATTAGGATAACAAGAATTATAATCACTCCATACCCTCCTTCGAGAAGTTCTTCATCATCTTTAATACAGCAAACATCGCTAGCATAATCACAATCATAACCAGAATCTTTTTCTCCTTCTTGACAAGATAACCTACAATTTCCTCCTTCTTGGACACACTCATTCTCTTCCCCTCCATCTCCTGTATCTATCTCTTCACAAGTTCCATCAATACAGCAAATTTCTCCAGATTTTAAATTTGAAGAATCAACCTCGGTACCCCCTTCACAAAGTTCATTCGAGCTACAAATCTCTCCACCTTGGTTTGAGCAAGTTTCTAAAACATTATCCTCTGTACAACAAACAAGATTTCCTGCACAACTATACTCTGAAGAACTCAATGTGTCTCCTACTTTTGAACAATCAGGCTGTGAAACACAATAATATCCTGCATCTTCACAATCAACCTTCCCACTTGAACCATCTGAACCTTCAACAGAAATTGATTTTGGGAAAAGAGAATAAAGAATAAACCCTGTATTTTTTATGTTTCCTGAATCCCAACATCCATCATCTCCTTGAACATCCATAATCCACTCTTTTGACTCCTCAATTTGCCTAGGCTCACTTCTTTGAAAAGGGAGACTGGCTATTGCAGTATCATAATATTTATCTCCTGATTCTTCCCAGTAACTCATCTCATTAACTGTTTTTTGAGAACTAAAAACCTGGTTTCTATAATCATCTGAACCCGTTAAAGAGTATAAAAAAGAAGAAGGAATATACTCTTTGTTTTCAAATCCTTCTGCTCCTACTCTTAAATAAGGTAAATATGAGGAGATATCATACCCTAAGGAATCTAAGACCATTGAAGCCCATAAACTCCCTTCATAATCACAATGCCCTCCTTGCTTAAAACAAAGAGATTCAACTTTTTCAACAGTTGTCCCTCCCTCTGAAGAACTACTTAAAGATCCTAAAACATTAATTATTGATGAACCCCTCTCCTTATATAATCTGTTCGTAGAAAAAGATTCGTTACAAGAAATTGAAAATTCAACCCCATAACAATCTGGATCTACTTCAAGCCAATAATCCTCTTGAGATAACCTTAAACACTCTCCAATTGTTCCTTCTATCTTATTGATTTTTTTATCTTCTCCTATTTCAATACTATAATAATCTTCCTCATAAGATATCTTACATAATGTTTCCTCTGAATTATCTATTTGTAAGTACCAAATAATATCCTCTGTAGTCTTATTTTGAGATGAAATCCATTCTGAATAATCTTCAACAGAACTATCTGATCTATCAAGTGCAAGAGTAGCTTGAGATGTTGTTG
>CAYZJM010000102.1:0-2728 GCA_964479015.1 Candidatus Woesearchaeota archaeon
CAATTGAGCAAGATGATAAAAAAATTATTTTGGAAAAAGGTGATAGAATTGAAATCTTGAAGGAAGCTAATTATAAAACAATAATAGCAGATACTGGAGATGGTAAAACTGAGGTTAGAGTTCTTTCTGAATCTGGAAGACAAACTTTATTTTTATTTATGAATTTTCCAGAGCCATATAATACTGTTTGGTTTAATAAACAAGATCTTATTGAGGTTCTTTCTTAAATTTTAATTTAAAAAACACCAAAAATGGAGTATAATATAAATATGAATATATTCTATTTAGATAAAGATCCAGAAAAATCTGCAGAAATTATGAGTAATAAACATGTGATAAAAATGATACTTGAATCTGCTCAGTTATTATGTATTACTCATAGAGTATTAGATGGAAAACAAGGATACCAATTATCTAAATCAGGAAGATTAAGAAAATATTGGTTTCACTTAGATAGAATTAAAGAAAATAATCTTTATAAGGCAACTCATATCAATCACCCTTGTTCCAAATGGGTAAGAGAGTCCTCAGAAAACTATAAATGGATGTATGAACATTTTCTTGCTTTATGTTATGAATATCAGGAAAGATATCATAAAACACATGCCTCTTATATAAAGTTGAATTCTATTGTAAAAGATCTTCCAAAAAATATTCCTATAAAAGAATTTACAGAACCTCCTCAAGCAATGCCAGATAAGTATAGAAGTTCATCTTCAATTACAGCTTATCATAATTATTATAGATCAGAAAAACTTTTTACAGAAGAAGATAGAAATAGATATTATAAAATTTTAGGAGTTAAAAATGAGATTAATTATAACAATTAAAAAAGATGTTTCTGCTAATGGAATTGTTTTAGAAAAAGGAGATGTTTTAGAATTTTTTGATAAAAAGCTTTTTCTTTTATCAGATTCTTTTAAAAAAGAAAATAAAAAAGTGGATTTAACAAAATATAAGAAAAGATTAGAAGAAGCTTTGTTTGATAAAATGGAAATTCAAGTTAAGAATTCTTCTTTTAAAAAGAAAGAAGAAATTATAGAAAATTTTTCTATTTCAGGAGTTAGAAAATGAGGGAAGTTGTTGTTGGAGATTTACATATACGAAAAGAGGAACCTTTTTTTACTGCAGGAAAAAGAATACTGAGAGACATTACAGAGACTACTAATGATGGAGATTTCATTTTATTGTTAGGAGATACATTTCATACATCTAAACCTTATCCTGAAGAATATAATCTATTTATTAGATTTATCAAAAATAATTTAAAGAAAAAGATTATTATACTACAAGGAAATCATGATTTTAATGGAACATGGAACTCTTATTCAATTGATCCTTTAAAGAATTTTGATAATGTAAGAGTTATAAAAGAACCTTGTATTCTTGAATCAGAAGATGGTAAAAGATCTCTTTATTTACCATGGATTTCTACAAATTTTTTGAAAGAGAATGATTTTTCTTCAAAGACAATGAAGGAGTTTTATGAGAATGAATTTTCTGAATCTTCATTTTTTACCAAAATAGAAAAAAGTTTTAATGTAGATGCTCTTTATCAGAATTCTTCCATAAATTATCTCTATTATCATTTTGAAGATGAGACTGTTTTCATGGGAGGAGAAAACCATGGAATTGATCTTTCTAAGTATGATAAGATGTTTCCTGGAATTAAAAGAATTGGTGGTCATGTACATCTTCAATCAAAAAATTATATAGGAACTCCTTATCAAACTCGATATGATGAAAGAAATCAAAAAGGAAAAATATTAATAAGAGATTCAGGAAAAGGAGAAGATTTTAGGGAAAAAGAGTTAAATACATATTTAGAATTTGTAGATATTGATTATAATGAGAATATAGAAGATTATAATAATTCAGAAATTGATTATATTTTAACAGTTAAGAATGCTCCTTCAGTAAAATCTGTATTTGATAAATTCAAATCCTCAAATACTTATATAAGAGATATTTCTATTTTAACTTCAGAAGAAAGTTCTGATATTCAAGAAGAAGATTCTAATAAAACAAGAAAAGAATATTTAATGCAGTATCTTAAAAAGTATAATGTAGACAAACAAACTTCTGGATATCTTTTGAATATGTTTTAACTATTATAATTATAGAGAAAAGAAAATTTATAGGAGAGAATAAATATGCCTTCACCTTTTTTAAAAAGTTTAGCAAAGGAAATTGGAAAAACAGAAAAAGAATTAGAACAATATTGGAATAAAGCAAAAGAAATTACTGCAGAAACTTTCGGAAAGAAAGAAGATGATTTTGGAACAAAAGAATACAAATACATTACAGGTATTGTAAAAAATATGGCTGGTGTAAAAGAAGAAGTTTTGGATCCTTCGAAGTTTATAGAATCTGATCTTTCTGCAAAAGAGTTTATTGAAACTGTAGTATCTGCTGATTTTTCAATTGGTAATGTTTATCCCCCAGAAGAGGAGAAAGATAATGAGAAAGGGTTAGAAATAGAAACAAAAGATGGAAAGAAAATAATTCCAGAAGAAGATTTAGAGGATGAAAATAAAAATCCTAGAGGAGAAATCCCTGATGGTACGGGACCTCATGGAAGAGGTACGGGACCAGGTAAAGGAAAGGCAGATGGCTCTGGTTTAAACTCAGAAGAATCTGTTGAAGAAGATATTGATGTAGATAAATTGGATAAAGTAATTAAAAAACAATTAGAAGAGGAATAAAAATATGAGTGAAGCAACTAATC
>CAYZJM010000103.1:0-2695 GCA_964479015.1 Candidatus Woesearchaeota archaeon
AATCACGGAATAGAAAGGGATATAAGCTACTACAATGAAGAAAAAAATAAAAAATACTATGAAAAAGTCAACAATTGGGTAGAGAATAATAAAAAATGTTCTGAATGGCGATCAAAAAATTATGAAGATGCTCCTTTCAGTTTTATAACAACCGGAAGAGCTCCTAAATCAATTACACCAACAGATGGTGGAGGAATTGCAGTCCCAATTTATTTCAATTGGGAAAGAGTTCCGGGGGCAAAATCTTATATTTTTGCCTTTTATGAAGAAACTTCAAACATAGATGTTGCTATAGCTTCTTTATCTGATCCTGTAGGTTTTGGAAGCGAGAATCCAGAATTAAAAACTGCAATAATTACAAATGAAAATAATTACACTTATAACGGAGATATAAAATTATGGCATCCAAAGCAAAAACAAAATAAAACAACTTTCTATAAATGGGCTGTAATTTCTTGTGCAAAACCAGTAGAAGAAAAAGGGGAAATAACTTCTGCCACAATTAAAGATAAAGAAAAAGAACTTCTTTGTGGAGAAGAGAGCGATTGGGAATTATTTCTACCTTATCTTGAAAAACCAAAAAATCTTAGTCCGGGGGCAAAAGAAAGTGCTAGTGAACCATTTGTAGTTTCTTTAAACGAAAGCTATCAACTCTTTTCTTGGGATCATGTACCGGGAGCAAAAGCGTATGAAATAAATATGAATTATTTGCCTAAATCAGGATCATTAGAAAGAAAAATTAAAAATAAAATAATAACAAAAAATAATTTTTACTACGACTTAAAAAAAGAAGGAACCTACACATGGTCCGTTACGCCTTGTTTGGAAGAAACATGCAAACCTTCGATGACAGGAGAATCAGCTGGTAGAACTATAGAAATAAAACCGCCTACTGCTAGTCAATTCAAGGGGGTTGTTCCTTGTGGAAGAAATACTAATATCTTTGCAGAAGAAAATCCAAACCTTAACAGTCGAGAGGACTGCAAGATAAGTCATTTATTTGTAATGATTGGATTAATAATTGAAGAAGTCTTAGTAAAGATTATAATCCCCTATTCATTAATTTTATTACTCCTTTACACTGGATACCTTTATTACACCGGATTAGGAGATCCAAAAACAATGCAGAAAGTATTTAAAGTATGGGAATTTGCTCTAAAAGGTTATTTATTAATATTTCTCGCATGGATTATAGTTGGAATATTTTTAACTCTTATTGGTTATCAGTTTGGTGTATGGTGGAAAATTACTAATCTAAACTTCTAAATTTCTAATATGAAAAAAGAAAATAATGAACAAGAAAAATTTATATATATTGGAATTATAATTATTCTTATCGGAATTTTAACTATAAGGGTTTTTAATCAAGGCGAAAAAATAAATAAGTCAATTGATAAAATAAAAGAAGAGGGAATCTCAATTGAATATCAACAAGAAAAAAAAGAAAAGAGAGATAAAATTTCTCTTTCAAAAACTTTTGAATCAAAAAACAAAAAAATAAGTTTAAAATTCCCTCCTGACTGGCAAAAAATAGAAGATAATCAAGTTCTTAAATTATTTAATCCTGGAACTGATCAAGGTTCTCGTTCTGTTCCTGAAATAGAAAATATAAATCCCGAAGAACTAAAAAAATTAGAAAATATTACTAATACCTCCACAGAAAATAAAGAAAAATTAGAAGGAGAAATTATCCTTATGGCTATGAAGAGTAAAGTTCCTCAATTTTCACTAGGAGTAATTTCTATTCAAAAATTAGAACTTTCTGAAAATAATCTATCTACCCTAGAAAAAGAAATGCAGAATGAATTTCAAAAAGAAACCGGTAATAGTAAATCGCGAATTATTAAAAAAGAAAAGGGAGGAGATTACATATTAATGGAGGTAGTAACCTCAATTAATGGAAGAGATACTTTTAAATCTAAAAATGTTGGATTTAAAAAAAATGAAGAAATATTTTTATTTGCTTTTAATTCAACTTATGATAGCTGGAAAGATTTTAAAAATGAATTTGATTTAATTCTTTCTTCTATAGAATTTCAAAATGAATAAGAAAATAAAAACAATATTAATATTTCTTTTTTTAACTGCCAGTCCTGTGCACGCATCGGAATGGTCACTACAAATTAACTGGCCAAAAACACCTACCGGAATATCTTTAAGTAGTGAATCTACTATCGCTAATTTAGTTGAGTACTTTTTTGAATGGAGTATTACCTTGGGAGTAATATTAACTTTTGGGGTTTTAGCCTATGCTAGCTTTAAGTATATTGTCTCTACTGGAAATCCTCAAAAATTATCGAAAGCAAAAAATTTACTCTCCTCTTCCTTTTTAGGTTTACTTCTTCTTTTTAGCTCTTGGCTTCTTATTTCTATATTAAATCCTGAACTTGCTTCAATATCAGAAATATCACCTCCTAAAACAACAACAAAAAAAGATTTTTCTGATACGGAATTAAAAACAGAGCAAGAATTATGTGATTATGGAATAATATCTTACGTTTCTCAAATGTATGAAACTCCAGAAAAAGTAATAATAAAAGAAGGAGAATCAAAAATAATAAAAATGGATCCATATAGATCAATAGTGTGTAAGTCTAAAGAAAGCTTTAATAAAGATATTGTTGAAAAAAACGGTAAAAACTTTATAAAATTTATAAAAGCAAGAAAAGTAAGTGGAGCAAAAAAACCTATCTGC
>CAYZJM010000104.1:0-2663 GCA_964479015.1 Candidatus Woesearchaeota archaeon
ATTTTATTTCCCAGAATTGACAGCTTCTTTACTAATTTTGCTAATTCCATTTGTAGCATCCTTCTCATATTCTCATCTAAAGTAACTACATTTAATAATTTTTGAATTTGTTCAATTCTCTTGTTTTTCTCATCTTCACCAGGAAGATTCCATACAAATTCCACTTCTTCATCTATTCCCCATTTCTCTAATAAGGGTTTGAATAACTTTTGAGAAATAATTAATTCAATTTCTTCTCTAATAGATTGTATTTTTCTTTGTAAATCTTCACTTTGGGCTTTAGCCAGTCCTTCTGGAACACTTCCCTTTCCTTATAAAACCAAAGGAATTTCCATTCCAAAACTAAACATTTCAGTATTATGGTCTAATACATTTACTAATGGAGATTCTATATTCCCAAAATCTAAAACATTCATATCTACATTTGCATCTGTAGTCCATTCTGTTTTATTGTTCATATAAGTCAAATCTTTATCAAATTTATCAATTGATGTAGGATTTACAGACTCTCCAGGTACACCAACTTTGGCATGAATTGGGGCTCCCGCCTTTCTGCTTATTAATTTTTGTAAATCTTGTTCATTTAAAATAGTATTTTCAATAACTCTCTCATTACCCCATACAAATCCATGACCATAAGGGTATCCTCCTATCTTATTAATTTTTAGGTGTGCTATTCTATCTGGAGAAATTGATTTAAATTTTCTTGATTCTCTTGTGAAATTTTTAAATTTTCCTGTAAATTGATTATATTCTTTAATTTTTCCATTCTTTTTCCTTTTAACATACATATTATTTGCATTATGAACCATTACTCTTTCATTCTCAATATCTAATTCCATAAAACCATTTCCTTTAACTACAGCATCAAGAACCCATTCTCTTGCTTGAACAGAAAGCATTGATTTTCTTAAAAATTCATTAATTTTATTCTGTGCTTTTTGGGATTTACTCCTTATCATGAAATCTCCTAAAATCCTATCTCTAATCTTATTACATGCTCCTCCCACAAATCCAACTTTTTTATAAGTCTTCTCAACATCTTCAAAATTAAATGGATGGGGGGCTCCTAATCCTTTTGGAGTTTGAATTTCATCATCTTTTATTTCTCCTTTCATCATTTCAGTAATAGATTTTCCTGAATATTTGGAGTCGGCATGCTTATTAGAAATATATCCTTTCACATTCGAATTACTTGTTTTCTTGCTTTGAGCCATATTTATCTATTGTTTTAGGAATTTTAAAATGTTTGTGGTTTTTATATATATGATGAAATCAATCTTCATCTGGAGTTGTTTTAAGCCAAACCCTTCCTTTTTTATCTCTTCTATATTCTCCTGGTTCTAATTCTTCTTCTCTCCTTGATATGTAGGGTTTATAAGCATCATCATCTTCTTCCTGTTCTTCTTGTTCTTCCTGCTCCTGCTCAACATTTTCTTCTATTTCTTCTTCCTCGTCCTTATCTTTAAAAATTGAATCTTTCATTATTTAGCTATGTGAGGTCTATATGGAGGCTTAATTTCATAATACATTCTCATAGCCATTGCATCTCCAAAGTCTGTAGACCTGCCTAATTGTTCTTTAATTTCTTCTTTTGAGATTACTCTCAAGGGTTTTTCTTTATCTGGGTCTTTTTGTTTTATTTGTTCTAAATCTTCAATTATCATTGATTTAACTTTACTATTAACCGCTTTATAACAACTAATCATTCCCTTATTTACATAATCTGCCAAATAAAAATAACATTGAGATTTTAAATTAGCAAAATTATGTCTTTTTTTGGAATGTTTGGTTTCCAGGGGTTGAGAATTATTTACAAATCCTTTAACTCCTTCCATTTCATCAACAACTCCTCCACCCAATCCATCTTCGTCTATTAATACATGGCTTCTTGGAATACCCTTGTTTTTACAAATTTCCTCAAGTATTTTTCTTGTAACATCTGTTCCTTGTTTTTCATATACCCATATTTTTTCCATATGTAATCCCTTCCAATATATTACTACTGTATAGTCACTTCCAAATCTCGCTACGTCACAAATTAAATATTTATCTTTAGAAGTTTTTTTCTCGTTTGTAAAAATATCTATTAATGGGTCGTATTCAAATAATTTTGCGGGGTCATCTTCATAATCAAAATTTCCGTGCAAAAGCCTTTCCTTAGTTATTTTGTCTGCCTTTTTTAATTGTTCTATATAGTTTTCGTCTATATATGGATTATCTGTGACCAGGGCTGGAATAAAAATACGGTGTTTTGGAAGCTCATTATCTTTATATGGTTTATAATATCTATAATAAATATGTGTTTTTGAGGGATTAAAGGTCTCTAATAATTTCGGAGGTAGTCCATATTCTTGGTTTTTCTGTCTTCCAATCCTACTATTTAATATTTCTATTGCTGTTTGAGGTGTTTCCTGTGCCTCATCTACAAAAGCCCCTGTTAATTCAAGACTACCAAATCTTGCAAATAAAGGGTCTGATGGCTGGTATGCTGTATCCATCAGGTATACTATAGAACCGTTGTTGAAAGTTATTATATTGGTCTGTGAGTTAAGATTTAATATCTCCTGGTGATTTACCCCTAAAAATTCTAAAACCTTATAAAAAGTAACTAAACTTGTTTTTTTCTGATTTGTAAGCTCTTTTCTTCCTATAACCCATGA
>CAYZJM010000105.1:0-2635 GCA_964479015.1 Candidatus Woesearchaeota archaeon
AGAAAAATACACCTCTTTATTCTTACAAAAATCGATTAATTCATTTTTTCTTTTACCGAGCTCTTACGAATAGATATCCTTTATTGAATTTTTATTTGCGAAATCTTTTTCTTTTTCATGTATTTTTTCTGATTCTCTCCTAATTCCTACTATCAACACCTCCTTAAAATCTTTATTTTCAATTAAGGCCCTTAACCACTCTTCATGGGTCGGATTTTTTAAGGGTTTCATTAAGTCATAATGAGCATCAAAGATAATCAATCCTGGATTTTTTAATCCTTTTTTTGATTTTTCAATAAAAGCTTTTCCTAAGGGGTAACTTATAGAATGATCCCCCCCTAAAAAGATGCCTTTTTCTCTATTTTTGATTAAATAATCAATAATCTTTTTTGATTCTTCATATATCTTATGTTCTTGCCTTTCAATATCAGAATTATCTAGCTCAATCACCTTTACATTTTCAGAATTAATATAAAAAGAGCTAAGAATCTCTTTTGGTGCATTTCTACATCCTTTTGTTTTTCCTAATCCATTAATTCCTGGAACACTGATTATCATGAAAAAGGAATAAAAAAATTCATTAAAAAGGTTTGGTTAGGAGCTATAAAAATAAGGAGAAGGGAATTTTTATAAAGAAGTGTATCCAAAAATTAAAAATTGAAGGATATCAAGAGATATTAAAAATCATTAAAATTAGTGAACATACTAAAAAAGAGGTAAAAATGCCAAACAATAAATCAAAAGGTTCTAAATCAGAAAGAGAATTATATCAAAAATTTATAGAAAATAGCTTTAGAGCTGTGAGGGTTGCTGGGAGTGGAACAATGGAAAATGCTGATTGTGATTTAATTGCTGGGAAAAGCAAATCAAGAAAATATGCCATTGAGGTTAAATCAAGTAAAAAACCAGTAAAATATATCTCAAAAGAACAAATAAACAATTTTTTAGTTTTTTCTGAAATATTTGGGTTAAAACCAGTGATAGCATTAAGATTCTCTAGAGAAGGATGGCTTTTTGTGGAACCAAAGCATTTGAGAGAGACTAATAACAACTGGGTTATTTCTTTAGAAGAATCGAAAAAGAAAGGAAAAAGATTTGCTCAATTTTTTAAATAATAAATTTTATAATCTATTTAATCCTTAATGGCTTATGGGTATCAGAGAGATTATTTTTTCTCTAGAGATTATTGTTTTTATTTTTGAGATGTCTTTTATTTCTTCAGAATGTGATGCTGGTCAAATTGATATAAATTCTGCTTCAAAAGAAGAGTTACAAGAAATTAATGGGATTGGCCCAGTTTATGCAGAAAGAATTATCGAATTAAGGCCTTTTAATTTTGTAGATAATTTAACAGAAGTAAAGGGAATCGGAGAAGTGAGTTTAGAAAATATGAAGAATAGTTCTCCATCTCCTTGTGTAAAATCAACGGAAGATTACGAAGAAACTTCTGAAGATGAAGAAGAGAATGAGGAGAGTAATGTAGATGATTCTGAAAATGTAGAAGAACAAGAAGATGAATATGAAAAAGAACAAAATGAAGAAGATGAAACTCCAAAAAGAAGTAAAAAGATTATTCTTGGGAAAGGGGAATCAAAAGAAAAGATAGAACCCATAAACAAAAGAGAAACTTCTTCAATAACTATGAAAACAATAAAACTCAACCCAATAGAAGAAAACCCAAAAAGTATAAAAAGTCAATTAAATGAAGAACAAAAACATGCAATCTATGGACTTATAGCTTTTTGTGCATTGCTTCTGTCCTTATTTATTATCGAAAAGGTTAAAAAACAAAAAAGACAAAATTAAATAATGAAAGATCAAGAAAATCAAAAGATAAACGCAACAGTAATATTCCAGGTGATGGGAAGACCTCCAGAACATCTCACAAAGACACTTGAAACTCTAATAAATAAAATTGACAAAGAATCAAAGATTAAAGTTAAAAAAAAGGATATTAAAGAGCCTCAAAAAAATGAAAAAGAGACAGATACTGTAAATCGCAAAGGAAAAGTAGAAAAGAAAGAGTTCTATTCCAGTTTTGCAGAAGTAGAGTTAGAATTTGAAGAAATGATTGATTTTGTTGTTCTTTTGTTTAAACATATGCCTGCCCATGTTGAAATAAACTCACCAGAATATCTTGCTCTTACAAGTGGTGGTTGGAGTGATATGCTTAATGAACTAATAAGAAGACTTCATGGTTATGATGAGCTTGCAAGAGTCGCAAGAATTGAAAAATCAATTCTTGAAAAAAAATTAAGAGAAATCCTTGGAAGTAAGAATAAAGGCAATAAAGAAAATAATAATGAAGAGAGATAAAAACCTAATTTTTAATTTTGTTGAATATTAAAATATATTGAAAGTGGTATTTTAAATCTTTTTTTAATGTCTTTTATTTTTTCCTTCTGCAATCTTTAATAAGTTAAATGGTCTTTTCACTCCTTTATATCTTTTAAAGAAGAACCACCCAATAAAACCAATAATAAAGATTATTATCAACCATCCTACAATCTTCCCAATATCTCTTTTTTCAGATTCTTCACAATCTCCTAAACAACATTTTCCATCCTTTGTATTCTCAACATCTCCAGAACATATCTCTCCAGATTTACAAATTTCCCCCCCTACTTCCTCACAG
>CAYZJM010000106.1:0-2628 GCA_964479015.1 Candidatus Woesearchaeota archaeon
TTTTAAATGTTTTCAATATTTTTAAAAATAATAATTTTGGGGGTTACATTAAGATCATTAAAAAAGAAAAAATACTATTCCGATAATAAAAATTAGGTCCCAAAAAATTTCACTTTTTTTAATTTCAATAATATATTTCCCTAATTTGATTTTTTTAGTTTCTCCATTTTGGAATGTTTTAATAGAAACTAAATCGAGAAAGATATGACTATAATAAGATATAATTAAGATTAAGAAAATTTTAGAATTTATAAAATAAAATAATACTGCAATCATAGATATAATGAAAAAACCTGAAAGACGATGTATTACTGTTCTTTCCCCTTTTTCATGCACGACCACTGCAACATTCCAAGCAGCTCTAAGGTTCCAGTTTTTATGTTTAAGGCCATAATAAACCCAATGATCTAAATCTATTAGGATAGCAGAGAAAGCAATAATAAAAGCTATAAAATAGTTAAATTGACCTGCATAAACAAAAATCTGTGCTATCAAAAATGCAAATAAAAAATGACTCCAAGGATACATGGTGAACCGAGTTTTGATAACCTTTTAAAATTATCTTAATAAAAATCTCTCCTCCCCTTTTTATCTATTTCTCTATGCACTTTCTCTCTTACTACCTTCTCCCCATACCCATTTGGGAGGTATAACAAGGTATTTAAACCAAAATTTAAAATTCTCTTTTCAAAATATTTACAAGATTTTTGAAATTGATCCATTAGTTTTTTATGTCCTTTAGATTTTTCTTTTAATATCTCTTCAGCACTTCTTACTTCAACATTAAAACCATAATTTTCAAAAAGATGTTTTGAACGGCGTAAATGGTAGTCTCTCGTTACAAGAATTACATCTTTTTCAAGATCCATTGTATCTAAGAGCTTTTTACAATTTTCTGCATTTTCACTTGTGTCAACAGATTTTCCTTCAATATAGATAGAACCCTCCGAAATTTTATGCCTTCTAATCAATTCTTTTTTCATAACTTCTGAGAGGACAGGGCAATCTTTACCATTTATCTTTCCCCCACATATAACAATTTTAGATAGGCCTCCTTCTTTTTTATAAATCTCTGCTCCTGCAGAGTACGTTATATGACCATCCAAGTCAGACCTCCATTTGTTGTCTTTATTTCGATAAATCTCACTTGTTAACAATACTATTGGTTTACCTTTGTTGCAATGTCTTGGTCCCATTTTATTGTAAAGTGTTTAAGAATTTTAAATCTTACCTTGCAGAATCAGCTTGTTTTTCTGATTCATTTTTCTTTTTAAAAGCGAAACTTTCTCCATTTTTTTCTGATGCTAAAATTATTTCTTCTGCAAGACCTTCTGCAAGACTCTTCTTTTTTCCGAATGCTTTATCACCTGCACCATGAACCATCCACCTTAATACAAGATTAATTCTTCTAAGAGGAGAAACATCGACTGCTTGAGGATATCTTGCACCCCCATATTCTATTACCGTAACTTCATCTCTTGGAGAACATATCTCAATTGCTTGGACTAAAACTTCTATAGGATTTTTCTTTGTTCTTTTCTCAATTAATTCAAAAGACTTTAGGACAGTCCCCATTTTTTTGTCATATTTTCCAGTAGAATGGCCCATAATAATCTTATGTTTTTTTCCTCTATGTCCAGCAACAGATAGCTTATTCATCAATCTTTCAACAATATTGATCTTTGTTTGTCCAAACTTTTGCAAATTTCTCCCATGACTTTTCACAATTAACTTTTGATCAAGTTTTATAACATCTTTTAATCCGGGATCTTTAACTTCTATTGAAGAAACATCATATTTATCAAATAATTTGAATGAAGGGATTTGAACTTTTTCTTGAACCATTATCTTCTACCTTTTTCGATTTTGCCACTTACCAATCTTGATAAAGGCTGATCATTTACTTTTATAACTTTGAATTTAATCCCGGGAATATCTCCTTTACTTTTTCCTTGTTTGCCTCCAATTCTCTCAATCATAACCTCATCATGCTCATCAATAAATTTTTGTCCAAGATTTCCAGGAATAAAAGCTCCAAGTTGTTTTCCATTTTTTGTGAGTTGAACTCTGCAACATTTTCTCATAGCAGAATTTGGTTGTTTAGCTTCTTTTTGGAATTTTGAAAGAACAATCCCTTTTGCTTGGTTTGCTCCTCCTAGAGGGTCAGATTTAGCGTAAAGTCCTAGAGTTCTTACTTTATAATTCCTATTTTTCCAGCGGAATTTTTTCCGAATCTTCTTCATTTTTTGAGCGTTTTTTTGTCCCATTAGATATCCTTGATATAAATAGTTTAAAAATATTGTGTTAAAGGGTTATTTTTTTTAATTAAAGATAATTAAAAATTACCATAAACATTATAATATTTTTAGTTCTTTATCAAAATAACTTTTGATTATTTTTTTCATCTCCAAAAGCCTTTTTTTATTTCTTCCTATAAGAGATGCTTTATTCTTTCCTCCAGAATGTATCACAACCTCCTCGGGAGTGACATCCAAATCTTTAAATGAATTTGGACTGACAATTGATTCAACAAAATTTTTAATGTCATCAGGACCCTTAGGAGAAGGGATTATTTTGACTTTTTTTCCCAAAAGATTATTTAATTGTTTAGCATTTTTTCCATTTTCT
>CAYZJM010000107.1:0-2624 GCA_964479015.1 Candidatus Woesearchaeota archaeon
TTACAAAGCCAAATATAGAATATTTAAGGTTATTGCTTAATCATGCAACACAGCAGTACAGAAACTACTATAGAGTTAATATGTCTGTACCGAAATATATTTAAGTGTCTGTACCTACTAATTTAATAGATGAAATACTGCATAAAATGTTTAAAAAATATTAATGAGAAAAAGGAAAGTTATGTTATGTTTATTGTGAAGTCGGGAAATAAAATTAAGGAATTTAAGTGTTTTCATATCCCTTGCTGGAAAAAACATTTTGAAGAGGTTTTAAGGAATTATAAGGCTGGAAAAAGGATATGGTAAGGTTTAAAATTGATTATTAATAATATTTAAAAGAGATCCTTGTTTTAAAGAGGGCATGGCTAAAGTAGAAAATTCACTAAGAAATAACTATAATATTTCGGGAATAGTCCATTCAATAAGAAACATAATGAGAAGAGACCCTGGTGTTGACGGAGATGCTCAGAGAATCTCTCAGATGACTTGGATGATTTTTCTTAAGATTTTTGATGCAATGGAAGAAGAAAAAGAATCAGAAGATTCTAATTATAAATCTCCTTTAATTGAAAAAATAAGGTGGAGAAACTGGGCTTCTGATGAAGAGGGAATTACTGGGCAGGAATTGTTGGATTTTGTTAACAAGGAAATCTTCGAAGAAATAAAAAATCTTGATGTTCAAAATAGTAGAAAAGCTCAAATTGTAAAACAGGTTTTTGAAGATACTTATAATTATATGAAAAGCGGTGTTTTAATGAGGCAGGTTATTAATGAGATAAATAAAATTGATTTTACTTCTTCAAAAGATAGGCATTTATTTAATGATATCTATGAAACAATTTTAAAAGAGCTTCAAAGTGCAGGAAGTTCAGGAGAGTTTTATACCCCTAGAGCAGTTACTCAGTTTATTGTGAATATGGTAAATCCAAAATTAGGAGAGATTGTTTTAGATCCTGCTTGTGGCACGGGTGGTTTTTTGATTTGTGCTTTAGAAAATTTAAGAAAAGAAATTGATAGTGTTGAGGGATTAGAGAAATTAGGAAAAAATATGAGGGGTGTTGAGAAAAAACCAATGCCTCATTTGCTCTGCATGACTAATATGATGTTACATGATATTGAGGAACCAAACATTAAACATGATAACTCATTATCCAAACCTCTTAGAGATTATTCTTCAAAAGAAATGGTTGATGTTATTGTTACAAATCCTCCTTTTGGAGGAGCTGAAGAAGAAGGAATTGAAAGAAATTTTCCAAATGAATTTCAGACAAGAGAAACAGCGGATTTATTTTTAATCTTGATTATGAAACTTTTAAGAGAAGAAGGAAGATGCGGAATTGTTCTGCCTGATGGATTTTTATTTGGAGAAGGTGTTAAAACAAGGATAAAACAAAAACTTCTTACAGAATTTAATTTACATACAATTGTCAGGCTTCCAAATGGAGTGTTTAATCCTTATACTGGAATCAGAACAAACTTACTCTTTTTTGAAAAAAACTCAAAAGGAACTAAAGAAATTTGGTATTTTGAACACCCTCTTCCAGAGGGGTATAAAACCTATAATAAAACACATCCTATTAATATTAAAGAGTTTGATTTAGAAAGAGAATGGTGGAATGATAGGAAAAATAAGAAATTTGAAAAATATTGCTGGAAAGTTTCAAAAGAAGATATTGAAAAAAGAAATTTTAATTTAGATATAAACAATCCTAATGGAAAAGAAGATGTTGAAAGTTTGAGTTCTAAAGAGATTTTAGATAAACTTGAGAATAGTTTTGGGAAGAGTAAAGAGTTAATTGAGAAGATCAAGAGGGAGGGTTAGATGAGTAAAAGACCTAAAGCCATAACTTTTTCAGAAGTTGCATTTCCAAGCGATTTTAGAAAGGCTATAATGTCTGGGAAAAATAAATACAAGAGATACAATTTTGATTATTTGATAAAACAGGGTTTTTGTGTTGTGTACACAATTATAAATAGCAACGATGAGATCTATGAAGATTTAATCTCTACTCTTAAGAAATATATTAAAGAAAGTTGTAGCAAAACACTATTTATTGATATGGGGGATAAAGGATTTTACGAGTATTTTGACAATATTCTTTTTTCTTGGTATGAGTTAATAAAAGGAACTAAAACGCTAAGTATTTTTCCTATAGAGATTCTTCTCTTTGTAACTTCTGTATCCCATTTATTTTCAGATGAAGAGAATGTGGGTCATATTTATATGGATGCTGTTTCTTTAGAATCAAAAGAAGAGAGGACTGATTTAATTCTTATCTCAAACAAAAAAGTCTTTGTGAACGGAACTGTCTCAGATGTAATTATTAAAGCACATTTAAATAATCTCCGAGAAATGCTTAACAAAAAAGAGAAAAAAACAGGCAATCTAATAAAAAATAAAGGAGTAATTATTCAAGGTAATAACAATATTTTAAACAATGTTTCTGTTTCAAATGTAGATCCATTTCAAATAATCTATAATCTTATTAATGAAAAAAATGACATGCAAAACAAGAAAGAGATTATTGAAGCTATAAAAGATATAGAAAAAAAAGGAGTAAAGAGTTCTAAATTTCAATTCTTAAAAGAACATATTCCTTGGATTATCCCATTAATAGAATCTA
>CAYZJM010000108.1:0-2601 GCA_964479015.1 Candidatus Woesearchaeota archaeon
CCAGGGAAACTATTAGAAGTGGATGGGACAGCGGGATATTCTTCTACTGGAGATATGGGGAGTGCAGATACTGATTTTGCCCATAAGAGTTATGTGGATACAGAAAGTGGGAGTGGTTTTACCGGAAGTGGAACAGAGAATGCTATTCCTAAATGGACTGGGAGTTATAGTTTAGGAGATTCTTCTATCACCGAGAGTGGAGATACCATCACCGTAGATTTAGGTTAAAATTAAGACTTTTTAGGAATTTGGGATTACTCTTTAAATCCTTTATTTTGGGAGAGAGTTAGAGGTGAGTTTTAATGACAGTATTAAGTATCCATTGTAAGTATCTAGTGTCAGTATCCAATGTCTTTTTTGTGTTTGGATAAATCAGATAAAAAGCCACGAAAATCTCTAAAAATGTCTAAAAAAGTAAAAATCCGTGGCTTTTTTTAAGGCAAATCCGTGGCTTGGAAAATAATGAAATGGAAGATTTAAATTACAAAATAAAACAATTTCTTATTAAAAATATTGAAAAATGAGATTATGTTTTCAGTTTGATTTAGGTTATTATGCTTGTTGAATTAGTGTTGGAAAGTTAAGAAAATAATTGAAATTGGGGTTTAGGATAATTAAGAGTCTAAAAATTCTTTTAATTCTTCAGTGTTAAATACCTTGATAGATGATTGTTCTTTGAAATGCAGATCATTTGACCAGATTGGAATGTCGAGTTCTAATGCTAGTGCAATAAATGGAACATCTGTTTTATGTGAAATTAATTCTTTTGCTTTTAATAATGAATGTTGTGAGGGTCTTCTTAAATTTATGAATTTTGATAGGAATTTTAAGTGTGATGAAAAAGATTGTTTAGATATTTTTGATTTGGAACAAATAATTTTTGAATATTTCTCTAATTCTTCAATTGTTTCTTTTGGAGCAAATAATTCAAATTTGAATTTTTTTAATAATTTATTTGTAAATGAACCTGATTTAAATAAAGAAAAGAGTACATTTGTATCTATAACCAGTTTCATTTATTATTCCTCATACTTTTTAGAAATTAATTCTTTTAGCTCTCTCCCTAGTTTTATGCAATCTTCATCAGTTAACTCTGAGTTAGAAACTTCATTTTCAAGTTTTTCTAATGCCTCTATCTGTTTCATTCTTTTTACAAACGCTTCTCTTGCTAATGCGGACCAATTAAGCCATGAAAATTTTTCCATCTTTTTTTTGACTTCTGCTGGGATTGATAAAGTTATTGATGTCATTTTAACCGATATGTATAAACACAGTTTATACTTACTTAAACTTTTTGATTTTGAGAATTAAGTAGAATTTTATTCAAATTTAGGTATGCTTGTTGAATTAGTGTTAGAGAGTTAAGAAAAGGTATGGAGATTGCTGTTCAAGAAGATAATTTGATTAATTCTTCTGTTGTTAATGCTGGAACTAGTGATTGTTCTTTTAAGTGTTTATCATTAGACCAAATTGCAGATTTTGTTGAAAGTGCAAGTGCTAAAAAGTCAATATCTTTTTCATATGAAATTGATTGTTTTGAGGTATTAAAAAATTCCTTATATTTTGATTCATCAACAAATTTAATTGAGCTTTTAATTCGCTCTAATCTTGATTCAAATTCTTTTTTAGATAATCCTGGTTTTAATAAACAAATTTCTTTGTGTTTTTCAAATTCTGATTTTATAAATTCTGGAGCAATAAATTTTGAATTTAATGAAGAAAATAAAAAAGATGCAGTTGAATTTGGGTTCATTAATGAAAATAGTATATTGTTATCTAAAACTAATTTCATTTATACTAATCCTCTTTTTTTCAAGTCTTTTAATCTTTCTTTTTTAGCTTGTCTTCCTAATTCGACAGACCATTTGATTAATTCTTGTTCCTCTGGGGAATTTAATTTTTCTAACATCTCTTGTTTCCAAGCAAGTTCTTTAGTTTTAGATTCAATACAAGAGCGAACAAATGCAGACCAGTTTATTTCTGAGAATTTTTTCATTTGTTTTCTTACTTCTTCAGGAATTGAAAGTGTTATGGAGACCATTTTATCTGTGAATAAACATAAATATGTTGAATTATTTAAACTTTTTGATTTTGAGAAGTAGAATTTGATTCAGATTTAGGTATGCTTGTTGAATTAGTGTTGGAGAGTTAATAGAATGTATAGAGATTGCTGTTCAAGATGATTTAGTAAGCTTGGTCATGATTACAGAATTTAGTGAAGATAATGGTGTCTTTTTCAACTTTGAAGAGAAGGACAAAACTTCCAACATGGACTCTTTTATGGTCTTTAAGGTTTCCCCTGAGGTTTTTGAAAGGATTAATAAAAAGTAATATCTCCTTTAGAGATTTGATTAATTTTCTTTTGAACAGCTCTGAAGAGAGAAATATCTTTTTTCTTAAGTTTAATGAGAGTTTCTTCAATTTGAGAAACGTCAATTCTCATATTGAATCGCACCAATTATTGAATTCTTCAGAAGTCATTGGTTTAATCTCTCCTGATTCAATTTTACGAGAAGTTTCTTCAGCAGAAGCAACAACTTCCTTAACAACAGATTCTTTTATTCCTCTGTTGTCAGAATCATCTATTTCATAAATTCTATT
>CAYZJM010000109.1:0-2529 GCA_964479015.1 Candidatus Woesearchaeota archaeon
CTCTTTCTGCTTTTTTGTAGCATATAATATAGATAATCCGTTTCTATTTTGCTATCTAGATCTTTAAAAGCCACAATTCCATCATGAATACATGCATCAATATCCACCATGCAAGGCTTTCCAACAGTTGCACAAATGCTCAATATCAGCTCCCCGGGATAAACTCTTACACTCTTACTAACTCCTAACTCAGAAAGATACTGCTCTGTTTTATTCAGATACTTTCCTGCCCTACCAACATCTGAAATCCGAATCCACCCAACACTTCCTCCAAAATATTTCTCTGCTGATATTGGTCTAGGTGAAGCTCCTCTTTTAACACGAGTAATATCTCCAACCTCTACAACTTCCCAGCTTTTGGGAATCTTTACTTTTTTAGGACCCAATTCAACTTCTTTAAATTCACTATGACCAATTCCTTTTGTTAAAAGGTCTTGCATTAATCCTTTCTTTAAATCTTTTGTCTTTTCAATTATTTCATCCGTTTTTTTTATAAGTTCATCAACAGTAGAAAGAACCTCCGCAATCTTTTCTTGCTCTGGGAAGGGTGGAAGGACAATCTCTAAACCTCTCACGTCTTTTAAATTTACTGCTTGCTGAGTTGTTCCATGAGCTCTTAAATTCTTGAGCCAATTAAATAAATTTGACAAAAAGTATTGTTCCAAAAAAATAACTGATGCGTCATTTCCACACTTAACCCCAACAAACCCTGTAGATAAAATAAATCTATCAATTTCATCTTTATCATTCTTTGTAAAAGAATAAACTTTTATTGTATCTTTCATTTTTGCAAACCAAACACTATTTACTTCGGGTTGCATATTTGCCCGAGAAGGTCTGTCATCGAACTTAATATTTTCTTCAATCTCAATTAATTTATTTTTTTCAATTGAAGATGTAGATAAATACTCTTTAGCTCCATCGAATTCATCAATTCCACTTGATTTTATTTTTAGATAATTTATATTTCCAATTTCTTTCTTCTTCCATTCTACTGGAATTTCTAACGTTTTTGGACCTAATTGTATTTCTTTAGTTTTCATTATTTTTATCTCTTAATATTTCTTCCACTATGTTTTTATTAAAATTTATCACTACAAAACATAACCTTTGAAGAATACCAACAAATTTCATCAAAGAAATTTGCTTAATAATGGGATTTTTAACTAGCTCTGACAATCCTCTGTTATCAAATGGTTTATAATTCTCTGGATGGAAATATTCTTCATTTAACCAATACGAAAAAATATCCTTCATATTTTTTCTGTTATTATCTATCTTTATGCTAAATCCATCAGATTCAAAAGCCAAGTTCCAAGCTTTCTTATATTCTGTAATTTCTGTTTCATCTCCCAAATTTTTAGATGCTAACAAATCACAAATATCAGGAAACCTAATTTCATCTTTTTTAGTAGTGTAAAAGGGACGAAATCTAATCAAAATAGACTCCATATCTTCTTCGTTTATTCGTTCTGTTTTAATTCTAACACCATCTTCTTTTTTATATTTAATCTTAAGATTGTTATTAAAGAATGAATCTTTTTTGCATCTATTTTCTAATTTCTTTGCTTGTCGATGAAAGTTTATCAATCTTTTTTTAATATTATTGTCCATTTTTTATTTGTTTTCTTGTTAATTTGTCTGCCCAAGTCTCTTCTATATTTTCAATTAAGTCTATCTTGCGACTGTCGTCTTTTTTATTAAATAGAGTTTGATTTTTCTGCTTTTCTATTATTTGTCTAGTCCAAAAAGCCACAAAGTCAGCAGATTGTAATAAGCGACTATATTTCATTATTCCTTCATATCCACAATCAACAAAACAACAACTGCTTTGATATTTTGTAGCTATTTCACTTTGGATATTAAAAGCTTCGTTATGTATTTTATTTTTATCACTTCGTTTATCAAAAATAAGTAGAAGCTGCTTGTGGCTTGTCCCTCCGTTTTTGGATACATAACTAGCTGCCTTTTCAACCACCTTTCCTAATAATTTTTTATATATTTCTACTTGATTTTTTGATTTATCTATATATTGATAAGCACTATAAAAACGTGTTAAATTAGATTCTCCTAAAAAAGAGGCTATTTTTTTAGTTATTTTAGCTCTTCTTTCCATAGAATAGCCATCGTATAATTTTCTTCCGTTCCAAATATAATCCGCGTGTATTGTTTTCTCTTCATCTAATTCGTCTTGTTTCTCTATAAATTTTTTAATAGTATCACGGTACTTCCTATATTTATTAGAGGGCAAAAACACTCCTCCAACTAAAAAAACATCATCACTTACAGATTCGTCTATATAAAACAAATACATTAGTTAATACCCTAATTCATCCAAAAACCCCCCCAATTTATCTTCGACCTTTTGTCTTTCTTTTTTTACCTCTTTTAACTCTTTTCTTTTTTCTTTTACGTCTATTGGTTCTTCCGGTTCTGTTGTGTCTACATATCTAGGGACGTTTAGATTCCAATCATTCTTTTTAATTTCTTTAAGCTCCACTACTCTACTATAATGATCTTCTTCTTCAA
>CAYZJM010000110.1:0-2506 GCA_964479015.1 Candidatus Woesearchaeota archaeon
GGGAGTCGAACCCGGGCACCATGATCTTCAGTCATGTGCTCTCCCGCTGAGCTACATCCCCCTTTTAACTTAAACGAGTTTTGAGGCTTTAAATGTTTTTCTTAATTATTCTTTTGTTTTAATTCTCTTTAAGGGTTAATTTAATCATTAAATAAGGATATAGATTTATTTATAAAAACTAAACATGAGTTGGAGTAGGCCACCTTCTGTTGTTTGTTGTTTCTTTTTTTGTCTTTTCGACTATGACAAACCAAACATGTTAACATTCCACTAAGCGGTTTTACCTTGCATCTGTTGAGACAGCCGTTTCATCAAATCTTTAGTTTCTTAGTTCATTGCATAAATCATAACTCTACTAAAGCTGTGTCGTTTCTGTTCTGGAGCTGTGCCTCACGACACTCTTCCTTTCAGAAGACAACGTTAATGATGGGCGGACCTTCCTCAGAACCAAATTTGTTTTTATCAAATTTTGTTCATTTAAGAACAGATTCCGAAGTTAACTCTCCAACTCACAAAAAGTAAGGGTCTTAATTATTTAAAAAACTTGTGGATTAGTCTAAAATTTTTCTAAATCTTTCTTGAATCATATGCCCAATGAAGAAGAGCTTGTTTTTGTTTTAATCTGCAATTTTTATCTCCCTTAACACAATTTTTTTTTACCTGTGCTAAATGTCTTCTAAAAGCATTCCATCTTTTTATCTGCCTCTCATCATCTTCGTGTCTTCTTCCAAGATAATATCTGCAATACCATTGAAACCACCCTCTAGGATCGTCTTCATGGATCCATCCTTTCTCTTTCCATATGTATAATGGTTGAGATGCACAAACCTTAAAATAATTTAAATTACAATCTCTTTTGCCTTTTGCTAATTTTGCATTTTTAAACCAAGAAGAAGGAAATTCTCTTTTTGTGTCTCTCATGTAAACCCCTCCAAAAACACCTAAATTTAACATCTCTTTTGGAGTTAATTCTGGTTTAAAATTAGGATGAAAATTTTTTCCGGTAGGCTCTTTTAAGAAATAAGAGTATCTTTTTTGCATCTTATCATTAACTGTTATTTTTTTCATATCGGTTCTTTTGAATTATTCTTATTTTTACTATTTTATCCCTATTGGAAGCAAGATTTAAATAATGAATTACCTTTAATAAAATTATTCAATATTAAAAAGATTATAAATTAAAAAAAAAGGAGGTTAAAATGAAAAAAGAATTTGTTGGAAAGATTGCAAGATTCTTGGTGATTGTTGGAGCTCTTAATTGGGGTCTTTTTGCTATAAGTCCTGCAGCAGAATTAGTCCAATATCTTCAAGTTGGATGGCTTATAACAACAGTCTATGCACTAGTAGGTCTATCTGGTTTGTGGGAATTATTTGGATTATTAAAGAAAAAATAATTTTCTTTCTTTTTTAATCTAATTTTTATTTTTTTATTTTTTATGATAATTTTAAATTTCAATAGTTGAAATTTTATTAATTGAATCATATCTAAATTTCTCTTTTATTTTTTTTACGACTCTTTCTTTAAATTTTTTGGTATCAATTGTTTTTCCTAAAGCATCCTCAATGCTTATTGCTCCAAGATTAGAATAACCACAGGGGTTTACATATCTAAATCCCTTAGTGCTTCCCTGTTTAACATAGATATTAAATCCATGATAAGAAATCCCTTTATCAAAAGCTATACCCTTCCCCATGATTTTGAAAGGTTTTTTGTTTATCTCTATCCATACATCTTTACCATCTTTTTTATTAGTCGTTCTTTTTTTTGTTTTTAACCCATAATCATCTATTGTTTCACTTGCAATAGAATCAAGAATCTTAAGATATCCCCCAGGTCCAAAAAAATCTTTTGAAATCCTTCCATATTTTACGATAGGATAAAAATTAATTTGTCCAGGGCCTATAAAAGTTGAACCTCCTCCCCTAGGGGTTTTTGAAAAATCAATTCCTTTTTCTTTAAGGTATTTTATAGCATTTTTTTCATTAAACTCTAATCCTAAAGATTTCATCTCTTGAGTTAAGTTGTCTGAGAACGTATTGTTCTTTTCCCTTCTCCCAAAGTTAACAGTGGGGAAATGTTCAGAGATTAGGATTATATCGGGAATTTCATCCTTTATTCTTCTCTCAACAAGTTGTTGTTGTAATTTAAATGTTTCAAGATAATCTGTTATTCCCAAATCAATATAATTTGCAGTCCTTTTTATTTCCATTTCTAAGCTCATATTATTTTTTAGTTCTTGTAATTATTAATTTTTTTAAACAAATTTCCGCAGCTACGTTTAAAGGGTCAAAGATGGGGGATGATGCAGGATTGTAACATGTTTCTAGTTTTATTAATTCGTTTAAGGATAATCTCTTTTTTATAGCCAATGAGATTAAATCTAATCTTCCAACAACTTCTCCGCCACCTATAATTTGGCCTCCGATAATTTTTCCTTTTTTATTGCAAATAAGTTTGATAGTAATTTCCTCTTTTGAGGGGTAGTAATTAGAACGGATTTTTCCA